>JAHEGZ010000011.1 GCA_024644865.1 Aurantimicrobium sp.
AGCTCGAGTTTGCTGTTGAGGTGTGCAATCAGGTCATCGAGATCTTTGAGCCCACACCAGAGCGCAAAGTCATCATTAACCTGCCCGCCACGGTTGAGATGGCAACCCCAAACGTCTACGCGGATGCCATCGAATGGATGGGACGTCACCTCGCCCACCGCGAAAACATCATCATCTCGCTGCACCCGCACAATGACCGCGGCACCGCTGTCGCTGCTGCCGAATTGGGCTATATGGCCGGTGCCGACCGTATCGAGGGGTGCCTCTTTGGAAATGGGGAGCGCACCGGAAACGTCGACCTCGTCGCGCTGGGCATCAACATGTTCACTCAGGGCATCGACCCGCAAATCGACTTTTCGAACCTCGACGAAATTAAGCGCACCGCCGAGTACTGCAACCAGTTGAAGGTTCACGAGCGTAGCCCGTGGGCCGGTGACCTGGTTTACACCGCTTTTTCGGGGTCACACCAGGACGCCATCAAGAAGGGCTTTGAGGCGATGGCCGAAGAGGCCGCCTCGCGTGGAGTCCACGTTGACGAACTGGTTTGGGGCGTTCCCTACCTGCCGGTCGACCCCAAAGATCTCGGTCGCACTTACGAAGCCGTGATTCGTGTGAACTCGCAGTCGGGCAAGGGTGGTGTCGCCTACCTGCTCAAGAAGGATCACTCGCTCGACCTGCCTCGTCGCTTGCAGATCGAGTTCTCGGGTGTAGTTCAGGCCAAGACTGATGCCGAGGGAGGCGAGGTCACCAGTGAAGAACTCTGGACCATCTTCCAGGATGAGTATCTTCCGGCTGTCGATGCCGCCCACAAGTGGGGTCGCTTCGAACTGCGCGGTAGCCGCACCGAGTCGGACTTTGCCGGAACGGTAAAGCTCAGCGTCGACCTGCGGGACGGCGAAGAAGTCGGTCGCAAAGACTCCATCGGCAACGGTCCGATTGACGCATTTTTGAAGATGATGGCCGCTGAGGGCATCCACGTCGAGCTCTTCGACTATGTCGAGCACACGATGGCTGCCGGTGGCGACGCTCAGGCGGCTGCTTACGTCGAGCTCAACGTCAACGGAACGCGCCTGTGGGGCGTCGGAATCGACTCTGACATTTCGACCGCATCGCTCAAGGCTGTCGTCTCGGCAATCAACCGCGCCGTTCGCCTTGGAGAGCACGCCCTCGTCGGATAATTAGCGAGTGCCCACCTATCGAGACGAAGCAGTCGTTCTGCGCACCCACAAGCTGGGTGAAGCAGATCGCATCGTCACGATGCTCACCAAAGGCCACGGCAAAGTACGCGCGGTTGCCAAAGGTGTTCGTCGCACGGCGTCAAAGTTCGGTTCACGGCTCGAACCGTTCATGGTGGCCGATGTGCAGTTTTACCTGGGCAAAAGCCTCGACACGGTGAACCAGGCGGAAACGCTCGGGTCCTACGGTTCTGAGATCGTGGCTGACTACCAGCTCTATACAGCTGCGAATGTCATGGTCGAGATAGCTGATCGACTGACCGACTCTGAGGCGGCTCCCCAGCAGTACCTTCTGCTGGTGGGTGGGCTTCGCTCGCTGTCGCGCGGTGAGCATCCGGCAACTCTGACTCTGAATTCGTACCTGCTGCGTGCGCTCTCCATCGCTGGATGGGCACCATCATTCGATTCCTGCGCCAAGTGCGGCGCAGTGGGGCTGCACGAGCAGTTCGTGGTTCAGCTTGGCGGCATGGTTTGTGCCGACTGCGCACCCACCGGGGCTGCACGCATCGATGCAGCTACGGTTCAGGTTCTCGACGCACTAGTTCGCGGCGAATGGGATCGCGCCGAGGCGGCCGACCCGAAAGCTTGGAGCCGCGCTGACGGCCTTGTCTCTGCCTACACGCAGTGGCACCTTGAGCGCGGACTAAAATCTTTGGAGCACGTGGCTCGATGAGCAAGCCTTACACCCACAAAGATGCGGTTGCCTACCGCCCCGTCGACTGGACGGGCATTTACCCGCCCGCTTTGCCGGCCGGCTCGGTACCGAACCATGTTGCCATCGTGATGGATGGCAACGGTCGCTGGGCCAATGCTCGTGGGCTGACCCGTGTAGAGGGCCACAAGGCGGGGGAGGCCGCCCTTCTTGATGTCGTCGCCGGCGCCATCCAGATGGGCATTAAGCACCTCTCGGTTTATGCTTTTTCGACCGAGAACTGGAAGCGCTCACCTGACGAGGTCAAGTTTCTAATGGGTTTCAACCGTGACGTGCTGCACCGCCGTCGAGACCAGCTCAACGAGTGGGGTGTGCGAGTTCGCTGGGCCGGACGCAAGCCTAAGCTGTGGAAGTCGGTCATCAACGAACTTCAGTACGCCGAGGAGCTGACGAAAGACAACACCACTCTCACTCTCACAATGTGCGTCAACTACGGTGGTCGCATCGAGATTGTGGATGCGGTCAGAGCGATTGCGCAAGAAGTTGCTGATGGCCGGTTGGCCCCTCATCGCGTCTGTGAAGAACGCATCGAGCAGCACCTTTACCAGCCCGATATGCCCGATGTTGACCTGTTTGTTCGATCCAGTGGAGAACAGCGAACAAGCGACTTCTTGCTGTGGCAATCGGCCTACGCCGAGATGGTCTTTCTCGATCGGCTCTGGCCCGATTTCACGCGCACTGACCTGTGGGATGCCGTCACAGACTACGTCGGGCGTGACCGTCGTTTCGGCGGGGCAATAGACAAGCCGACGACATAGCGAACCTGCCCGAGCGTGGGATACTAAAGGCTACGAAACGTGAGTGAAGCGAGTTGGCGATGGTGGTTAGTCCTGCGGTTGCAGGCGGATTGGCAATTGGGCCCATCACCGTCGATGTTCCGGTAGTTCTTGCTCCCATGGCCGGGATTACCAACACCGCCTTCCGCCGTCTGTGCCGCGAATACGGAGCTGGACTCTACGTCTCCGAAATGATCACCTCTCGCGCGCTTGTCGAGCGCACTCCGGCTTCGATGCGCTTGATCAAGCACCACGAGAGCGAGACGACTCGCTCGATTCAGCTCTACGGTGTTGACCCCAAGACAGTGGGCGACGCGGCCCGAATGTTGGCTGCCGAAGGCCTCGCCGACCATATTGACCTCAATTTTGGATGCCCGGTTCCCAAGGTCACCCGCAAGGGTGGCGGTGCTGCACTGCCCTGGAAAACCGACCTCTTTCGAGACATCATCGAGTCGGCCGTTGCCGGGGCCGGAGACCTGCCGCTGACCATCAAGATGCGTAAGGGCATCGACTCCGACCACCTGACCTTTATTGAGGCAGGAAAGATTGCGCAGGGGGCGGGTGTTGCATCCATCGCTCTGCACGGTCGCACGGCCAGCGAGTACTACAGCGGGCAAGCCGATTGGAACGCCATCGGCGAATTGAAGTCGGTCATCACCGATGTGCCCGTTCTCGGCAACGGTGACATCTGGTCGGGTGAAGACGCCATTCGCATGATGGAACAGACGGACTGCGACGGCGTGGTCGTGGGTCGCGGTTGCCTGGGTCGACCGTGGTTGTTTGCAGATCTCACCGCGGCATTCCGTCACCGTGCGGGTCTTCAAGAAGAGAGCTCGCTGGTGCAGCCTGACCTCGGCTTCGTGGCGAAAGCTATTCGCCGTCACGCGGAGTTGTTGGTCGAGTTTTTTGACAGTGAAGAGCGCGCCTGCCGAGATGTCAGAAAGCACATGGCCTGGTACCTCAAGGGCTACTCGGTCGGCGGAGACCTTCGCTCACGCATGGCGCTCGTCACGAGCCTGCAGCACCTTGATGATTTGCTTGGGGAGCTCGACTGGAGTGCTCCGTATCCGGGTCTTGCCGCCGAAGGGCAACGTGGCCGTGCCGGAACTCCCAAAAAGACAGCACTCCCCGATCGTTGGCTCGAATCCCGCACACTTGGGGATGCCGACCGCGCTACCGTGGCAGAGGCCGAAATTGACGCGAGCGGGGGATAGGTGAACGACTCCTTCATGCCCGCCGGCTACACCGAGGCCGACACTGCCCGCATGTGCGGCGAAGAACACTCCTCTCGTCGGGGCCAGTTCGCCCGCGATCGTGCTCGTCTTTTGCACTCCAGTGCGCTGCGCCGTTTGGCTGCCAAGACTCAGGTGCTCAGCCCGACCGCCGGTCTTGATTTTGCTCGCAACCGCTTGACGCACTCGCTGGAGGTCGCTCAAGTCGGTCGTGAGCTCGCCGCGTCGCTCGGGCTCGACCCCGATGTGGTCGACACTGCGTGTCTGGCACACGACATTGGGCATCCGCCGTTTGGACACAACGGTGAGAAAGCGCTCTCAGAGTGGTCGAAAGCTATTGGCGGCTTCGAAGGAAACGCGCAGACGCTTCGGCTGCTGACGCGTCTCGAGGCCAAGGTTTTTGGCACCCGGGGTACCTCGTTCGGGCTGAACCTCACTCGCGCGAGCCTCGACGCCAGCACCAAGTACCCGTGGCCTATTCAGCAGGCTGTCATCGACCCGACCGGTCGCGCCAAGTTTGGTTTCTACGCCGACGATGTTCACGTCTTTGAATGGATGCGCGCAGGTGCGCCCGACCGCGTGCGCTGTATCGAGGCTCAGGTCATGGACCTTTCCGATGACATTGCGTATTCGGTGCACGACTTCGAAGACGCCATCGTCAACGGATACATCGACGCCCGTGAACTCGGCGCGAGGGTCAATCACGATGATCTGGTTGACCAGATGTTTGAGTGGATCGGTGGCGAGCACAGCCACGATGAACTCATTGCCGCGTTCGACCGGCTTGACACTCTCGACGTGTGGGTCGACGAGTGGGACGGCTCTCGAACGGCTCAAGCCAAGCTGAAGAACCTCACCTCGAAGCTGATTGGGCGGTTCGCGCACGCCGCCACGCACGCCACGCGAGCCGCGCATCCGCAGACAGCGTTGGCTCGATTCGGCGCTTCGGTCGTCGTCCCCCGCGAGGTTCAGGCAGAGATCGCTGTACTCAAAGGCATCGTCGCCGCCTTCGTCATGAAGATTAACTCCCGCCAGCCCGTGTATGCACACCAGCGCGAGGTTCTCACCGAACTAGCTGACAAGCTCTGGAGCATGGGGGCTTCAGGACTCGATCGTGCGTTTGCTGACGACTGGAACGCCTCGGCGGACGACGCAGCTCGCAAACGCGTCATCGTCGACCAGATTGCGAGCCTCACCGACCAGTCGGCGTTCGCCTGGCACGAGCGAATCGTGGGGGCATAGTGGCCGGCAAGATTCGTGCCTCAGATATCGAAGAGGTCAAAGCGCGAGTGAATATCGCCGACATTGTCGGCGAACATGTGTCACTGAAAAGCGCTGGCGTTGGCTCACTCAAAGGTCTGTGTCCGTTCCACGATGAGCGCAGCCCGAGTTTTCACGTCAAGACAACTTCTGGTTTCTATCACTGCTTCGGATGCGGCGAGAGCGGTGACGTCTACAGCTTTATGCAGAAGGTTGATCACGTCTCGTTCACCGAAGCCGTCGAGCGACTGGCCCAGCGCATCGGTTTCCAGCTCACCTACGAAGAGGGGTCGAGCAAGGCCAGCGAGGGCGGAAACCGGGGCCGACTGCTCGCCGCAAATGCCGCGGCCGAAAAGTTCTTCATCGATCAGCTGGCCCTTCCGGGTGCAGCTGAGGGACGCAAGTTCTTGGGAGAGCGCGGATTCGACCGTTCCGCTGCTGCACAGTTTGGCATCGGTTTCGCTCCCAAGTCGTGGAGCGAACTGCGGGATCACCTCAAGAAGCTCGGCTTCAGCGACGAGGAACAGCTGGCTGCTGGGCTTCTGTCACAGGGCGACAAAGGCCCGTATGACCGCTTTCGCGGGCGTCTGGTGTGGCCCATCCGTGATGTCACGGGGCAGACCATCGGCTTCGGAGCACGCAAACTCTTTGACGACGACAAAGGTCCGAAGTATCTCAACACACCCGAAACGCCTGTCTATCACAAGGCTCAGGTGCTCTACGGACTCGACCTAGCCAAGCGCGACATCGGAAAGTCGCGCCAAGTGGTTGTCGTCGAGGGCTACACCGACGTGATGGCTGCACACCTGTCGGGAGTGACAACTGCCGTCGCCACCTGTGGCACAGCCTTTGGTGTCGATCACATCAAACTCATTCGCCGAGTCATGGGCGATGACTCTGGCCTCGGTGAAGTCATATTTACTTTCGACCCCGATGCGGCCGGCCAAAAGGCGGCCATGCGCGCGTTCGGTGAGCAGGCTCGATTCTCGGCGCAAACGTTTGTTGCTGTGGCTCCGGAAGGTCTCGACCCCTGTGACCTTCGCCTGCACCGCGGTGAACAGGCCGTGCGGGACCTCATGGACTCCAAAGTCCCCATGTTTGAGTTCGTCATTCGTACCGTTTTGAAGAATTACAACCTCGATACGGTCGAGGGGCGTGTTGCCGCACTTCGAGAGGCCGCACCGATCATCGCTGACATTCGCGACGCCGCGCTGAAGCCCGGATACACCCGCGAACTTGCCCGCTTGACCGGAGTCGATATCGCCGAGGCGCAATCAGCCGTCTCGCGCGCCTCAAGAAATGCCTCGGCTGCCTCGAGTGCGGCTTCTTCGGCGTCAAACTCTCCCGCTGCTGCAACAGAAAACATTCATGCAGATGCGTCTGCCGAGCCTGCCACCGTGACCGGAAACACCTTTGCCGTCGTTACGCTCGACGAAATCGCTCGCGATCCAGCGGTTCGACTCGAGCGCGATGCGCTCATGGCGATATTGCAACATCCCACGGCTGTTTCGGATGCGCACATGGACGACGCCTGCAACGCTCAACTTTCGCAGCCGTCGCTCGACACCATCCGAGCGGCAATCGGAGCCAATCGGGCCACTCGTGCCAACCCGACCTGGCTCCAAGACGTGTTGAACGATGTACCGCAGTCACTGACCCCCCTGGTCACCCAGTTGGCGGTTGCTCCCCTTCCTGAAGAAGATGAAGAGCGCATCCCTTTGTACGTTCGCGGGGTTGTCGCCAGCCTCATCGAGCGTGATCTCGTTCGTCAAAAGAGCGACCTGGTCTCGCGCCTTCAGCGACTTGGTGCTGACTGTGCGGACGAATCACGGGCCATCTCGCAAGAGATTCTGGTGCTTGAAAACAAACGCCGAGATGTGCGTGGTTACTAGTTTTGGTAGTCGGCGATGTGATTTTGCGTCGTCACGCTGGTGCTAAAGTAGAAGACGCGCAAGCGCCAATCCTCGATAGCTCAATTGGCAGAGCAGCCGGCTGTTAACCGGCAGGTTGATGGTTCGAGTCCATCTCGGGGAGCAAGTTTTTCTAGCCTTAGCCGTCGAGGTCGTCGACGCCGGGCATCCATGTAAGGCCGGGCTTGCCCCAACCGTTGCTCTTGCGAGCCTTTTCGGCGCGCTTGGCCTCGGCGTGCGCCAGTCGGTCGACGTACAGTAGTCCGTTGAGGTGGTCGAACTCGTGCTGCATGATTCGAGCGAACCAACCATCGCATTCGATCTCAAACGGGGTGCCATTCTCATCCTGAGCGCGAAGAATGGCCTTGTGTGCTCGAACGAGGGGGAATCGCTCTCCGGGGAACGACAGGCATCCTTCGTCGTCGGCCTCGGTCGGTTCACGCACCTCGGTCGGTGAAATGAAGAGCTCAGGGTTGACTGCGACCCCACGGCGAGCAGTGCCATCGTCGGTCGGATAGTCATAGACGAAGACGCGCAGCGGGACTCCCACCTGAGGTGCTGCCAGTCCCACGCCCGGGGCCTCATCCATGGTTTCGTACATATCGGCAATAAGCGCGTGAAGTGCGGAGTCGAAAGTTGTGACCGGTTGTGCGGGAGCGTGCAAAACGGGGTCTCCGCTTATGACAATGGGGCGTACAGGCATGGTTTAAGCCTACGGCGTGGGGAACCCGTGTTCGTTCGCCGGGTTCGATAGAGTCACAACCATGTTGCCAGCTGAGATTCTCGCTTCAACGACTGCTCAGTTTGAGCCGTCTCAACTTATCGGCATCCCCTTCGCACTTGTGGGTGCCGTCTTCATGTCGGTGGGTGCTCAGCTTCAACACTCGGGCGTTGGCAAGGTCGACGAGCAGACCCAATCGGATGGCAAGACAGCTCTCAACGTCAAGCAGCTATTTGCCTTGCTTTCGCGACCTTCCTGGTTGTTCGGCACAGTCATGCTTGGTCTGGCTGTTGTCTTCCAGCTCGTCAGTCTTGGCTACTCGCCGATCATCGTCGTCCAACCCATTGGTGCCGTTGCCCTGGTGCTCACAGCGATCATTAATTCCAGGGTGAGCAAGGTCAAGCTCAACAAGGCAAGCATCATTGCCATCACGATGTGCGTGGGCGGTATCGCCCTCTTTGTAACCGTCGCCGCATTCACTGCCGTCAACGCGCCGGTTTTGCCTGAAGACCTTGTTCAGATTCTGATCATCCTGGGCTTCATCATGATCATCCTCGCGGTGTTGTACCTGATTTTGCGCCATCGACCTAGTGCACTCTTTTTCATTCTCGGCGCGGGTGTTTTGTACGGTTTTGTTGCCACGCTTGCCAAGGTGGTTGAGGCTCGACTGTTCTCGAATCACATGGATGGCTTGCTGTGGCTTGCGCTAGCAGCCTTGCTTATCGCCGCGGTGATCGGTGGGCTTTTCGTGCAGAATGCTTATTCTTCTGGTCCGCCCGACCTCGTTATCGCAGGTCTCACAGTCATTGACCCCTTGGTCGCGGTCTGCATCGGTATTGTCATCCTCGATGAGGCGTCACAGGCTCCTGGTTGGGCGATTGCCATCTACGTCATTGCCGGTGCAATCGCAGTCGCCGGTGTTTTCTTGATGGCACGCGTGCATCCACAGTCGACAGGGGAAACCGGTGAAGTTCCTCGTCTGACCAACCGAGTTATCAAGTAGCGCGCGCGTAAACTGTCTGTAGCGAATTTCGCTCGGCTCTCGCGTCGTGACCTAAAGGATTCTTTGTGGCTCAACCTTCTCGCTCGTCGTCGGAGAATGACTCTCCCGTAGGCAAGCCACTCACGGTTGTCATTGGATGCGACACTTTCGGGCCGAATGTTAATGGTGCAGCTAAGTTTGCCGAGCGGCTGGCCGCCGGACTTGTCGGGCGCGGACACAACGTTCACATCGTTGCCCCTGCCTACTCGCGCAAGCGCGGAACGTTTATCGAAGAGCACGAGGGTGCCAAGATGACCGTGCACCGTCTGCGCAGTTGGCGATGGTATCCGCACGACTGGCTTCGGTTCGCCTTGCCGTGGCGCATTAACCAGAACTCGGCACGCATTCTCGATCAGGTCAAGCCGGATGTGGTGCACTTTCAGTCACACATCATTGTGGGTCGCGGCCTCTCAATCGAGGCCGAAAAGCGGGGCATTCGAATCATTGGTACGAACCACTTCATGCCCGAGAACCTTCTTGACTTTGCTGTTATTCCCAAGTGGGTTCACAACTTCGCCATTCGCCTAGCCTGGGCTGCTGCAGCTCGCACATTTGGTCGCGCGGAGGCCGTCACCACGCCCACGCGAAAGGCAGCGGACTTCCTCGAGGAGTACACGCACCTCACCGACGTGCACGCCATCTCATGCGGTATTGATGCCCACCATTACACGCCTACCTTCAACGAGCACGGCGAGAACAAAGCTGTTTTCGTCGGTCGTGTGACCGGTGAGAAGAAAATCGACGTTCTCATCCGTGCGATCAAGCTACTTCCACCTGAACTCAACGCCAGCCTCGAGATCGTCGGCGGAGGAGACTTGCTCAATCACCACAAGCACCTGGTGCACCAGCTTGGGTTGGACAAGAAGGTAACGTTCACGGGGTACGTCACTGACGCGGAACTCAAGGCGTCTCTGGCTCGCGCCAAGGTTTTCGCCATGCCGTCGATCGCTGAACTTCAGTCGATTGCGACGATGGAAGCCATGGCTACGGCGTTGCCCGTCGTTGGAGCCAATGCAATGGCACTTCCGCATCTTATTCACGACGGCGAGAACGGGTTTTTGTTCGAGCCAGGTAACGTTCAAGAACTCGCCGACAAGCTCGAGCGGGTGTTCACCATGCCCTGGACTGAACTCGAAAAGATGAAGCGTGAGTCGCTTCACTTCATTAGCGGTCACGACATCACGCGTACGCTCGACACCTTCGAGGCACTCTATCGCGGCGAACACGTTGTCGACCCCGACCCAGAGCTCACCGACGACTAAACTCGAACTGTCACACGGGGCGGTAGCTCAGCTGGTTAGAGCAGCGGACTCATAATCCGTCGGTCACGGGTTCAAGTCCCGTCCGCCCTACGCGTTAGCGAGTTCGTACGTTGAAGTACGCAACCGTACCAAGCCCTTGGGCGGTCACCGCGCGAATGGCGAAGTTATAAGCGGTGCGCGAGATGAGTCGCGTGACTCGAGCCGTAGTTCTGGTTGAAACGCCGTCGCTGAATATGGTCCAGCGCGTCGTTCCGGCCTTGCGGTAGAGCACGCGATAGTCGCTAATCGTTCCACCATTGAGTGTCGAAGGTCGTGCCCAGCTGAGCGAGACGTAGGAGCTTCCGACCCCAGCAAGTCCCAGATTGATTACCCGACCAGTAATGCCACTGAGTGTTCGCCCGGACGTCACGCTGGAGTAGGAGCTCAAAGTTGAACCTGACATGCCCGCAACCCGAAACTCATAGGTTGTTGAGCTCGCGAGACCTGAAACCCTCATTGCTGTCGTTGAGCCGAGAGCGCTGTGTGTGACGGTTTGCCATGCAGATTGACCGATTCGACGGTAGTCAATGACATAGTCACTCATTGAGCTGCTGTCGGAGGTGGAGCTCGCGGTCCATGACAGTGCCATAGAAGTGGGTGTTGCGCCCGAGGTTCGTACGTTCGTCGGCGCAGAAATCGACAGTGGTGTCGTGCCGCTGCTCATAAAGCTCACGTTGAGAAATTTGTTGGGTGACAAGGATTTGCTTCCGGTGAGACCCGAAATGGTGCCGAGAACTGCGTGACTGGTGAGTGCGGATTTCACCTGGGCAGGAGATGCTGACGGGTTGATCGCTAGGTACAGAGCCGCGGCTCCGGCAACATGTGGACAAGCCATCGAAGTGCCACTCAACGATGCAGTTGCGCTCGTGTCACTTGACGCCGGAGATTGCCAGGCGTTCAAGCTGGTGATGCCGCTACCGGGAGCAAAAATACTCACGCAGGAGCCATAATTTGACCACTGTGTCAGCGACCGGCTTTGATTGACGGCGCCTACGGTGATCGAGGAAGTTGCGGCCGCAGGTGAGGTCGTGCAGGCATCGAGGCCGTTACCGTTGCTGTCTCCGTTTCCGGCTGCCACGGTGACCGTGACACCAGAGACGGCTTGCCCCTGGAAGGTGGTCGCCTGAGTTGCTGAATTGACGGCATTCACCAGTGAATCGTTGGCGCAATTATTCGCCGTACAAGATCCGCCCAAGCTCATGTTGATTACCGCGGGACGTCCCGTGGTCTGATGCCGCGCCACGGCCCACTCAATTGCCGAAATAACGTCGCTTGTATTGGCCCCCGACTCGAGTCGTCCGCTCTGGGCATTCCACGTTGCACAGCTAAAGACTCGAAGCGGCACAATGGTTGCCTTCTTTGCCACGCCATATGTGGTGCTCGCGATGGTTCCCGCGACGTGAGTCCCGTGTCCGCCGTCCTGCTGACCGTTGAGCGAAACGAGACACTCGCGGGTGTCTGAGTGATCAATGGTGTTGGTGCTTCCGCTCGCCCAGTTGTATCCGGCTGTGACTCGGCCATAAAGCTCTCCGCCAGCGGCATAGGTCGAGGCTCGCAGCCCGGTATCAATGACGTAAACATCCACACCGTCTCCTGCGCTCGAGGGATAGGTGTACGAGTGGTCAAGAGTTGTGGATGTCTGATCGATGGAATCGATACCCCAGGTCGGATTGTTTTGCACGTCGCTCAGCGTCAGCGTTGAATCGGCAGAAACGCGTGCGCCGGGAATGCTCCGTGTGACGGTGTTTATCTGCATCGGCGTCAGAGCGGCTGCAGCGCCATCGATTGTCTTGCTATATGTTGCGTCGGGCGAAACGCCGAGGAGAGAAAGTTCGTTTACGAGTGTCGCCGTCTGTCCGTCAGGAACCTGAATGATCACGGGGGATTCCAGCTCGGCGGCCGAGGCCACCGGCACGGCCATAAGCGGCACAGAAAGAGCGACAACGGTCATTAGAGCGCTCTGCACTACTCGACTCCACAATCGCATGAGTCAAGTCAACCAGAGAGGCTTCTCTCGTTTATCCAAGAACGCTCAAAGATTCGTGGCATTCCACCTGCGCGCCAAGACTTCCGTGGGTGAATTGCTGGGTAATCTTGCCGTCGTGACTGCAGAAAATCCCACACCTCAAGAGCTCCACGCCGTATTCCGCGCCCGCCGTGCAGAAGCTGTAACGATGCCCCAGGGCAACCTGGCACTGATCAACACAAGTTGGTTTTACGCGGGCTCCAGGGAGTGGGAGTCCGTCTGGGGAGCAGGCGGCCAGTGGGCCGCCCCTGCAGAAGGCATCAACGGCGTGGCGGTCAAGGCGACCTTGGCTGACGGTGTCGTTCTCAACGGCGTGCCGCTCGACGGCGAATCTGTCGCGTTTGGCAAGGGTGCCGAGACGCCAACGACGATTGCCTTTGCCGATGGCAAGACCGGCTCGGTGATTGTCAACGAAGAGGGCATCTACGGACTTCGAGTATGGGATGCACAATCTGACGACATTCAAAACTTTGGCGGCATCGACACATACGAATTCAATCCCGACTGGGTTATTCAGGGTCGGTTTCTGCCGATCGAGGGCGGCAAGGCCGTTGGCGTTGCTCACCTCAAAGACGAGGGAAACGCGCGAGAAAAGACAATCCCGGGTGACATTGTGTTTACCCGCGACGGCGTCGAATACACCATTGCCGCGTTCGTTGAAGGTCGCGCGCTCATGCTTGTCTTCTCGGATGCCACCAGCGGTAACGAGACCTACAGCGTCGGGCGTTTTCTGCTGTGTGCTCCCGCACCCGATGGCTCAATCACTCTTGACTTCAACCGCGCTTTCCTGCCGCCGTGCGCCTTCAGCTACAACTTCAACTGCCCGATTCCTCCCGAGCAGAATCGCTTCCCCTTCAAAGTTGAAGCTGGAGAGAAGAACGTTTTAGCCAAGAGTGGTGCGTTACTGCACTAAACACCGTCAACCCGGGCTTCCTGGTCTACTGAGCGCGACGACGCCCACGGGTTGGTCGCTGGGTAGCCAAAGCGCGCTGGGGGAGTGTGTGTGACCGTTGTGCATCGCGAATGTCTGAAATGACTGCCCTGACTGCGGCGGCAAAGTGTTCAGAAGCGCGATCGCCAAGCGAAACCGTACCCTCTGGCGAATCGACGAACTCTCCTTCGACGCGGGCGCAGGTGGATTCAGGGTCGAAACCGGGCAGCGTCGCACCCAGCTGAAGTAGGTCAAGAACATCCGGCCACGAGGTGGTTCGCGTGACCCAGTCTCCAGAAAGCCACTGCACCACAGAGGTTTTGCCCCTCTCGGTCAGTGCATACAGCGGGAGGCCGTCTTCGGTTTCGCCGTGTCGCATAACCAGGTCGTCACGAACCAGTCGGTCAAGGGTGCTGTAAATCTGTCCCACGTTTGTGCTGGCGCGATGGGTGAGTCTGGTCGCGAGTTCCGAGTGCAGCTGCAACCCATAAGCAGGGCCAAGGCTCAAAAGCGCTGTGAGCGCGGCCGGGATGCTCAACGGATGTTCCTGTTCACACCCCAACTCTACGCAGTATGGAGTTCCTGTGAATGCTCTGAAGGGGACATATCTGCGGTTGTCACGATTGGCCGGTTAATGACACACTGGTGGAGCTACACGTCATGAACAGGTCGTAGGGGAAGACGCACCTGATTCGTAAAGGACGTGAAATGAATAATCGGGCTACCGGTGTACTTGTCGTGCACTCGGCTCCTCGCGCGATCAGTTCCCACGTGGAGTGGGCCGTGAACGCGATCGTTGGCGTTCCCCTTCGTTACCGGTGGAAACCATCGCCCCTCGTCGATGACGCAATGCGTGTTGAGGTGTACTGGGAGGCTCCTGTGGGCTCTGCGACCAAAATCGCTTCTACGCTTCGCGGCTGGAGTGACCTTCGATTCGAGATCACCGAAGACGCCGGGCCTGCCGCGCTGGGTGTCCACATCGCACACACGCCTTCACTCGGTCTGAGCTCGGTCAGTCTGGATGCTGGCGGAAGCCTCGTTGTCAATGAGCACCAGATTGAGAGCATCCTGCAGGGCGCAGGAGGCGATCTGACGGCAGTTCGGGACGGATTCGACCGTGCGCTGGGTGGGGCCTGGGAACGCGAGCTAGAGCCTTTTCGGGTTACTCGAAACGAGTCGAGCCTTCGACTCTTGCGCGGCGTAGGTTAATTAGTAGTTGCGGAACGCAGCGACAGCGTTGTGTCCGCCAAAACCGAACGAATTGCTGATCGCAACACCGGGCTTGAGTTCGCGCGGCTTAGTCACAACGTCGAGCTCAATAGCCGGGTCAGGGTTGTCGAGGTTGATCGTCGGCGGGGCCGTCTGCGTGTGCAGGGCCATGACTGTAAACAGAGCCTCAATCGCGCCAGCGCCACCGAGCAAGTGGCCGGTCGATGCCTTGGTGGCCGAAACGGGGATTTCGTCGAGCTTGGCCCCGAAAACGCGACGCAGGGCCGAGTACTCAGCTACATCGCCCACCGGGGTACTGGTGGCGTGTGCGTTGATGTGAACAACCTCGTCAAGGGTTGCGCCGGTGACGGCCAGTGCCTCATGCATTGCACGTGCAGCGCCAGAGCCTTCAGGGTCGGGAGCGGTGATGTGATACGCGTCGGAGGTAACAGCTCCACCGATGACTTCGGCGTAAATCTTGGCTCCACGAGCCAGTGCGTGTTCCTCGGTTTCGAGAACAAGTGCTGCTGCACCTTCGCCGAGCACGAATCCGTCGCGGTCAACGTCGTAGGGACGTGACGCGGCTGCCGGGTCGTCGTTGCGCTTGCTGAGTGCCTGCATGGCAGCGAACGAGGCGATGGGCAGCGGGTGAACGGCCGCTTCAGAACCACCGGCGATGACGACGTCGGCGTATCCAGCTTGAATGTGGTTGTAGGCGTTTGCGATCGACTCGGTGCTCGAGGCGCAAGCCGAAACGACAGTGCGGATGCCCGCACGCGCGTGCAGGTCCATTCCGATTGCAGCTCCCGGGCCGTTGGGCATGAGCATGGGAACGGTCATCGGCATGACACGACGCGGACCTTTTTCGCGCAGGTCTTCCCACGCGTCGACCAGAGTCCAGATACCGCCAATACCAGTTGCCCAATCGACGGCAAGGCGACCGGGGTCTACCTCGGGAGAACCTGCGTCGGCGAAGGCTTCACGACCGGCGATCAGTGCGTACTGGCTGGAAGGGTCGAGTCGTTTGGTCTCAACGCGTTCAAGGACGTCACCTGGGGCGACGGCAATCTGAGCTGCGAAGGTGACGGGGAGGTCATACTTGGCCACCCACTCCATCTCCATCGTGCGTGCGCCGGTCTTGCCGGCGAGCAGCGCGCTCCAGGTGTCTGGGGCATTGCCCGCAAGGGGAGAGAAGGCACCGATGCCGGTGACAACAATCTTCTTGAGCGCCATGTACTGAGATCCTTTGATGAAGTGTTGGTGCGGGTGGTTACGAAAGAAGGAGCCGGGTCAACGTGATGTCGAGCCGGCTCCAGTCTTAAGTCTTACTTGGAAGCGTTGACGATGTACGTAACTGCGTCACCGACGGTCTGGAGACCAGCGACGTCCTCGTCAGGAATCTTGACGTCGAACTTCTCTTCGGCGTTGACGACGATCGTCATCATCGAAATGCTGTCGATGTCGAGGTCGTCAGTGAAGGACTTGTCCAGCTGTACCGTGTCGGTAGCAATGCCGGTCTCGTCGTTGACAAGTTCAGCCAGACCAGCAAGAACTTCTTCGGTGGACAGTGCCATTGTGATTCTCCTAAAGGGGTAGTTGATGACTGTGAAAGTTTACCGGCATCGACGACGATTTGACGGATTTACTAGGGCAGTACGACGACTTGAGCGCCATACACAAGACCGGCACCGAAGCCGATCTCGAGGGCGAGACCGCCGCTGAGTTCGGGGTGTTCCGTGAGCAACTGGTGAGTTGCCAGCGGAATCGAAGCTGCCGAGGTGTTTCCGGTCGTGGCGATGTCACGAGCGATAACCACCGACTCGGGAAGTTTGAGTTGCTTGGCGAACTCGTCGATGATGCGCATGTTTGCCTGGTGGGGGATGAACGCCGCAAGCTGGTCGGGCGTGATCCCAGCTTCATCCAAAGCCTTCTGGGCCACCTTTGCCATCTCCCATACTGCCCATCGGAATACCGTCTGACCGTCTTGGCGCAGAGTTGGCCAGGCAACGTCTCCCTGACGGTACTCATCAAGAGTGTTCGTCATTCCGATGGATTCCCACTTGGAGCCGTCGGATCCCCACACAGTTTTCGCGATGCCGGGGTAGTCGCTCGGGCCAACCACAGCAGCTCCGGCGCCGTCGCCAAGCAGGAACGAGATGGTGCGGTCGGTGGGCTCGCAGAAGTCGCTGAGTTTTTCCGCGCCAACGACGAGTACGTAGTGTGCCAGACCCGAGCGAACGAACGAGTCGGCCTGAGCGATTCCGTAGGTGTATCCAGCGCAGGCGGCAGAAACGTCGTAGGCAGCGGCCGGATTTGCCCCGACGCGCTCGGCGAGCAGTGCTGCCAGTGAGGGAGTCGGTACTGAGTTGCTGATGGTCGACACAATGACGGCGTCGATTTGGCTGGGGTCGATTCCGGCTTTGGCGATTGCCTCCTTGGATGCCGCCTCGGCGAGATCAATGGCCTTGACGTCTTTTCCAGCCCGCTTGCGGGTAATGACGCCGGTGCGCTGGCGAATCCACTCGTCGCTCGAATCAATCGGGCCGGCGAGGTCGTCATTGGTGACGACGAACTCTCCGCGGGCTGCGCCAACGGCGTAGATGCGGGAGAACTGAGCGCCGGTGCTCTGGTTGAGCTGAACGTGAGACATGAGTGAGCCGCTTCTGTGCGTTGGGTGGTTAGAGGGAGTCGATGAGTTCGCGGGCTGCGGAAAGGTCATCCGGGGTCTTGATGGCGACCGTCGGCACTCCCTTGAGAGCGCGCTTGGCCAGACCCACGAGTGCGCCAGCCGGGGCCAGCTCGATGATTCCGGTCACGCCAGCAGCCTCGAAACTTTGCATGCACTTATCCCATCGCACGGGCGATGACACCTGACCGACCAGAAGATCGCGGAATACTTGGCCGTCGGTCACGACAGAGCCGTCACGGTTTGTCCAGAGTGTTTTGGTCGGTGCGTTGGTGTTCACGTCAGCAGCGGCCGAGCGAAGTGTCTCAACAGCCGAGCCCATGTACGAAGTGTGGAACGCACCGGCTACCTGAAGAGGAATCACGCGGGATCCAGCGGGAGCATTTTCGGAAAGTGCCGCCAGACTGGCAATAGGTCCGGCGACAACCAGCTGACCGCCCCCGTTGTAGTTGGCTGGGAAGAGGCCGTGGGCCTCGAGTGCGGCGAGAACCTCAGTCTCGTCGCCTCCGATGACTGCGCTCATACCGGTTGCCTCGAGTGCGGCGGCCTCAGCCATGGCCCGACCGCGGATTCCGACCAGACGGACTGCGTCAGAGGCCTCCAGCACGCCCGCTCCGGCAGCAGCGGTGAATTCGCCCACCGAGTGCCCGGCGATTCCCCCCGTCTTCGCGAGGTGGTCGGACTCGGCCAAGGCATCGAGTGTCAGGATGCCCGCAGCGACGATGAGTGGCTGAGCAATTGCGGTGTCGCGGATTGTGTCTGCGTCGCTGACCGTGCCGTGCGTCGACAGGTCGACGCCGGCTGCCTCAGAGAGCGAACCCAAGAGTTCTGTAGCACCCGGCAGCTCAAGCCATGGAGCCAGAAATCCCGGCGTCTGAGAGCCCTGACCGGGCGCAACAACGATGATCACGCGAAACTCCTCTTAGCTCTCGCCACCGGCCGAACCGGTGGTACCTGCGTTGACGTCGTGAAGGCGGTAACGCTCGATCGCCGCAGCCACAACGCCCGGGTCGACCTTGCCTTGCTTGGCGAGCTGCTGGAGCGTGCGCACGACCATCGAAGGTCCGTCAATCTTGAAGAAGCGACGCGCAGCTGCGCGAGTGTCTGAGAAGCCGAATCCGTCTGCACCGAGAGTTGCGTACTGACCCGGAACGAACGGGCGAATCATGTCGGGCACCTGGTGGTTATAGTCGGTGACCGCAACGATCGGTCCTTCAGCTCCGGCAAGCTTCGAGGTCACATAAGGAATGCGTTCGGGCTCGCTCGGGTTCAGAAGGTTGTGCTCCTCGGCGGCGATACCGTCGCGACGCAGCTCGGTCCATGAGGTAACAGACCAGACATCTGCCGACACGTTCCAGTCGTCACGCAGAAGCTGCTGTGCCTCAAGTGCCCACGGCACCGCGACACCCGAAGCCAGGAGCTGTGCCTTGGGACCTGATCCCGTTCCCTCGGAGAGCTTGTACATACCGCGCAGAACGCCATCGACGTCGAGGTTCTCGGGTTGTGCCGGCTGAACGATCGGCTCGTTGTAGACGGTGATGTAGTACATCACGTTGGGGTCTGCGTGGTTTCCGCCGTACATGCGCTCGAGACCGGCGCGCATGATGTGGCCAATTTCATAGCCGTAGGCGGGGTCATAGGCGACGATGGCTGGGTTGGTCGAAGCCAAAATAGGCGAGTGGCCATCAGCGTGCTGCAGACCTTCACCGGTAAGGGTGGTGCGACCTGCTGTGGCTCCAATGATGAAACCGCGAGCCATCTGGTCACCGGCTGCCCAAATGGCGTCGCCGGTGCGCTGGAATCCGAACATCGAGTAAAACACGTAAACCGGAATCAACGCTTCACCCTGAGTGGCGTAGGAGGTACCAACCGCGGTGAAGGCAGCGAGTGCGCCGGCTTCATTGATTCCCACGTGCAGAATCGTTCCGGTCGGGTCTTCCTTGTAGGCCAAGAGAAGATCGCGGTCGACAGAGATGTAGTGCTGGCCGCGCGGGTTGTAAATCTTCGCGTTCGGGAAGAAGGCATCCATTCCGAAGGTACGAGCCTCGTCGGGGATGATCGGCACAATGCGCGGGCCGAATTCCTTGTCTCGAATCAGGTCTTTGAGCAAGCGAACGAATGCCATCGTGGTGGCAATTTCCTGCGTGCCCGAACCCTTGGCGGCAATGTCGTAGGTCTTTACCTCGGGAAGAGTAACGCTCGTGAACCTCGAGCGACGTTCGGGGAGGTAACCGCCGAGCGCGCGACGACGTTCGTGCATGTACTCGAGTGCGGGGTGGTTTGCCTCGGGACGGTAGTAGGGAGGCTGGTATGGGTTGGCCTCGAGCTGAGCATCCGTGACCGGGATGTGCAAGAAGTCGCGCATGCGCTTGAGGTCTTCGAGACCAATCTTTTTCATCTGGTGAGTCGCGTTACGACCCTCGAAGGTGCGGCCCAGACCGTAGCCCTTAATCGTGTGGGCCAGGATAACCGTCGGCTGACCCTTGTGCTCGGAGGCAGCCTTGAACGCGGCGTACACCTTGCGGTAGTCGTGGCCTC
>JAHEGZ010000113.1 GCA_024644865.1 Aurantimicrobium sp.
GCGACACGGCCGAGTTCATATCAATCGCATCAGAGAACGACGTTGTTGTCATTGCCGCAGGCCCGCCTCGCACCGGCGACTCACACGAGCCCACCATTCAGGCGCACCGCGACATTCTGGCCGCCCGTCCCGACGCACGCATTTTTGTCATCGGTGGAGCCGGTTCGTTGTTTGCCGGTGACGTTCGACTCAAAGACACCGAAGGCTTTCCGGAGATGTACAAGCCGGAGGCCGAGACGATGACCGAGATTCTGGGACTTTATGAGGCGTCTTCTGGCATCGATTGGACGGTACTCTCGCCCGCTCCCATGATCGGCCCGGGTCAGCGAACCGGGCGCTATAGCTCGGGACTGAATTCACCCGTGGGCGACCAGATTTCACAGGAGGACTTCGCTGTGGCGGTACTCGATGAACTTGAGAATCCGAAACACTCAGGAAAACGATTTACTGTTGCGAACTAAGCACTTAACGACAACGAAACACAGTCTGCGTTAGGGTCGGTTTAGGTCTTTCACGACCTCTTCCTAAGAGAAAGAAGCACACATGCGTTTCAAGCTGATTCTGCCTGCACTCGTTGCAGCCACAGCACTCGCCCTGACCGGTTGTGTCAACGGCGGCGGCGGTAACCCAACCACCGCAGCACCCACCATCGCTCCAGATGCAGCTGCCGTTGCGTTGCTCCCTGAAGCCATCAAGACTTCAGGTGAGCTCACCATGGGCGTCGATGCCACTTACCCGCCCAATGAGTACAAAGACGCAGACGGAAACCCCATCGGCTGGGACGTTGACCTTGCGAACGCTGTAGCGGCCAAGCTGGGTCTCAAGCCCGTCTGGACCGTTGCTGCCTTCGCAAACATCATCCCCAGCGTGACCGGCAACAAGGTTTCCATGGGTGTCTCGTCGTTCACCGATAACGCCGAGCGTCAGAAGCAGGTCAATTTCGTTGACTACTACCAGGCTGGAATCCTGTGGGCTTCGGCTGCCGGCAAAAACGTGAACCCCGACGACGCTTGTGGTCTCAAGGTTGCCGTTCAGGCCACCACCTATGAGCACACTGACGAGGTTCCTGCCAAGTCCGCTGCCTGTGTCAAGGCTGGTAAGGCTCCGATTGACATCAAGCCGTTCGACACCCAGGACGCAGCAACCACCGCGGTTGCCCTCGGCCAGGTTGACGCAATGAGCGCTGACTCGCCCGTAACGGCTTACGCCATCGCACAGTCGAAGGGCAAGCTCCAGGCAGCTGGTAGCTCCTTCGAGGTTGCGCCTTACGGATACGCGCTGAGCAAGACTCTCGGTCTTGACAAGGCAGTTCAGGCAGCAGTTCAGTCGCTGATGGACGATGGCACCTACAAGGCAATTCTTACCAAGTGGGGCGTCCAGGAGGGTGCAATCCCTGCGGCCGTCATCAACGGCGGTAAGTAGTCCTTCGTGACAAACGCACAGCACGGTTCGGCGGCAGGGGAGACTCTGCCGCCGAACGGCGCTGTGCCCACCAAGGCCATCAAGGCCATCAAACTGCGCCATCCGTGGCGCACCTTCTTCGCGATCGTCATCATCCTCATCGCGGCACTGTTTATTTACGACGCCGGCTTCAACCGTCCGGCCTACGACTGGGCCTCGGTCGGCAAGTACGTCTTTGACGTGCGGGTCATTGGGGCCGCATTCAACACTCTTCAGCTGACGGTCTACTCGATGATCATCGGCATCATCCTGGGTATCATCCTCGCTGTCATGCGCTTGTCGCCCAACCCCATCTTCAAGTCGGTCGCTTGGGTTTACCTCTGGACATTCCGAGGCACGCCCGTCTATGTACAGCTCGTCTTCTGGGGTCTGCTGGCCGTCATCTACCAGTCCATCGACATTGGACTGCCGTTCATGCACCCGTGGATCTCGTTCAAGACCACGGCGGCCCTCAACGCTTTCACGCTGGCCGTTATCGGTCTGGCTCTCAACGAAGCCGCCTACATGGCCGAAATCGTCCGCGCAGGAATTCTCTCGGTCGACAAGGGCCAAGAAGAGGCATCCAAGGCACTTGGAATGTCGTGGGGCCAGACTATGAATCGCATCACGATTCCCCAGGCAATGCGCATCATCATTCCGCCAACGGGCAACGACGTCATTTCCATGCTCAAGACCACCTCGCTGGTCACCGCTGTTCCCTATGCTTTCGACCTCTACACGCGCACGCGAGACATTGCTTCGGAAACGTTCAACCCCATTCCTCTGCTCATTGTGGCTTCTATCTGGTACCTGTTCTTCACCAGCATTCTGATGATTGGTCAGTACTACCTCGAGAAGCGCTACGCACGGGGAACAGGAATGCAAATTGAGCGTCGTGGCAAGCGCAAGTTCGTGCGAGAGGTAGCTCCTCGTGACTGACGTGATGGTTCGCGCCGAGGGCGTGGTCAAGAAATTTGGAACAAACACTGTTCTTCGTGACATCTCTCTTGAGGTCAAGCGCGGCGAAGTCATGTGCCTGATCGGTCCGTCGGGCTCGGGTAAGAGCACGTTCCTGCGATGCATTAACCACCTCGAGAGCGTCTCGGGTGGTCGGCTTTTCGTTGAGGATGACCTCATCGGTTACCGCCAAAAGGGCGACAAAATCTATGAGCTCAGTCCGAAAGAGGCTGCCGAACAGCGCCGCGACATCGGAATGGTGTTCCAGAAGTTCAACCTGTTCCCGCATATGACCGCACTCGAGAATGTCATCGAGGCGCCCATCCGCGTGAAGAAGGTCTCGAAGGCTGCTGCGACCGCGCGCGGTAAAGAACTTCTTGAGCGTGTCGGCCTTGGCGACAAGTTTGATTCTTACCCGGCTCACCTTTCGGGTGGACAGCAGCAGCGCGTCGCAATTGCTCGCGCCCTGGCGATGGAACCCAAGTTGATGTTGTTCGACGAGCCCACCTCGGCGCTCGACCCCGAACTGGTTGGTGAAGTTCTCGACGTCATGAAAGAGCTCGCGAAGTCTGGCATGACCATGATTGTTGTCACCCATGAAATGGGTTTCGCTCGCGAGGTCGCCGACTCACTGGTCTTCATGGACGGCGGTGTTGTCGTCGAAGCTGGCGACCCTCGCACGGTACTGGCCAACCCCCAGCACGAACGGACGCAGGCATTCCTGTCGAAAGTTCTGTAGGTCGCGTCGGCTGGCTGGTTCTCGTCGGCGTTGTTGTCGGGTTCTTCAGCGGCCTTTTTGGAGTTGGTGGCGGATTCATCGTCATTCCGTTGCTCACGCTACTGCTCGGCTTTGATCTCAAGAGAGCCTCGGCTACCTCGCTGGTCGTGATTGCCATCACAGCCATTGCCGGATCAATCGGTTTCGCGTTCCACGGGGGAGTGGTGTGGTCAGCGGCAATCGCGCTCGGTGTCGGTTCAACCATCGGCTCGTACGTGGGTGCCCGTTTGCTCAAGTACTTACCAAGCGTGTATCTCATGTGGGGGTTCGCGATCCTTTTGGTTGGCTTGGCCGTTCGACTTGTTTTCAATGCGAGTGCAAGCGGATCCGGTGATGTGAGCAGCTCGTGGCTGGCGTTGTTCGGCATGGCCGGTCTGGGCCTTGGTGCTGGGCTACTCGCTGGGTTGTTAGGCGTGGGCG
The DNA here is from genome assembly GCA_024644865.1 of Aurantimicrobium sp. Lineage (GTDB taxonomy): Bacteria > Actinomycetota > Actinomycetes > Actinomycetales > Microbacteriaceae > CAIOLM01. The sequence goes on from JAHEGZ010000113.1 coordinate 3,596, forward strand.
GCGGAATCCTGGTTGTTCCATTGCTCGTACTGCTGTTTGGACTGACAGCGATTGAGGCAAAGGGAACCTCGCTGGTCATGATGATTCCCGCCGCGATGATCGGCACCTGGGTCAATGCGAAGAACAAGATTGTTGACCTCCGCGCGGGCGTGACCATTGGCCTCATATCGGCCGCGGTCTCTTACGCCGGAGTCGCCGTCGCGGTCATCATGCCGACGGTAGTGAGCAACCTGCTATTCGCTGCACTGATGCTCTATACCGCCGTGCAATTCTTTATTCGCGCGATTCGTGCCTCGAGGCCCGTAGACCGCTAGATTAAGGGAAACCTAACTAAGGAGTCCCACGGTGGCACCCTCACAAGTCATTCCCGAGAAGGGGTTCCGTCTCGGCGCGGTTCTCTTGCTCGGCATTATCGGCGCCAT
>JAHEGZ010000074.1 GCA_024644865.1 Aurantimicrobium sp.
GTCTTGGGAACCTCACCGTCGATACCGGCGTAACGCGGGTCGTTGGCCTGTGAGAACTCGTTGTCGTCGGCGATGGGCGGCGGCGGGGTGTCGAACGAACGACGCCAGGTCATGAACTGGTCGTTGCCGTATTTGGCGAGGGTCTCGGCTTTGTCGAGCCCCTGCAGGGCACCGTAGTGACGCTCGTTCAGACGCCAGCTGCGCTTGACCGGAATCCACGCGAGGTCGGCCTCTTCGAGGGCGAGGTTCGCGGTGGTGATGGCGCGTGTGAGCAGCGAGGTGTAGAGCACATCAGGCAGAACGTCCTTCTCGCGAAGCAGAAGACCGGCACGCTTGGCTTCGGCGATGCCCTTCTCGCTCAGTCGGCAGTCGACCCAGCCGGTGAAGAGGTTGCGCTCGTTCCACTGTGAGTGTCCGTGGCGAAGAAGAATCAGAGTGTGCTCAGTCATGCTCCAAGTTTACGGGTCTCGATACGGCCTCCGGCCTAGTCGACCTGCGAGGCAGAATAGACGTATGCCCATTGGCGCTATCACTCGCGGAACGACGAATCCCAACCGTCTGCGCCGAGTCGACCGTTGGGCGCAGACGTGGCCTGGCCTTCGAACTGCCGACGACCCGCTCGTGGTTGACCTGGGCTACGGCGCCAAGGCAGTTACCCCCGTCGAGTTCATTGAGCGCATCCGCAAGGTGCGACCGGATGCTCGGCTCATCGGTTTCGAGATTGACCCCGAGCGCGTGGCCAGCGCCCGTGCTGAACTGGCAACCTGGGCAAAGGCTGGTCGCCTGGTGACCGGAGTCACCTTCGAACTCGGCGGATTCGAGACACCGCTGCCCGCCGGAAAAAAGGCGGTGATGATTCGTGCCTTCAACGTGCTTCGGCAATATGACGAGGCCGACGTGCCTGAGGCATGGCGGGGCATGGTCGCCGCTCTGGCTGAGGACGGAGTGCTCATCGAGGGCACCTGCGACGAGATTGGTCGCGTCTCTACGTGGGTTGCCGTCACCCCCAGCGGACCACAGTCGCTGAGCCTGTCTCTCAAACTCGATGCGCTCGATGAACCCTCGATTGCCGCCGAGCGCCTTCCGAAGGTGCTCATTCATCGCAATGTCGAGGGTGAAAACATCCACCGCTTCATGGTCGACCTTGATCGAGCGTGGAAGACGCACGCACCACTGAGCAGCTTCGGTTCTATTCAGCGCTGGGTTGCCACGGTCGAAACCATGAAAGCAAACGGATGGCCGGTGCACGCTGGTCGAACGCGCTGGCGCCTCGGCGAGATTACCTTGGACTGGGCGGCTATTGCCCCTCGGGATTTCGACTGACCGCACCCAATCGCGGCATACGCGGCACGTCAACCGTGCGACCGGCATCTGCTGGAACGATGACCACCTGTGTCGCTGAGATTTCGCCCTCTTCGCTGACAACATTGAGCAGCGCATCGGGGGCCACCGACCGCTTGAGCAGAGCCAGAGCAATCGGGCCGTCTTCGAAGTGTCCCACCGCTGCAGTCACATGACCGACGGCCGAGCCGTCGAGCATCACGTCAGCCCCTGCCGGCGGCAGGATGTTCGTTGAACCGTCAAGGTGCAGCAAAGTCAATCGGCGTGGTGGGTGGCCGAGGTTGTGCACTTTTGCCACAGTCTCCTGGCCCCGGTAGCAGCCCTTGTTGAGGTGCACCGCCGAGCGCAACCAATCTGTCTCGTGCGGGAGGGCGGTGGCGTCGACCTCGGACGCGAATCGCGGGCGCCACGCGGCCACACGCAGGGCATCCCACGCATCGGGGGCAACGAGTTCGACTTCGGCGAGCGCCACTTGCACATCTGCGCGAGAAACGATTGCTTCGCTGTAGGTCCAGTGTGTTGCGGGGTGTGCTGATGAATCGGCGTATTGCCATCCGCCCACAACAACCTCGTTCCACGGGTCGCTCCAGATGAGCGCCACACCATTCGGCGCCGCGGCAGCTACCTTCTGCGCAGCAACGCCCTTACCGAAGTAGCCGACGGCCACGAACTCGTTTGAGACATCGGCAGGAGCCGCATCCTTAGAAAAGGTCATGCGGTCAAGAAACGCGGCGACCGGAGCCGCTTGGTTTTCGTCAACCAAGAGCCAGGTTGTGGAGCCGTCATCGATGACCCGCATTGCTCTCTCGATGTGACCCTGCGGATCGAGCAGAAGCGCCTCAGCGCTGGCGCCCGGATCCAGCCGGGACAGGTCTTGGCTCAGCAGGGAATCGAGGTAGCTCAGGCGATCTGGCCCGGTGACGGCGACAACGCCGCGGTCGCCAAAAACTACGGCTGCCGAGCCGGAGGCAAGATCACGCTGCTGAGTGAATGGGTTCCCCAATGGAACCGATGACGACGAGGCGTCGGACATGAGTGCGCCTTAGCGCTGGCCCTTGTAGAGCTTGTAAACAACGATGCCGGCGATCCAGGCGATCGACAGACCAGCCAGGCCGAGAAGGCCGATAAAGAAGAGTTCGAGTCCAACGAGCATGTTTCCATCCTAACCGCGTGGACTTCCGCAGACCGCCTGCGAAATTCCGCGAGCAGGAAGGGTTCACGAGCAAGTTAGACTGAATTCGCCGGTTGACGACGGTAAGGAGGCGTAATGGCATCGATTCTCGTGCTTGCTTCGCGCCTCAACGGCGATGTCCTTCCCGCACTGTCTTTGCTGACGCACCAGGTGCGAGTCATTCCCGCCGAGCCGGCTCAACTGGTCACCGCCCCTAACAGCGACATCATCATGCTGGATGCCCGCGCCGACCTGGTTCAAGCAAAAACCCTTTGCAAAATTCTGCACGCCACCGGACTCAGTGCTCCGCTCATCCTCGTGGTGACCGAAGGTGGCATGGCTGCAGTTACCCCCGACTGGGAGGTTGCCGACGTCGTGCTCGATGCCGCCGGTCCGGCTGAGGTCGATGCGCGCATCCGCTTGGTGCTCGGCCGTGCCCTCGCCGAGAACGCTGTCGACTCACGCATCTCTTCTTCGGGCGTCGTCATCGACGAGGCCAGCTACTCGGTCAAAGTCAATGACCGCACCCTCGACCTAACCTTCAAAGAGTTCGAGCTCTTACGCTTCTTAACTCAGCACCCGAACCGCGTCTTCACTCGTGAGCAATTGTTGTCTGAGGTGTGGGGCTACGACTACTTCGGAGGCACTCGAACGGTCGATGTGCACGTTCGACGCCTGCGCGCCAAGCTCGGCGACATGGAGCAGCTGATCGGCACCGTGCGAAACGTGGGTTACCGCTTCAACGCCAGCGAAGACGCCGCCAAGTCGTCCGATCGCGCAAACGCTTAACCCGGCGTTCACTTCGATAGCGAAAATAGGAACGTGCCTACAAATCCGGGAGACCTCACCGCCGACGACAATGTCGAGGGCGTCGACGATGATTTTGAGGCGACCGGCGTCATCAACACTGTCGGCATGCCTGATGACCGCTACCTCGATCGCGAGCTGAGCTGGCTGGCGTTCAACCAACGGGTGCTTGAGCTTGCCGAAGACCAGACAATCCCCGTGCTCGAGCGAGCAAACTTCTTGGCAATCTTCGCCAGCAACCTCGATGAGTTCTTCATGGTGCGCGTCGCCGGCCTCAAGCGTCGCATTGTGACCGGATTGGCAGTTCCAACGAACGTCGGTCGCGCTCCCGCCGATGTGTTGGCTGACATCTCGGCAAAGGCCCACGAGTTGCAGGAACGCCATGCGCGGGCATACCAAGAGCTCGTATCGCCTGCACTCGCGGCTGCAGGCGTCAACATCGTCACCTGGGACTCACTCGACGAGGCCGACCAGTTCGCACTCTCGCGCTACTTCAGCGACCAGATCTTCCCGGTCCTCATGCCGCTCGCGGTTGACCCGGCACACCCGTTCCCCTACATCTCAGGTCTCTCGCTCAACCTCGCCATTCGCGTGCGCAACACCAAGA
>JAHEGZ010000077.1 GCA_024644865.1 Aurantimicrobium sp.
AGGCGCGACCGTAGGACCGAGCGTCGCGCACAGAGCGGCAACCAAGTTCTTGGTTGTGGTCTTACCGTTTGATCCGGTGATACCGATAATTTTGAGTTCACCCGAGCGGCGCACCTCGGCAATAACGAACTTGGCAAGCGCGCCCAAAGCCTCGACGACGTCGCGCACAACAATTTGAGGAACCGATGCCTGAACATCCCGTTCGACGACGACAAGAGCAGCTCCGTTGGCGATGGCTGCGTCAACAAAGAGGTGTCCGTCGGTGAACTCGCCAGGCTTTGCGAAAAAAATACCTCCGGGGGCAATGAGTCGCGAATCGGTGTCGGAGACCCCGTCAACAAAGACCTCATCGGGATTCTCACTGCCTGAAACGATGCCGCCCATCGCTTGAGCGATCTGCGTCAGGCTCAACCTCAGCATCTAGAGCCACCCCGCTTCGGCCAGAGCCAAACGAACGTCTTCACGAGCGCTGTACGCGATTCGCTCGGTACCCACGTCTCGATAGTCTTCGTGCCCCGGACCGGCGTAAAGAATGGCGTCTCCTTGGCTCGCCAGCGCAATTGCCTCACGCACGGCCAGTCTGGGGTCGGCCACCTCGCGAATGTCGGCACCGGTGGTAGCTGCATGAGCGCCAGCCAAAAGGGCTGCCCGAATATCGTGGGGATTCTCGGTTCTCGGGTGAAAATCAGTGACGATCACGACATCAGCACCTCGGGCAGCGATTGCCCCCATGTCGGCGCGCTTGGTTGTATCTCGGTCGCCGTCGGCACCGAAGACCATGAGAATGCGTCCCTGGGTCACCTCACGAAGCGCAGCCAGCGTGTGAGCAAAAGCCTCCGGTGTGTGACCGTAGTCCACAAAGAACATAGGTCCGTGGTCACCCGAGACGAGCTCGGTGCGACCGGGGACAAAAACTCGGAGGCCACCATCCCGCTCGAGAGTGTGAGCGACGAGATCAAACGAGTGACCCGCTTCGACGACCATAACGACGGCCAGCGCCGCGTTCAGGGCAGAAAAGTCACCAACCATCGGCACGCTGGACTCCACAGTGTGACCCTGTGGACCGGTCAGGACAAATCCAGTCGAGATGGGCGTGCGTTCGGTGACGGTAACGCTCCAGGTTGGCGAGGTCGAGGGGTCAGCACTGACCGTGACCACCGGGATGCGCGATTCTTGTTCTAGGCGCCGACCCCAGTGTGAATCGAGCACGACGACACCGCGAGTCGCGCGGTCGGGGTCGAACAGTTGCGCTTTCGCCGCGAAGTATTCATCGAGCGAGCCGTAGTCGTCCAGATGGTCATGGCTGAAGTTCGTGAATCCGACAACGTCAAAGTGAACCCCGTCTACGCGATGACGACTCAACGCGTGAGCCGACACCTCTAAGACGGCTGCTCGAACATCGGCTTCATTCATTCTCGCGATAAGAGCGTGAACATGGTTAGCCTCGGGCGTCGTCAGTCCACTTTCAAAAACCTCGTCGCCGATGCGGCGCTCTGAGGTCGAGCTCAGGCCCGTTCGCAATCCCATCTGCTCGAGCAGAGCGCAGACCAGGTAGGCGACGGTGGTTTTACCGTTCGTGCCGGTCACACCATAAAGCTCGGGGGTGGTGTGGTCGGTGTGATACACCCACGCGCTCACCGGCCCGAGAAGCGAACGTGGGTCATCAACGACGAGGACTGGAACGCCGACTTCGCCAGATTGTTGCGCGCCGACGACATCGGACACAATGACGACCGCGCCGGCGTCTACGGCTTTCTGGGCATGGGCAGCGCCGTGAGTCTTGGCTCCAGGCAGAGCAAAAAACACGTCTCCAGGACGAACGTCGGCTGAACCTGCGGCCACTCCGCCTATTTCCACATCGGCGCCCGAATACTCGTCAATACCGAGCAGAGAAGCCAGAGCCGAAAGCTGACGAGGTCGTGGATGTTCGGGTCTGATCGACTCCGCGCTAGCTCCCACTGATGCCATCCATCTGCTCTTCGTTTCAGCCCAGACTAATAGTAGAGGCGAAGGAAAGGCGCGCCACTGGTCTTGGGTTCAATGCGGTAATTCTTGAGAACCTGAACCGCAATATCATGGAAAACCGGGGCCACGGCAGCGGTCGAGTTTAGATCCGCGTCAGCAATTGTCGTCAAGACCACATACTGCGGGTCATTGGCCGGCACCATGCCGCCAATTGTCACGATGTACTTGTGCGAGTAGCCACCCTGACCATTCGACTGCTGGGCAGTACCGGTTTTGGCCGCGACGCGGTAGCCCGGGATGGCCAGCTTCTTTCGGAGCCAACCCTGCGTTGCTACGTTTTCCATCATGTCGACCACGCCGCGTGCTGCCTCAGGAGAAATCACTTTGACCGGGTCGCCCTTGGATGCCAGAACATAGTCACCGTTAGCTTTCGTGCACCCCTCAATCAGCGTCACCGGCAGGCGCACTCCCCCGTTCGCGATTGCTTGGTAGGCACTGGCCATCTGAACAGCGGTTGCAGTGAAACCTTGCCCGAACATGGTCGTGTAGTGGGTCTGGTTATCCCACTTCTGAAAGGGGCGCAAGATTCCGTCGGACTCACCTAGGAAGCCGACATTCGTTGCCGTTCCCAGTCCGTACTTGGTCATGTAGTCGTAGCGCACAGCGGGTGACATTCGGTCGGCAAGCTTCGACAGGCCCACGTTGGAGGACTCAACCATGACGCCCGCCAGTGTCAGGTGTGCGTTGTGGTGACCTGAGTCGTGAAAGTTTGCCCCATTTGGGAACGTGATTTCGTATGGGGCCACCACTCGGGATGCAGCGTTTGCCTTTCCTGAATCAAGCAGCATGCCCGAGGTGAGCGATTTCATCGTGGAGCCAGGCTCGTAAGGGGCCGAAAACGCCAGCGAGCCTCGGAAGCGCTCAAGCGTGCCGTCGATGTTGTTCGGATCGACACTCGGGTAATCGGCCACCGTGATGAGTTTGCCGGTTTTCACCTCGAGGATGACCGCAATTCCCCACGAGCCGTGCTGGTCTTTGACCTGCTTGGCCAAGACCTGCTGGCTAAACCACTGCAAGTCGGCGTCAATGGTGAGTTTGAGCTTGCCTCCGTTGACGGCTTGCTTCGAAACAACGTTGCTGCCCGGAATCATGATTCCGTCAGCTCCGCGCTCGTACGTTTGTTCGCCATCGGTCGACCCGACGCACACATTGGCCGTTTGTTCAAGACCAGCCTGAGGCTTGCCATCCGAACCGACATAACCGATGAGGTTGCCAGCGACTGCACCATTGGGATACACCCGTGACGGCGCAGATTCAAAATATAGCCAAGGAATCTCGAGGCCGTCGAGCGCTCGGTAAGTCTCTAGGTCGACGCCCTTGATGATGTAGGCGAAATCGCTCTCCGGGTTATCCCGCAGGGCAGCGTTCAAAATGTCGATGATCTGATTCGGAAACTGACCCGTGATTCGGCCAACCTCCGCCGCAGCCTGCGCGGGAGTGATGGTGACCTTTTTTCCGTCAACGGTTCGGTCAAAGTCTTTTGCGTTCCGTGGCGAGGCCGTGACGTTGTAACGCATTTCCGCCTGAGCCAGCACTGTGCCGTTCTTGTCAGTAATGTCACCGCGAACGCCGAAAACCGTGCTCGGACTCGACATCTTTCCGGCCGACTGGCCGTTGAGTGCTGATGCGCGTACCACCTGAATGTCAACCAGACGAACGACAAACAGCGCAATCAGTGCGAGCACCACGACCATCGTGATCACGATGCGTCGACGAGTTACTACCGGCCTCATTTAGAAAGCCACCTCAAGGTGCGCTCTACCGCGTGCGCGGCGAGGGAATCGTCTGAAGTGAGCCACCCGGTAAGGCTACGTTTGCGCCGCCCAGAGCAATCGATGCCACGCCCGTTTGCCCCATCTTCACAGCTGCCGGAACTGC
>JAHEGZ010000005.1 GCA_024644865.1 Aurantimicrobium sp.
TGGGCATGTCCGGCGTGACCAATGGGGCGTTGACCGTTGCTTGGGCTTCCGTTGCAATCTTCTGATAGTTCACGGCCCAATTGGGGTTCGCATCCGCGTGCGGAACAAGCAAGAAAATGACAAGAGCCAGACCGACGGTGACCAGCAACGAGTAAACAAGGTTGTTTACCGTTTTGCGCTGACGGTAGAGGCGCGATTGCTGCGCCTTGCGGGCAGCGGTCTCAGCGGGAGTTTCAGGTCGACCGAGATCGGCCGAAACGGCGGGTGCCTTCGGCTTGCGTGCCATTACTTCTCGGACGCCGATTTGCCGGATGCGCCACCCTTGTCAGCGTTGGCTCGAGCTGCGTCGAGACGCGCTTTCGCGCCAATCAGCCACTCTTCGCAGCGGTTGGCCAGTGCCTCGCCACGCTCCCAGAGCGCCAGCGTCTCTTCGAGGGTCGCCGTGCCTTTTTCGAGGTCAGCGACGACGGCAACGAGTTCGTTGCGGGCCTCTTCATAAGAGAGGGAGCTGATGTCAGATGCGGCCACGAGTCAATCCTATTTCTTTGCGATGGATGGTTTTGAGGGAGATATTTCGCCCGCGCTGACGGCGCCAATTCGACCGCCGGCAACCGCGATGGTCAGTTCGGTTCCCGCGGGCGCATCGGCCGCTGAGCGCACGGCTTTGCCATTGCCCAGGATGGCGATGGCGTACCCGCGGTCGAGCGTGGACTGGGGTGACAGCGCGCGCAACTGCCCGCGTAGTGCACTCGTTTCGGCGGTGGCGTTCTCGAGCGTTCGGGTGACCAGGTCACTGCCGCGCTGCACGTAGCGAACTATTTCTTCTGCGCGGTTGCCGATAATCCACTCGCCGTCTGCCAGTGAGGGGCGTGTGCGCACCTGCTCAAGCTTGTTCCATTCGGACGTGACGAAAGCGTGCGCCTGAAGTCGAATGCGTCCTAGGGCCTCACTCACGCGCGCAAGCTCTTCGTTCACATCGGGAACCACGCGCTTGGCCGCATCAGTCGGGGTGGATGCGCGCAGGTCAGCCACGAAATCCAATATGGGTTGATCGGCCTCATGGCCGATTGCGCTGACCACGGGAGTTTTCGCTGCCGCAACCGCGCGCACGAGCGACTCATCGCTAAAGGGCAGCAGGTTCATGAAGTCTCCGCCACCGCGGGCGATGATGATGACGTCAACCTCAGGGTTAGCATCGAGGTCTGTGAGTGCGGCGAGCACCTCGGGAACTGTCTCGGGGCCTTGCACGTGCGTGTGACGCACCTCGAATTCAACCTGTGGCCAACGCAGGGTTGCGTTACGAATGACGTCTTTTTCGGCATCTGAGTTGGCGCCGGTGATGAGTCCGATTCGGTTGGGCAAGAACGGCAACGGCTGTTTGCGGTTTTCGTCAAAAAATCCCTCGCTGCGCAGTTGCGTTTTGAGGCGTTCGAGCTTCTCCATCAGGTCGCCCAAGCCGACGTGTTTCATCTCGTGGATGGTGAGGCGAATGTTGCCGCCCTTCGGCCAAAAGTCGACTTTGACGAGGGCAACAACGCGGTCACCGGTCTTAATGTCTTCGGGCACTCGAGACATGGCGCTGGCCCACACGCCGACTGACATGGCGGTGTCTTCGTTGACGTCTTTCAGCGTGCCGAAAATGCCCGAGGGGCGTGGAGTCCACGCGGTGATTTCGCCCTCGACCCAGACCATTCCGAGCTGGTCGATGTAGCCCTTGAGTTTGGCGGTCAGTGCGGCTAGCGACCAGGGTTCGTCGGGGGTTGTCGTCACCTGGGCCATGGCTCAAGGCTACCCGAGGGCACCGTCAGCGCACGCGTAGACTAAACACCGTGACCCCCGAACCGATCAACCTTGGCATGCCCCGAATTCCGGGCACGACGAGGTCGTTGCCGAACAACCCGGTCGACGGTCACAAGCGCGTTCTGCTAGCGGCCCCCCGCGGATACTGTGCCGGCGTCGACCGTGCTGTCATCGCCGTCGAAAAGGCCCTCGAGCGCTTCGGCGCCCCGGTCTACGTGCGAAAAGAAATCGTGCACAACAAGCACGTCGTCTCCACTCTTCAGGAGCGCGGGGCCATCTTCGTCGACGAAGTCGACGAAGCCCCCGAGGGTTCTCATCTCGTTTTTAGCGCTCACGGCGTCTCGCCCGCGGTTGTCGATCAAGCTGAAAAGCGCAACATGATGACAATCGACGCAACATGCCCGCTGGTGACCAAGGTTCACCGCGAAGCCACCCGGTTTGCGCGTGACGAGTACCACATCCTTTTTATCGGTCACGACGGACACGAAGAGGTCGAGGGCACCATGGGCGAGGCTCCCGAGAGCATGACGCTCATCGACGGCCCGCACGCGGTTGCTGACATTGTCGTGCCCGACGACCGGAAACTTGTCTGGCTGTCGCAGACCACGCTGAGCGTCGACGAGACCATGGAGACCGTTCGCCTGCTTCGGGAGAAGTTCCCGCACCTGCAAGATCCGCCCAGTGACGACATTTGTTACGCCACGCAAAACCGTCAGGTCGCGATAAAAAAGGTGGCAGCGGATGCCGAACTTGTGATTGTCGTGGGCTCAGCCAACTCGTCAAACTCCGTTCGCTTGGTCGAGGTTGCGCTCGAGTACGGAGCGAAAGCCGCGTATCGCGTGGACTATGCCGACGAGATTAAGCCCGAGTGGTTCGAGGGCATCGCGTCAGTGGGTGTGACCAGTGGGGCATCCGTGCCTGAAGAGCTGGTCCACGAGGTGCTCGAGCTGCTCGCAACCGGCGGTTATACCGATGTGGTCGAAGTGAAGACGGCCGAGGAAGACCTGATCTTCTCGCTGCCCAAGGAGCTGCGCCCGTCGCGCCAAAGCTGATTGAGCTTGTCGAAATCCCCGCGTGGTGGTTTCGACAAGCTCAACCATCTCGGCGCGAAGCGCCGTATCGAAACGGCTAGCCCTGGCTTTTGCTGAACTCGATGATCGCGTTCATGATGGTCGAGTCGCTGAGGATTAGCCCGAGCAGGGTGATAAACGTCAGCGTCGATGAGATTGCGGCCCCGATGACCGGCACCCAGAACGAACTCTTGCGCGCTGACATGCGTTTGAACGCCCACCAGGTGATGAGACCAAAGTTCGCGCCTTGCAAGGTCAACAGAATTGAGCCGACCGTGGTGGTGACTGAGGTGGTCGCATAGGTCAGCTCGGGGAACTTGGCGTCGGTGGCGTGCAACTGAGTGAGAACTTGGTTGACGAGAGTCGCCGGGTTTACGAAGGCGCCGATGTTGTTGAAGATGTTGACGACACCGAAAACCAGCAACCCAATGGTGAGAACGAGGTTGAACAGCCCAAATTGGCTGAGCGCTCGCGGGGCCTGACCCTCGGGCTGCTGGTTTTCGTCAGATGACACAGGTGGCTCGGATTACTTTCCCGAGTGACCGGCCGAGCCGAGCTGTTGTGTCGACTGGATGACGCGTGCGGCCATGGCGGTCTCAGCAATTTTGCCCCAGGCGCGAGGGTCGTAGATTTTCTTGTTGCCGACTTCGCCGTCGACCTTGAGCACACCGTCGTAGTTCTTGAACATGGTGTCCGCGATCGAGCGCGTGAACGCGTACTGGGTGTCGGTGTCGATGTTCATCTTGATGACACCGTTGGCAACGGCCTCGGCAATCTCTTCGTCGGTCGAGCCCGAGCCGCCGTGGAAAACGAGGTCGAACGGCTTGGGTCCGGTGCCGTACTTGGCGGCAACGGCATCCTGTAGTTCTTTGAGCAGTTCGGGGCGCAGACGAACGTTGCCGGGCTTGTAGACGCCGTGCACGTTTCCGAAGGTCATGGCGGCCATGTAGCGGCCATTCTCGCCCAGGCCGAGAGCCTCAACGGTGGCGATGGCGTCTTCAACCGTGGTGTACAGGTTGTCGTTAATGTCGTGGCTGACGCCGTCTTCTTCGCCGCCGACAACGCCGATTTCGACTTCGAGGATGGCGTTGATGGCCTTGGTGCGCTTGATCATGTCAGCTGCAATCTCGAGGTTCTCTTTGAGGGGAACAGCCGAGCCATCCCACATGTGCGACTGGAAGATGGGGTTGCGGCCAGCCTTGACTTCTTCTTCGCTAGCTGCGATGAGCGGCATAACGAAGTCGTCGAGCGCATTCTTGGGGCAGTGGTCGGTGTGCAGGGCAACGGTGATGGGGTAAGACTTGGCAACCTCGTGAGCGAACTTGGCGAATGCCAGTGCGCCGGTTGCGCGAGCCTTAACGGTGTGACCGGCGAAGTAGTCAGCTCCACCGGTTGTCACCTGGATGATGCCATCAGAACCGGCCTCGGTTAGGCCCTGAAGAACGGCGTTAAGCGTCTGCGAGCTTGAAACATTGAATGCGGGATAGGCGAAACCCTTGGCCTTAGCCGTGTCGAGCATTGCAGCGTACTGTTCCGGTGTTGCGATGGGCATTTAATCTCCAAGAATTGCCAGTCTCAATTGCCGTTCATGCGAAATCGGCCTGCTCTAAGTCTAGTCAGCGTGGGGTCGTCAGTAGGCTGGGGGTGTGACTTCGACTAACACCGGCGCAATCCGCCTGAATCCTGACCGCAACCTCGCTATGGAGCTCGTTCGGGCGACCGAAGCGGCAGCAATTCGCGCTTACCCGTTCATCGGTAAGGGTGACAAGAATGCCGCTGACGGCGCTGCCGTGGATGCGATGCGCGAGTTCCTCGGAACGGTCGACTTCAGCGGCACCATCGTCATTGGCGAGGGCGAAAAAGACAACGCCCCCATGCTTTTCAACGGCGAAGTGGTCGGAACTGGTCGCGGCCCGGCCTGCGACATCGCGGTCGACCCCATTGATGGAACCAGCCTCACCGGCGCTGGGCGTCAAAACGCACTTTCGGTCATTGCCGCCTCTGACCGCGGCTCGATGCTCGACGCATCCAGCGTGTTTTACATGAACAAAATTGTCGCCGGCATCGAGGGTGTGGGCGTACTCGACATTCGCGAGTCGATCGGTGACAACATCCGTGCTCTGGCGAAGGCAAAAGGCAAGCCGGTTGGCGAGATGGTCATCGCCGTTCTCGACCGTCCACGCCACGAAGGTCTCATCGAAGAAATTCGTGCTGCAGGCGCCGGAACTCGACTGCTGCTCGACGGTGACGTTGCAGGCGGTATCAACGCCGCTCGCTACGAGTCGCGCATCGACATGTGTGTGGGCATCGGCGGAAGTCCCGAGGGAATCGTGACAGCCTGTGCCATCAAGGCTCTCGGTGGTTTCATTCAGACCACCATGGCCCCCAAAGATGACGAAGAGGCCGCTCGCGGTATCGCGGCCGGCCTTAAGATGAATCACGTCTACACCGCCGACGAACTCGTCAGCAGTGACAACACCTTCTTTGTAGCCACCGGCGTCACCGACGGCGCTATGCTCGACGGGGTTCGCCGCAAGGGTCCGATCATTCGTACCGACAGCATCATTCTGCGCGGCAAATCGGGCACAATTCGTCGTGTTCAGGCCGACTACCTCGCTGAGCGCTGGATTTAGGCCTATTTGGCCTAGCCAACCTCGTCTTCGACGAACTTGCCGCGGCCCAGGATGGGCGCCAAAAAAACAAGCGGTATCACGCAGACGATCATGAAGATGAGCACGGCATTCCATGATCCGGTCCATTCATGGATGAGACCCACGCCAAATGGGCCAATAATCGCGATCGAGTAAGCGACTACCTGCACGAAACCCGAAAGCTGCATGGAGGCTTCGGTTGATTTCGTGCGCAGGTTGATGAGCACGAGAGTCAAAGGGAAGATGATCGGCCCGGAAGAGATGAAAACCAGCCACAGCCAGGGTTGGTTTGGCGCCACAAGAAGCCCGACATAGCCGACTAAGAAAAGCGCAGCTGAAACGTACAAGAACAGGTCGGTTCGTTTGATCTTGGACGCCAAGATCGGCGTGACGAGACTGACGGGCAGGCCGATTCCACCAAAGGTCGCCAACATCACTCCGGCCTCACCTGGGGTGACGCCGGATGTTCCCATGACCAGCAAGGGAAGCCATGCAAAAACGACGTAGCCGTTGATGCTTGAGATGGCCAGCATGAACGCCAGCGCCATCGCGGTGGGGGACTTGTGCAGCTTGAGGGTCGACTTCGCCAGAACAATGACCGGGTCGTTGGGATTGGCTCGACCTTTCATGTTGCGAAGCTCAAGCACCCACGGAATCAGCGCGATCACGGTCAAGCTTGCCCACACGATGAATCCATTGCGCCATCCGATTGCGTCACTCATTGGATGAGCCAAAAGTGGAGCGAGGCCGGAGCTGACGGCCAGCAGTCCGACATACAGGGTGGTAACCAGCCCGATGCGGTCGGGAAAATACTTCTTCACTGCTGGGGGCAACAGCACGTTACCCATTCCCGTGCCGATGAGCCCTACAGCGGTGGCGACCGCCAGCGTGCCCCATTCGGGAGCGATTGCGCGCACGAGGTGCCCGAAGATGATGAGAGAGACAGCTAGCACGAGCCCCCACTCAATGCCAATTCGTCTTCCCAAGCGCGGCGTAATGAACGAAGCCACGGCGAAGCCCGCGGGTGCTAGTGCGCCAAGCACGGCGATGGCCATGTCGGGCAAGGGAAAGCTCTTTGCGATCAACGGGAAAATTGGTGATGCTGCGCCTGTGAGAATGCGCAAGCTCAGTGCCACCAGCAAAATACCCAAAAGTGCGAGTGCCCTGCCGGACCACAATGCCCGAGGGGTCATCGACGCGGTGGTGGGAGAGGACACTCCTTCATCTTGCCCTGACCGGCGCAACCGACCTATTCTTCGCCGGCAGTGAGTTCCTTCTTGCGGAAGCCCTCGGTGGAGCCGGAGATGGCAGGAACCTCGGCGATGGTGTCAGCCATGTCGAGCTTGGGGAACTCGGCCGCCGTGGTCAGCAGGTTTCGCTCGAGAGACTTGGCAAACGCGTTGTATGAGCTGACCGTCTTGTCGAGGTGCTTGCGCAGGTCATCGGCGTGACCAGCAACAACGCCGATGCGCTTGTAGAGCTCTTGCCCGAGCTTGATGATCTCGGCAACCTTCTCGGTGGCCATCTCTTGGTTCCATGCGAAGGCCACCGTCTTGAGAACCGCAAACAGGTTCACCGGCGAAGCCAGAGCGACCTTCTTGGTGAAGGCATCTTCGAGCAGGGCAGGGTCGAGTTCAAGCGCGGCCGACAACAGGGACTCGCTCGGCACAAAAGCCACCACGAACTCCGAGGTGTTCTCAAAGCCCTCCCAGTAGCTCTTGCGAGTCAGGTCTTCGACGTGTTTGCGCAGGGCCTTGACGTGTTCACCCATGAGACGCTCGCGCTTGGCCAGTTCATCGCCGGTGGCATTCACGGGAATCTGGCTTGCTTCAAGGTACGAGGTGAACGGAACCTTGGCATCGATGATGATCGTGCGCCCGCCGGGGAGGCGAATCACCATGTCAGGGCGAATGCCGCCAGCGTCGGTCGACGACGACTCTTGCGTGTAAAAGTCGACGTAGTTGAGCAGACCCGACACCTCCACAATGCGGCGAAGCTGGGCCTCACCCCACTTGCCCTTGTAGTTGTTCGAACGCAGCGCCTGAGAAAGCGCATCAGTGGTGGCGCGAAGCTCGTCGCCGGCTTTGCGACTGTCGACGAGCTGCTGCGAGATCAAGCCATGCTGCTCTTTTTGCTGGTTCTCCATCTCGTTGACCTTGCGAGTCATCTGATCGAGGACGGCCTTGATGGGGGTGAGCTCGGCGACAATCTTGGCGTCTCGCTCTTGCTGTTCGAGAAGTTCGCGGTTGCGTGCGTTGGCCTCGTCAATGGCCCGAGCCCGTTCTTCGGCTGTGGCTTGAGCCGCGGCCGCGGCCGCCTGCGCAGCGGCAAGAAGCGATGCGTCGGCGCCGGGGCTGGACTTGCGAGAACCGATCAACCAGCCGACGAGAGCGCCTACAGCGAGACCGATAACGAGCGCGAGAATGAGCCAGAGTGCATCCATACGGTTAGTGTGTCAGTAGGCAGTGACAGTCAAGAGAAAGCGCGCCACGATGACCAGCCCTACTGTTCCGCACTGGATAAACGGTCGCCCAACCCCGGGCACCTCAGGTCGCACGTCGCCTGTGTATGACCCCGCACTCGGCGTCGAAACCAAGCGCGTTGCCCTGGCTAACGAGGCTGAAATCGAGGCCGCCATTGCCTCGGCGAACGTCGCGTATCCCGAGTGGCGCGACGCCTCCCTGGCCAAGCGCACCGCTGTCATCTTCAACTTCCGTGAGATTCTCAACGCCCGCAAGGGTGAACTCGCCGAAATCATCACCAGCGAGCACGGCAAGGTCGTGTCGGATGCCCTCGGCGAGATTTCGCGCGGACAAGAGGTTGTCGAGTTCGCCTGTGGCCTCAACCAGATGCTCAAGGGCGATTTCACGGAGAACGCATCCACCGGTGTCGACGTTTACTCGATTCGTCAGCCACTCGGCGTGGTGGGAATCATCAGCCCGTTCAACTTTCCGGCGATGGTGCCCATGTGGTTCATCCCGATCGCGCTCGCCGCGGGTAACAGCGTCATTCTCAAGCCCAGTGAAAAAGACCCGAGTGCGGCTCTCTGGATTGCCGAAGCCCTCAAAGAGGCCGGACTGCCCGATGGCGTGTTCACGGTGCTCAACGGTGACAAGCTAGCGGTCGACGGCCTGCTGACCCACCCGCACGTCAAGGCAATCTCGTTCGTTGGTTCGACCCCGATTGCACAATACGTTTACGAAACAGGAACCAAGCACGGCAAGCGCGTGCAGGCTTTGGGCGGCGCCAAGAACCACATGCTGGTATTGCCGGATGCTGACCTCGACCTCGTCGCTGACTCCGCCGTCAATGCGGGCTTCGGTTCGGCAGGTGAGCGCTGTATGGCTATCTCGGTCGTCGTTGCCGTCGAGCCGGTCGCCGATGCTCTCATCGCAAAGGTCGTTGAGCGCATGGCCACCCTCAAGATTGGAGATGGCCGCCGTAACTGCGACATGGGACCGCTCGTGACTGGCGAACACCGCGACAAGGTCGCGGGTTACATTGATATCGCCGAAACTGACGGCGCAACCGTCGTTGTCGACGGCCGCGGCGTCAACGTTGACGGCGACTCCAACGGATTCTGGCTGGGGCCGACCCTCATCGATCACGTCCCCACCACGAGTCGTGTGTACACCGAAGAGATTTTTGGTCCGGTGCTGTCGGTCGTTCGTGTGCCGTCGTACGAAGCGGGAGTGAAACTCATCAACGAGGGTGCGTTTGGCAACGGAACCGCGATCTTCACCAACGACGGCGGAGCCGCCCGCCGTTTCCAGAACGAGATCGAGGTCGGCATGGTCGGCATCAACGTTCCGATTCCGGTGCCGGTGGCGTACTACTCGTTCGGTGGCTTCAAATCGTCGATCTTTGGTGACACCAAGGCCTACGGTGCCGAGGGTGTGCACTTCTTTACTCGCAGTAAGACCATGACCTCGCGTTGGCTCGACCCGAGCCATGGCGGAATTAACCTGGGCTTCCCGCAGAACTAGCCATGCAGCATCCTGCCGACGACACAGAGGTGCTCTTCTGCGCCACGATCGTTGTGATGAGCGCGGTAAACAAGCTGGATGCTCTCGCCATCGTCGCGCTCGCCGTTGACTCGCTCGTCGAGGGGCAGCAGACCCAGCGCCCGTGGATTCCCCTTAGCGAAAACGCGTGGGTTGAAATCGAGATCCCCAAATTTGGGGAACCGCCGCCCCTGGCGATCGACGTTTACAGTTCGCTTAGTGACCAGCACGCAAAGTTGACGGCACTCACCCTGATTGCAAGCCTCGAGGCCAACACTGCCTGGAGGGCCCGCCCCGACTTTGAGGTCTAATTCGCCCGGTAGGCTTGACCCTCGTGGCTCTTACTATCGGAATCGTCGGCCTGCCCAATGTTGGCAAGTCCACTCTCTTCAACGCACTAACCAAGAATCAGGTTCTCGCAGCGAACTACCCGTTCGCCACCATTGAGCCGAACGTCGGTGTCGTCAACTTGCCCGACCCTCGCCTGCACGCGCTGGCTGAGATTTTCGGAAGCGAGCGCATCCTGCCCGCTCCCGTTTCATTCGTTGACATCGCCGGCATCGTGCGCGGTGCCAGTGAGGGTGAGGGTCTTGGCAACAAGTTCCTCGCCAACATCCGTGAAGCAGACGCCATTGCACAGGTGGTTCGCGGATTTGCAGACTCTGACGTGGTTCACGTCGATGGTGCCGTGAACCCCGCCAGTGACCTTGAAACGATCAACACCGAGCTGATTCTGGCTGACCTGGAGACCCTCGAGAAGGCGATCGTTCGTCTCGAAAAAGAGGTCAAGGGTAAGAAAGCCGAGCCGATTGCGCTCGAGACTGCCATCGAAGCTCAGAAGATTCTGAACGAGGGCACACTGCTCTCGATGTCGAAGCTCGACCTCACCCCGATCAAGGAGCTCGGTCTCATGACCGCCAAGCCCTGTATCTTCGTGTTCAACGTTGACGAGGCTGTGCTCACGGATGCGGCCAAGCGCGCGGAGCTCGAGGCCCTTGTTGCCCCGGCCAAAGCCGTGTTGCTCGACGCCAAGCTCGAGAGCGAACTCATCGACCTCGATGAGGCTGACGCCAAAGAGTTGCTCGCCTCGACCGGGCAAGAAGAATCGGGGCTCGACCAGCTCGCCCGCATCGGATTCGACACTCTCGGGCTCCAGACTTACCTCACGGC
Organism: Aurantimicrobium sp.; assembly: GCA_024644865.1. GTDB lineage: Bacteria > Actinomycetota > Actinomycetes > Actinomycetales > Microbacteriaceae > CAIOLM01. The sequence continues at coordinate 10,696 of JAHEGZ010000005.1, forward strand.
AGGTCCCAAAGAGGCTCGTGCGTGGACAATCGGCAAGGGCTGGAAGGCCCCGCAGGCAGCCGGCGTGATTCACACCGACTTCGAAAAGGGCTTCATCAAGGCTGAGGTCATTTCGTTCGACGACTTGGTCGCCACCGGCTCTGTCGCAGAAGCCCGGGCCAAGGGTAAAGCGCGCATGGAAGGCAAGGACTACGTCATGCAAGACGGTGACGTGGTCGAGTTCCGCTTCAACGTCTAAACAACTCCGGAGGACTCAACATGGACATCACTCGCCCGCAAACCAATCGAGCGCCTGCAGAAAAGTTCACCGGTGAGGTGTTTTTTGATGTCTTGTCTGGCGCCGACCAACTCGATTCTCGGCTTCGCGCGTGGCTCGTTAGATTTTCTCCGTGCGCACGAACCGCCTGGCACACTCACGCACTCGGCCAAACGTTGTACATCAACCAGGGTGTTGGGCGCGTCCAGGAACGAGGTGGCGAGGTTGTCGAAGTTCGTCCCGGAGATGTGATCTTCACGCCCGCCGGCGTCTGGCACTGGCATGGCGCTGGTCCCGACCACATGATGGAACACATCGCAATGTGGGAGGCACTGCCCGAGCCAGGCACGCCCGAAACCACGTGGGGCGAGTACGTCACTGACGAGGAATACGGCTCGCCGAAGAAGTGATGATGGCTGCAAACACTCTCAAGACTTTTCTATGGTTCGATACGGATCTCACTGACGTCGTTGCCCACTACGTCGACGTGTTGAGCATGGACGTCCGCGGTAAGTTTCACGATGAAACGGGCAGGTTGTTCACTGCGGATGTTTCTATATATGGACATGAACTGATACTGATGAGCGCACCGGGCGGTCCGTCATTCAACGACTCGGTTTCACTGTCATTGAACGTGGATGGTCAGGCCGAAGTCGATCGCATCTGGGATGCCCTCACCGCCGAAGGAAAGCCGGGTAAGTGCGGTTGGTGCGTCGACAAGTTTGGAGTTTCGTGGCAGGTGTCACCCATCCAGATGCGTCAGTGGCTCGAGCATGAAGACCCGGCCATTCGTGCCTACGCGTGGCCCGCGCTCATGTCCATGACGAAGATCGTCATCGACGACCTACATCCCTAGTTCGCGGGCTTGCAGTCGTAGAGACCGCTGACACCTAGGGTTGAATCCGTCACGGGTGTGCAGGTTGACGTTACCCACGCGCTGATGGCCGCGCTGGTTGACTTCGCGAATGCACCGCCGGCCTGTCCGCCCGGGCCACCCTTTCCGCCACTCTTATCGTCGGCTAGCACGAAGCGGAGGTCGCCCTGTGCTACGAGTGCCGTGAAGGCATCCAGAGTTGGAGCGGGATCTGAGCCGTCAAAGCCACCGATTGGCATCACGCTCTCACCGGTCGAGGTGATGTAGGGAGCGGCTGACATGGCGCTAAAGGTTGCGAACAGGTACTTCGCATTGCCACGGTTGGACTGCAGATAGCTGACGAGCGCTGTATTGGCGTTCGCGGAGACCGGGCCGCCGGGCATTCCGCCGGGTATTCCGCCGGGCATTCCCTGCCCGGGTCCACCCTTTCCGCCGAACCCTCCTGAACTGGGGCCGCCGAATCCGTTGCTGTTGCCGGCCATCGGGTTTATCGAGCTGGGGTGGTTCATGGCATCGACGGACCACACTGCTGGCGTGAGCACAATAGCCGCACCGGCCAGGAGCCCGACCCACCAGGTGCGAGTGAGTTTCAGCTCGTCAACGAGCATGACTGCGGCAGCGGCTCCGATTCCAAAAACGAGTTGCACCCATGGCAGCCATGCGAGGTAGCTCGGGTAAGTCAGACCGATGATGATCGAAGTGGCGACGGCTACACCGATCAAGCTCAGCTGGGCCCACAAGACTTTTTGCTTGAACGCCTGAGCAAACGCACTACCAATGAGTGCGGCCATGGGAATCGCCAACGCTGACGTGTAGAACTGGTGCATTCCGGCAACCACCGAAAACATCATGGCGAATGTCAGGAACCACACGCCAAGCAAAACGGTGATGGCGCGGTTGAACGTGAGAACGAAAAGCACGACGATGGCCAGAATTGCTGTTGGGATCAGCCACGCAATTTGTCCGGCCAGCTGCTCATTGAACAGACGAAACGCGCTGGGAGAACCCGAGAAGGGAGGCGTGAACGACCGATAAGTGGCGCTCGCAGACTGCGTGCCTGAGAATCGGCCCAGTCCGTTGTACCCGAACACCATCTCCCACGGGCTGTTCGAGTAGGTGCCACCCACGTAGGGGCGTGATCCAGCGGGAATCAATGACACGACAAAGATCCAGCTGAGCGAGACCACCAGACTGGCGGCTCCCGCAACGGCCACATCGCGAATGCGCAGAATCCATTTCTTCTGGGCAAAGAGAAGGTAGGCCAGGATGAGTGCCGGCCAGACGGCCCATGCTTCGAGCATGTACGTCTGGAATGCCAAGCCGATCCATACGCCAGCGAGGACGAGATGACCGAGTGAGTTTTTCTGCAGAGCGCGAGTTGCTGACCAGAGCACGAGGGCCAAGGTGAGCAGGAAGAACGATTGTGGTTGATTGGAGCGGGCCACGGCCGCAACAATCGGGGTCGCCGCGAAAATAGCGCCGGCGAGCAATCCTGCGGTCGGCCCGGCGAGGCGTTTGACCGCAACCGCAATAAGAATCACGGCGGCGACGGTGGCTAGTGCGTTGGGGGCATCCACCGACCAGGTCGAGAAGCCGAACGTCTTGACGAACAACGCGGGAACCCAGTACGAGCCCGGAATCTTGTCGAGGGTGACCGTGCCAGCCGGGTCGAGTGAACCAAAGAAGAAGTTCGACCAGCTCTGACTCATCGACACTGCGATGGCAGCGTAGTACTCCGACCGTTGACCGAGGTTCAGCGCCCACAGGTAGACCAATGCTGAAGCAGTGGCCAGAATGACCAGGCCGGTGTGCCAGGGTGCCCAGCGAAAACGACGTGTGGCGGGAACGGCCGTGGGAGTAGTTGCAACAGAATTCATGCAGACAACCTAGGAATGAAACCTATGCACAGCCTATGAGCGGCTTACCGGTTTCCTAAGAGGGCTAGAAGATGAGTGCCACGAACAAGGCGATGAAGATCACAGTAAAAACTGCCGGAGTAACCCACTTGATGACGTTGAACCACGGAGCCAGATAAACGGCGCTAGCGGATGCGCGCCCGGTGCCTGTGAGCTCAGCAAGTTCCTCGGCGATGGATATCGCATCGTTAGCCGAGGTGAACTGTGCGAGCGCGCCCAGGATGCCCGAGGCCAGCAGAATCCCCAGCGCGGCGATACGCACGGCGATGTTGGCGTGATCGAGGCCGACGCCTAGGAGAGCAACGGTGGCAATGAGCAAGAAGGTCGGCGCAATCTGCGAAACAATGATGTGCAGTCGTGCCTTGTTCCACAGTTCGAGCAGTTCGCGTTCAGTCATACGACTAGCTTAGAAGTCATCGCTTGCGCGAGCTGGCTATCGCTCGAGCATCGTCATTTGAGCCGGACCGTGGTGCTCGCCCAGGGGCTGCGTTACGTCGTCGAGTCGCACCACCTGCTCGGCGGTGAGCTTGACGTCGACCGCGCCGAGATTTTCTTCAAGGTGATTGAGGCGAATGGTGCCCGGTATGGGTGCCCAGTCGTTGCCCTTTGCCAATAGCCAGGCCAGCGAAACTTGCGACGGGGTAGCACCGACCTCATTGGCGATGGCCACAATCTCTTGAACTCGCGCGAGGTTGGTCGCGAATACCTCTTCGACGAATCGCGGATTGGTCAATCGCCAGTCGTCCTCGTCAAACTGTGCGCGACTGGTAATGGTACCGCTGAGCATGCCGCGACCCAGCGGCGAGTAAGGCACGAAGCCAATGCCCAGCTCACGCAGCGTGTCGATGGTTCCGTCATCGCCGTCGCGAGTCCACAGCGAGTACTCCGATTGCAGAGCCGTCACCGGATGCACGGCATGTGCTCGACGAATGGTCTGTTGCCCGGCCTCGCTCAACCCGTAGTGGCGGATCTTGCCCTCGTCCATGAGCTCCACCAGCGTTCCGACGACGTCTTCAATCGGGACAGTTTTATCGACCCTGTGTTGGTAGTACAGGTCGATGTAGTCCGTGTGGAGGCGAGCAAGCGACCCCTCCACGGCAACGCGAATGTTTTCGGGGGAGCTGTCGACGCCAGCCTTGCCCAGATTTGACCGAAGACCGAACTTGGTCGCCAGCGTGACCTTGTCACGCCGACCCGCGAGGGCCTTTCCGACCAAAACCTCGTTCTTCTCCGGCCCGTAGATCTCGGCGGTGTCGATGAAGGTCACACCGAGGTCGAGAGCGCGGTGAATGACAGCAATCGAGAGCTCGTCTTCCTGTTTGTAGCCGGTGTAGATGTGGGACATGCCCATGCATCCCAGGCCAATGCGAGAAACGGTCAGGTCGCCAAGCTTCGTGTATTCCATATGCTCATTCAACCAGCAGAGCCAATAGACTCGTGCCCAGACGACACCCACACTGCGTAAGAAAAGGGCGACCCATGAAGAAAATCATTTCTGGTGCTGTGGGCTTGGCCCTGGCCGCTGCGAGCTTGTCACTGCTGGCTGTATCGCCCGCAACGGCGGCGCCTACTCCCTGTGCAGACGGAGGTGCCTGTGCTGTTGGAGACACCGGCCCCGGGGGTGGAACCGTTTTCTACGCGTCGGCAACCACGTTCCCCTGTGGTGCGACCCTGGCGCAAACGTGCAACTATCTCGAGGCCGCAGGCTCTGAGTGGGTCGACACGGCTTCGCTGTTCCCATGGTCGCCCAGCGACCCCGGGTTGAATGTTGCAGCCCTCGACGACACCGTGCACCTCAGTGACGCAGGTAATGCGATTGGCGCCGGATTGCAGGCTTCGAACCTGATCGTTGCTGACTATGGCCAGGGAACAACCTACGCGGCGGGGGCTGCTCGCGCCTTTGTGAACACGTCGGGAACACCCCAGAGCGACTGGTACCTCCCGACGGCGCTCGAGCTGATGCAGCTGTGCAAGTACGCCAACTCGCAGGCGCAGGTTGCAGATGCAGACGCCTGCCAGCCAGGAACCTACCGCCTCGGTTTTAGCCCGGCAAACCAGAACGCGGTCTACTGGAGTTCTTCGGAGCAAAACACCGGTTCTGCCTGGTTTGAGTACTTTGACATCGGCGGCATAGATGTGACCGCCAAGGCTGGTGGACTTGGTCAAAACCGCGTTCGACCGATTCGTGCCGGCCTCGGCGTCGCGTCGACAATTGATGACCCTGCCGCTGCGTCGGGCTCCGGCACCGATGCAGGTGCTTTGCCCAACACTGGACACGACGCTGATGTCTCGGGACTGTGGGGAACCGGTGCCTTAACTTTGGTCATCGCAGGAACTCTTATTTTGCGTACCGCCCGTCGACGGGCACTCGCACGTTCGTAGGGCAATAATGAGTTCCGCCGAAGTCGACGCCTACATCGCCGCCCAGACCGAGGCGCAGCGGGCGATGCTTGAGCAAACACGCCGGCAGATTTTGGGGCTGTACCCCAATGCTCAGCAGGTCATCTCCTACGCAATGCCAGCTTTCAAAGTCGACGGCTTCATAGTCGCCTTCATTGCAGCGACAAAAAAGGGGATTTCTTACTACCCTCACTCGGGCTCCGTTTTAGACCTTGCCGGTGATTTGGTGGCCGGGTACAGCAGAACCAAGGCGGCATTGCACGTGCCTCAGGGGGAGCTTCTTCCTACTGAACTGATCGAACGACTTATCGAGCTCAAGCTTTCGCTCGTGCGGCAATAGGCTGAACCCGTGGCAACCGCATCCAAGAAGCCTCGCGAAGGGCATATTCCCGAGCGAATGAGCCGTCGTGCCGCCAATCGATGGCCGGCCTTCATCGCCATCGTGATCATGCTCGTCATTTATGCGGTCACTCCTCAAAACATGGTGCCCCGTGCCGTGATGATTGTCATCGCCAGCCTCATCTTCATCGCCATCCTGGTCATCAATCCGACGACATCGGGTGCACGTTCGACAGTCTCACGCTGGCTTGCGGTCATCCTTGCCCTCTTGCTGATGGTCTCCAACCTCGTTGACGTGGTGTTCATCGTGCGTGACCTGATTGCCGGCAAGGGTCTTGGCCCCGTGATTCTGCTTGAGGCTTTTGAAGTTTGGGTGGCCAACGTCATCGCGTTTAGCATTGTGTACTGGGAAATCGACCGCGGAGGTCCCATTGGTCGAGCCACTCTGATGCGCTCGCAGTTACCCACCGCAGACTTCAAGTTCCCACAGGATGACGAGCGCGCCGCATCGATTGAGGTCAGCAAAGACTCCTCAACGAGCAGGGCAAACTGGCGCCCGGGATACATCGATTACCTTTACATGGCACTGACGAACATGATGGCATTCACGCCGAATGACGTTGTCCCCCTGACTGCTCGCGCCAAGATTTTCATGGGAATTCAGGGGCTGAGCGGATTTGTGATTCTGGCCCTGGTTATCGGGCGCTCCGTCAACATCCTCGCCTAGTTGTTTTCCGGCGGATAACATCGTCCCGTACAACAAATTCAGGAGTCATCATGCTTTCGCTCATCTCATCCACCGCTGGTCGCTGGATTCAAATTGTCGTCGGCCTCATTGTTCTCATCGGCGGATTCTGCTGGGGTCCCTGGGGCTTCATAGCGAGTGTGATTGGCGTTGTGCTCATCGGCACCGGTGCCTCAGACACCAACCTGCTGGCTGGCTGGTTTGGTCGCGGTTACAACGGATCTGACATTCGGCGCTAACTAGTGGTCGAGCCCGACCTTGGAGAAGACCCACTTCATCCATTTCGGCGCCCACCAGTTGGCAGAACCGAACAGTTTCATCAGCGCAGGCACCAAGAGCGCGCGCACGACCGTCGCGTCAAGCAAAATCGCAAACGCAAGCCCAAGTCCCAACATCTTGATGCTGGTTACGCCAGAGGTGACGAACGGCAAGAAGTTCACCGCAAGAATCAGTGCAGCGGCGGTGATGATGCGACCGCTTCGCTGCAGGCCAAGTGCCACTGACTCTTCGGTGCTCAAGCCCTGATCGTGCAGCTCTTTGATTCGGCTGAGCAAGAACAGCTCGTAGTCCATCGACAGTCCGAATGCGACGACGGCAATCAGGATGAAGTTCGATGCGTCGATCGACCCGGTCAGTTGGAAGTCACCGAAGAGCCACATCAGGTTTCCGTCCAGGAAGATCCAACACAGGAATCCGAGTGTCGCTCCCAACGTGATGAGGTTGAGCAAGAAGGCCTTGATCGGCAACAGAATGCTGCCGGTAAACAAGAACAACAAAATCAGCGTCGACGCGAAGACCCACAGCAAGAGCCACGGGAGCATTCGCGTAATGCCGTTCATCGAATCGGTGTAATCGGCTGCAATGCCACCGACCTGCACCTCGAATGATGTTTGGATTCCTCGGATGGCGTTGGTCAGATCCATGCCCGCGGTGCTGCGCGCCTCAACGTTGTCAATCGCGACGATGCGTTGGGCGTTCCCCTTGACGTAATCGGCGAAGGCGGGAGCGAAACGTGTGTCAGTTGCACCCTTGACGGTGATGCCGAGTTGGCTCTGAACTCGAACGATGTGTTTGGTCTCGCTGAGTGTTTCGACATAAGCAGCGACCTGCTTCTCGCTCCCACCGGTCACGATGATTTCGATGGGTTTACCCTCTTGGCCATCGAAACGAGTTCGCACGATTTCACTGGCGACCGCAATGGGGGCATCCTTGGCGAGGATGCGCTCGTCAACCAGGCCGAACTTGACGTTTGAGCCGAGTGCAACCAGACCGCCGAGAGCTACGAGCGTGATGATGAGCACGGGAATTGCCCGGCGCATGACGAAGCGCGAAATGCTCGCCCACATGCCTGTGTCTTTGGGAGTCAGGTCGCCGCGGAGTACGCGCAACTTGTTTACTCGGTCACCCAAGAGAGCAAGTGTTGCCGGGAGTGCGATGAGTGCGCCCAGAACGGCAACGAAAACCACAGCAACGCCCGCGTACGCGAAGGAGCGCAAGAAATACTGCGGGAATATGACCATCGACGCAATCACCACGGCAACGGTGAGACCAGAGAACAGCACAGTTCGACCGGCGGTTTCAACAGTTTTGGTCACGGCCTCCTTGACGGCAAGACCTCGGGCGCGCTCCTCTCTAAAGCGGTTCACCATGAGCAGGGCGTAGTCGATGCCGAGGCCCAGACCCATCGCGGTCACGAGATTGAGCGCAAAGATGGAGACATCGGTGAACTGGGTCGCTACCCAGATGAAGAAGAACCCGCCGAGCATGCCGAGGCCGCCCACCATGAGAGGCAATCCCGCCGCGACCAGAGAGCCAAAGACAAAGAGCAACAGAATGATGCTCAGCGGGATGGCGATGCTTTCGGCCAAACCGATGTCTTTGGTGATTGTGCCGTTCAGAGCGTTGGCCATCGCAGAAATGCCGGTGTAGTACACCTTAATTCCGTCGCGTTCGGCGCCCAAAGTGTTTTCGAGCAGGGTGGTTTCGGCCGAAACCTTGACGTCCTTGTCGTAGCTCACAAAGAAGTAGGCGGCTTTCGAATCGGTGCTCTTGAGCGAGGCGGGTTCCCCCAGGCTGAAGTAGCTGGTCACCGATGCAACACCGGGAATGTCTTCGATCGTATTTGTCAGGGCTCTCGCCTGAGCTCGGCTCGTCGCGGACTGAACATCCTGCGGGAAGTCGCCCACGATCACCATCTCAGGGTTCTTCACCCCAAACGTGTCGTGAAGTTCATTAAAGACGGCGGTCGACTCGCTCTTCGGATCGTTGTATCCCGCTGCTTGCAGATTTCCGAAAGCCTGCATTCCCCAGATGGCAGAGAACCCGACCAGCCCGAGGAAAACCAAGAGCGAGACAAGGGGGCGACCGACAACAACGCGGGCAATAAATTTCACACGAGCTCCAAAGAAGGGGTTATTCGATGCTAAGCGCTGAGGAATGGCTCGCTTGACCGACCTACGACTGGATGAGGCTTTCGTAAGGGTCTTCGGCGAGAGGGTTCAGCATATTGTGCTTCTCGGCAATGGCATCCCAGTTCAGCCGACGGCCGCGCCACGAGAAAACGCTGATCTTCGCGAGTTCCTCCATTGCCCGCGCAATGAAAACTCCGTAGATACCCAGGGGGGTGCAGAGTCCGAGCACGACCGCGAGTGGAAGACCGACGACGAATGGACCGACAAAGTCTCCCAGTACGACGCCGCGAAGGTCGTTGGCGCTCGGCAATATGGATGCCCCCATCAGTGACCCGCGCACCTTGACCGGTTGCAGCACGGCGTTGATCACAATTCCTGCGGTCGCGTACGTGATCACGATTGCCGGCACCTCGGGATACATGACGTTGAGTCCGAGTGACGAAAGCGCGTAGAGAAGTCCGAAGATGCTTGCCGTGACGAGCGCGATGCGCTTGATGTAGGTCACCCAGGCGCGAGCGAGTGGTCCGTTGGCTGCGCCCACTGCGCGACCAGTCAGGGCATTATTTGCGTTCATCAACCCCATCGAACCCACGAAGAAAATGCCCTCGAGGTTGCCAACAATCTGGGAGGCGGCAAGCGCTGCGTCACCGATGTGTGCGGTGATGACGTTGTAGAGAAACTGTCCTCCCGACCAAATGCCACCGGTGAGCCCCATCGGGGCGGCGAGCACGACGAGCGGCCCAAGAACTGACTTCCACTCGCGCAGGCGTCCGGGCATTTCCCACTTGGCGATGTGGAAGACGCCGAAGGTTTGAATCGCCATGATGATGACCTTGACGGCCGTTGCGATGATCATCGCCCACGCGGCACCGGTGACGCCGAGTGCGGGAACCGGCCCCCATCCGTAAACGAGGGCGATAGCTAGAGGCACTTGCAAAATACTCGTGACGAGTGTGGCCACCATCGGGCTGCGAGCGTGGTCGGCCGATCGCAAAACTCCGCTGAGCACCTGAACGATCAGGGCGAGGAACAGGAATCCCAGTGTGAGCGCGAGATAGGTGGCACCGGCCTCGACAACCGCGGGGGATGCGCCAACAGCGGCAAATATTTGGCGGGGCCAAATCGCAAAGGGGGCACCCACGACAAGGGCAATGACCACGGTTGTCGTCACCGCTGAGGTCACGACCTTGTTCAGCTCTTTCTCGCGCTTGGCTCCATAGGCGCGTGCGACCAAAATCGACGTGCTCGCGCCGAGAGCGCCGAGGATAAAGAACGGCACATAGAGAATGCTCGACGCGAAGCCCACGGCTGCCACCGCGGTTTCACCCAGACCGGCGACGATGACCTGACTGACCAGATTCAGCCCAAGAATGAGCATGAATTCGAGGCTCACGGGTACTGCAACTCGTGCCACTTCCCGGCCGGGATTGGCGGGCAGATACTGTCTCAGGGTCTCACGCATGCGACCTCCCAACTTACCCGGTTCACGGCTAGGGTGAGAACAGAATGCGAACCAACGGAGGTTGTCATGTGGAGCCTTGACCCAACCAAGTGCGCCCTGCTCGTCATCGACATGCAGAACGATTTTGTACTCGAGGGATATCCGATGGAGGTGCCCAATGCTCGCAAAGCCATTCCGCACATCCAGCGACTGATTTCTGCAAGCCGCGAGCTGAACATCCCGATCTTCTACACGCAACACACGCTGACCGAGGGTGCCGTGAATTCTCCGCTCGAAGCCGCCTACAACCCCAAGCTCTTTGAAGTCGGGATGCGCCCGGGCACCTTTGGCGTGCAAGTGATTGACGACCTCAAGCCGGCCGCCGAAGATACCGTCATCACGAAGTATCGCTACAACGCGTTCCACAACACGCTGCTCGAGCCGATGCTCAAGACCATTCGCGGACTCAACCAGATTGACACCGTCATTATCACGGGCACTCTCACCGAAGTGTGCTGCGACTCGACCGCTCGCGGCGCCTACATGCGTGACTACAAGGTTGCATTTGTCGACGATGCCACCGGCGGTCTGAGCGAAGAGGCCGAACAAGCCACGTTCAAGGCGATGAGCATGTTCTTTGGTCGCGTGATGAACACTGACGCGACTCTTGCTGAACTGGGCGTCGCCAACGCCTAGGCTTTTCTTATGCCTGAAAAGTACTCACTTCAGACGTCGATCGTGATCGACGCCCCCGCCAAGAAGGTCTTCGACCTTATGCTCGACCTCAACCAGTTCGACGACTGGAACCCGTTCCGCACGATGGACCCGTCAGTAACGACGAAGGTCACTCAGGCAAAGCCCGGTCCGGGTTCCCTTTACGAATATCAAGGCGACCGCATCGGCCGCGGGCAACAGCTCGTCGTCTCCGCGCAGAAGCCAAATCTCATCGTTTCCGAGATGTCGTTCTTCGGAAAGAAGAAGACCAACACCGCGAACATTGAGTTTCGCATCCACGAAGAAACTGCCGGCACGCTCGTCACGTGGTACATGGAAGGCGAGCGCGGCCTTGGCGGCAAGTTCATGGGTGTGGTTCTTGGCTTCGACAAAATGATGGGCAAGTCTTTTGCCACTGGACTTGCGGCGCTCAAGTCGCTGATGGAATCGGAGAAGTAGGTGTCAGAATTTGCGCCCGAGATCGTCGAGGCGATCACCGGTTACATGAACGCAAATCAGGCTGAGTCAAACCTGGTTATCGTCAAGACGCTGGGCGAGACTCGCGACGCGACGGCAGCTGCTCTGGTCGGCTTCGACTCAGAAGCTGCGATTTTTAGCGCCACTCTTGGTGAGGGCGAAGTTGAGGTGCGAGTGCCTTGGAGCTACGAAGTCACCACCCGTGACCAGGTGCGCGAGCAGCTTTTTGCCATGCTCGACCGGGCTGTGGCTCTTTACGACTTCGAGTAGTTCGACCGCTCGACGTTAGGGTCACTAGCCGCCGAGCGACTCAACTGCAATAACGGATGCGCGCAGCGCACTCGCGGCCTGCTTGAGGTCTTCGGCGCTTGTGCCGTGGCTCAAGCTAAATCGCACGCTCGTTTGGGCCACCTCCGGCGCGTATCCGCAGGCCAGTAGCACGTGCGAAGGATCATCGCGCCCGGCGGCGCAGGCAGAACCGCTGGAAACAATCACGCCATGTTCCTCGAGTTGGAGAAGTACTGCCTCGCCGCTGATGCCCTCGAAAACGAATGAGGCAATGGCGGGGGAGCGACTGGCTCCCGTCGGTCCGGTGAGTCGGGCTCGAGGGATGGTGGTCAAGACCTCCTCGATGAATGCGTCACGCCGGGAAATCGTCTCGTCTCGCTCATTGAGCTCCCCCTGCTGAGTGAGCTTGTCGAAATCACGAAGCCCATCCACGGCGGCCGCAAGCGCAACAGCCCAGGCAACGTTCTCGGTGCCGGAGCGAACGGAGAATTCCTGGCCGCCTCCGTGCAGCAGTGGCTCAATGCTCGCGCCCGAGCGCAGGTAGAACGCACCCACGCCTTTGGGGGCACCAATCTTGTGACCCGAGAAGCTCAGTGCGTCGACACCGAGCTCGGAAACGCTGACGGGCATCCACCCGATAGCCTGCACTGCGTCGGTGTGAACGAGTGCCCCAACCTGGTGCGCTTCAGCCGCAAAACGAGCAATCGGGTGAATCGTGCCGATCTCGTTATTCGCAAGCATGAGCGTGACGAGCGAGGTGTCGGGGCGTAGAGCTGCAGAAAGGGTATTCGGGTCAATCTCGCCCTCGTGATTGACCGGCAACCACGTGATCTCGAAGCCATGAGCTCGCTCGAGGTAACGAAGGCTTTCAAGAACCGCCTCGTGCTCGGTCTTCGCGCTCAGGATGTGCTTGCCTCGCGGGTTTGCCAAAGCGAGACCGATCACGCCGAGATTGTTACCCTCGGTACCACCGGAAGTGAAGGTGACTTCCGTTGCACGCGCTCCAATGAACGCAGCGACCCGGGAGCGGGCATCCTCGAGGGCAACGGATGCCCTGTGCCCGAGCTCGTGCGTACTCGAGGCGTTGCCAAACTCCCCGGTCAGGTATGGCCACGCGGCTTCGAGCGCCGCCGGAACAACTGGCGTCGTCGCAGCGTGATCGAGGTACATCATGAGATCTGAACGTCCAAGCCCAAATCGAGTGCGCGGGCGGAGTGAGTGAGCGCGCCCACGGAGATGTAGTCGACGCCCGTGCTGGCGATGCCGGCAACGGTGTCGAGGTTGACACCGCCGCTTGCCTCAACCTTGGCTCGGCCGGCCACCTGGGCCACGCCCGTGCGCAGGTCGGCCAGCGAGAAGTTATCGAGCATGATCACGTCAACGCCGCCGGCGAGCACCGCGTCGATCTGGTCGAGGCGGTCGACTTCAACTTCGAAGACCATTCCGGCTGGCAGTTGTGCCTTGACCTGCTGGAGGGCGGTGGTGACGTCGAGGCCGTCCTGCGTGAGAACGGCGAGGTGGTTGTCTTTGGCCATGAATGCGTCAGAAAGGCTGAATCGGTGGTTGGTGCCTCCGCCACAGACGACCGCGTGACGCTCGAACGCGCGCAACGTGGGTGTGGTCTTTCGGGTATCAAGAATCACGGCGTTCGTTCCAGCGACCGCATCAACGTATGCGCGAGTGAGAGTGGCAATGCCGCTCATACGCTGGGCAAAGTTGAGCCCGACGCGTTCGCCGGTGAGAACGGCGCGAGCTGGGCCGATGACGCGAGCGAGTTCGTCACCAGCGACGAAAGCGTCGCCGTCGTTCTTGAGCAGGTCAACGCGAACGCTCGGATCAGTCAGCGTGAACGCAGCTGCGAAAACGTCAGCTCCGGCAAAAACGCCCGGCTCTCGTGCGGCCAGAACCGCGGTTGCCTGTGCGCCGGCGGGAATGACGAGGGTCGAGGTGATGTCGCCGGTGGGGGCATCCTCGGCCAAAGCGGCCGCGACCACGGTGTTCATGAGGTGCGCATCAAGCATTGTTCGTTGCCTTTACAAGGATCGGGCGGGCCAGCCTCGGCTCGGTGGCCGAATAGTCGAGTCGGTAGTGTGCGCCTCGGGATTCGTGCCGCGCTTGAGCGGCAGCTGTCACCGCGTGTGCCAGGAGCAGCAGGTTGGCATCTTCCCAGTCGGGGAATACGCGGTGCTCGCGCGTAGCCGGGCGCCACTGAGAGAGTTGGGCACGCGCCTCGCGCAAACCGTCATCGTCGCGGGCCAGGCCAACGTTGTCCCACATGAGCGTTTGCAGTTCAACGCGGTCGACCACGGGTCGCGCTTCGCCCGAGCGGGCATAGATGTCGTCAACCGAGAGCGTAATCTCGGTCACCGGACCGTCGGGCCAGCGCCCGGCGGGGGCGTGCTCGGGCCACTGCCCTCCAATTGTGCGCACCGCCCGGCGTGAGGTCACGATCGACTCGAGCAGCGAGTTCGACGCGAGTCGGTTAGCCCCGTGTGCGCCAGTGCAACCAACCTCGCCGACCGCGTACAGGCCCGGGAGGCTCGTGCGCCCGTCGACGTCGGTGGCGATGCCGCCCATCCAGTAGTGCGCTGCCGGAGTGATCGGTACCGGATTCTTGCTCCAGTCCAACCCGTATCGTCGACAGGCCTTCGAAATGCTCGGGAATCGCTCGTCCAAGAACTTTGCACCGAGCGCCGTGGCATCGAGAAGGACCGGTTGCCCACCCTGGGAGCGCATTTCGTTCTGCACGCCCCGGGCGACGATGTCTCTCGGGGCCAGCTCGGCCAGTGGGTGAATCTTTTGCATGAACCGTTCGCCCGCGTTGTTGATGAGCACGGCGCCTTCACCGCGCACGGCCTCAGATATCAGGAACGATCCGGGTACCGCCAGCGCGGTGGGGTGGAATTGATAGAACTCGAGGTCGGCGAGCTCAGCGCCAGCCCGCAATCCGGCAGCGACGCCATCACCCGTGGTCACCAGGGGGTTGGTCGTGTGACGGTACAGTTGCCCGGCGCCTCCGCTGGCCAGAATGACGACGTCGGCATCCACGAAAAGCGGACCCGAGGCGGTCAGCACGCTCACGCCCACGACGCGTCGGGTGCCAGCGAGATCAGTGTCGGTCGCGATGTCGATGACAAACGTGTGCTCGAGAATCTGAGCAACTCTCGCACGAGCTGCCGTGGCGAGAGCGTTGCTGATACCCGCACCCGTGGCATCGCCTCCCGCGTGCAGCACGCGAGCGTGTGAGTGCGCGGCCTCGAGGCCGCGGGCGAACTCTGCCCCGTTGCGGTCGAAGTCAACACCCCAGGCGACGAGGTCGGCGATACTCCCCGGGCCCTCGGCGCAGAGAACTTCAACTGCAGGCAGCCACGACAGCCCGGCACCGGCACTCATGGTGTCGGCAACATGCTCGGCAATGCTGTCATCCGAAGATGTCACGGCAGAGATGCCACCTTGGGCGTAGTGGGTGTTGCTCTCGGCGAGGTCGGCCTTGGTAATCAGAGTGACGTGGTGTTCTGCGCTCGCGTCAACGGCGGCAATCAATCCTGCGATTCCGCTTCCGATGACGACGACGTTTTCCATGGTTATGCCGGCTTGGCAGCCAGCATCCTTTCGAGAGCGACCTTGGCCTCCTTGGCCAACGACGCATCCACGGTGATTTGGTTGACAACTTCGCCGGCTACGAGACGCTCGAGCACCCAAGCCAGGTAACCCGGGTGAATGCGGTACATCGTCGAGCAGGGGCAGATCACCGGGTCGAGGCAGAAGATGTGATGCTCGGGGAACTGCGTCGCCAGGCGTTGAACCATGTTGATTTCGGTGCCGATGGCAAAGGTGCTGGGCTCGGTCGCGTTCTCAATCGCGCGACGGATGTAGTCGGTCGAGCCGTATTCGTCGGCGGCGTCTACAACGGGCATCGGGCACTCGGGGTGCACGATCACTCGCACTCCCGGAAAGTCGACGCGAGCCTTGTCAATCTGGTCGACGGAGAAGCGCTTATGAACCGAGCAGAAACCGTTCCACAGCACAACCTTGGCGCCGAGCAGGTCGGCCTCGGTGTTACCGCCGAGGGGCTTGCGACCGTGCCAGAGCGGCATGTCGTCAACCGAGATGCCCATTGCCTTAGCCGTGTTGCGACCAAGGTGCTGGTCGGGAAAGAACAGCACGCGCTGACCGCGCTCAAACGCCCAGCGCAGCACGATTTCAGCGTTCGATGAGGTGCACACGATTCCGCCGTTTCGTCCGCAGAATGCTTTGAGGTCGGCTGCCGAGTTCATGTACGTCACCGGGATAATCGGAACGCGACCGTTGGCATCGGGCTCGGTGCCGTAGATGGCCGAGAGCTCGGCCCAGCACTGCTCGACGGAGTCAATGTCTGCCATGTCTGCCATCGAGCAGCCAGCGGCAAGATTGGGCAGAATGACCGACTGGTTGTCGCCCGAAAGAATGTCCGCGGTCTCGGCCATGAAGTGCACGCCACAGAACACGATTGCTTCGGCCTCGGGGTGAGCCTTGGCCGCGTTGGCCAGCTGGAAGGAGTCGCCAAGGTAGTCGGCGTGCTGCACGATCTCGTCGCGCTGGTAGAAGTGCCCGAGAATCACCACGCGATCGCCCAACGTGGTTTTGGCGGTGCGGATGCGCACGTGCAGCTCTTCGTTCGTTGCCGTCTTGTACTCCTCAGGCAGGGCACCCTGCCGAGGTGAACCCACCGGGATGACATCGCCGAGCGATGCACCCGGCCCGTAGCTCGGTGCCTCGCGGTCAAACTCCCACGGACCTTTGGCCAGTGACGGGCTGCACGTCGTGCCGGAAGCGGTACCGGCTGCAATCGCTTGAATCTGCTCGTCTACCGATGCGGTGTTGGTCATGATGCGGCTCCCAGGTCTCGGGCGTTCGGGCGGGTCGAAGTGGTGCGAAGGGTCAGTGGATCGGGGTCGGTCAGGTCTTGGCTCGCGTTGTAGCGGTAAAGCTGCGGTGGTCGGTGACGCGTGCCCTCGAGGCGCTCGCCGGTGGGTTCAACGATGTTGGCTGACTCCACCATCCGTCTGAAGTTGCCCGGGTCAAGGCGCTTGCCCAGCACGACCTCGTAGACCTCGCGCAATTGCGCAAGGGTAAAGGTATCGCCCAAGAAACCGAGTGCCACGCGTGAGTATTCAATTTTGGAGCGCAAACGCCACAGCGCGTACTCGATGATGAGGTTGTGGTCGAAAGCAAGCTCGGGAACTTCGTCGGCGAAGAACCACTGCACGTTCTCGCTCTCAATCGCACCGGCGGTTTCGTCGCTGCCGATGAGGGCCCAGTAAACGATAGAGACAACGCGATCGGGGGAGCGGTCAACCTGGCCGAAGGCATAGAGCTGTTCGAGGTATCGCGGCTCAAGTCCGGTGGTTGCCAAGAGGGCACTGCCGGCAGCCGCCTGCAAGTCCTCGTTGGATTTGAGCGGAGCACCGGGCAGCGCCCACTTGCCCTGGTGGGGAGCGCGGATGCGGCGAACGAGTGGCAACGCCAGACGCATTTCGCCCGAGGCGTCGGGTCGAAGGGTAAAGATCACCGTGGAGACGGCGAGAACGGGAGTTCGCGCTGACGAGACTCCTGCGTTCATGGCACCTCCCACGGTAAAAGTCAGAATGACTATAAGTGAACTTATCTTAGTGTCGAAATGACTCAAACTCCAAACCGGGTTCCGTCGGTTGTGTGACGAGTTAGTTACAACTCCAGAGGATTTGCGCAAAGGGTACTCATTACCCCCGGTTGAGTATTAGTGTTTTGCGAAGGCGCCTGAGTTTGGGTTGCTGTGAGTACCGCGTCAGTGAAGACGCAGATCAACCCCCATTGGAGAGCTGATAATGAGCACAACCCAGAACTCGCCCGACCTCGCTGGTCAAAAGGGTCTGAAAACAGGCGCACTTGGACTCATGTCCAGCGTCGTTGTTGGAATGGCCTCGACCGCCCCCGCGTATAGCCTCGCCGCTTCACTCGGATGGATTGTTTTAGGTGGTGCAGTTCTCGTTGGGTTCCAAGCTCCCGGCATCATCCTGCTGGCCTTTGTTCCGATGTTCTTTATCTCGGTGGCCTACAAAGAGCTCAACCGCGCTGAGCCCGACTGTGGCACCGTCTTCACCTGGGGTGCTCGAGCGTTCGGTACGCGCACCGGCTGGATGGGCGGATGGGCGCTCATCGCCGCCGACATCATTTGTATGGCCAACCTCGCTCAGATTGCGGGTTCATACTCATTTACATTCGTGGGAGAAATCACCGGAAATCCTGCCATTGGAGATATCTCCAGCAACGTCTTCTGGTCGACCCTCGCAGGCCTCGCCTGGATCTTCTTGATGACCTGGATCTGCTACCGCGGTATCGAGATTTCGGCCAAGCTGCAGTACGCACTCCTGGGTATCGAAATGGTTATCTTGGTCATTTTCGGTGTCATGGCTCTGGTTCGCGTCTACTCGGGCAACGGCATCGATGGCAGTACACTTCCCGACTGGAGCTGGTTCAACCCGTTCACCCTGCCGTTTGACACGGCCATCGCGCCGGCCATCCTGTTGGCCTTGTTCATCTACTGGGGCTGGGACACTGCCGTCGCCATCAACGAAGAGACGAAAGACCCAGCCAAGACCCCTGGTCGTGCTGCGGTGATCTCGACCGTCCTGCTGCTGGTGACCTACCTGCTCGTTACCGTTGGCGCCGTCGCATTCGCCGGTGTCGGTGACGGCCCAACCGGGCTCGGCAACGTTGACAACGCTGGTGACATCTTCAAGGCAATCGGTCCGGCTCTGTTCGGTGACAGCATCTTTGGCCACATCATGATGATGCTGCTGGCTGCCTCGATTCTGACCTCGGCAGCTGCTTCGACTCAGACCACGATTCTGCCCACCGCCCGCGGTGCGCTGTCGATGGCGGCGTTCAAGGCGATTCCCTCGCGCTTTGCCAAGATTCACCCCAAGTTCCTGACTCCTTCATGGGCAACCTGGGGAATGGGAATCATCTCGGCGGCCTTCTATCTTTTGCTGACGCTGGTGAGCTCAGACCTGCTTCTTGCCTGCATTGGTTCGATTGGTTTGCTCATTGCCGTTTACTACGGCATGACCGGATACGCCTCGGTCTGGTACTTCCGCAAGACACTGTTCAAGAGTTTCCGCAACTTCATCATGCGCGGACTGACGCCGCTGCTTGGTGGACTCATGTTGACCGGTGTCTTCATCTACGGAACCGTTCAGTTCCTGCAGCCTGACTGGTTGGTCAGCACGGATGCCGACGGAAAGGACTACAACGTCACGATCTTCGGTCTCGGTGCCGTTGGCGTGGTTGGCATCGGAGCGTTGGTTTTGGGAGTGATATTGATGATCATCTACAACCTCATTCGCAGTGACTACTTCAAGGGCAAGACCCTCGAGCGTCGCGCCCACCCGGCACACGACTAGCGAATCCTTCAAGCTCCGCTTGAACCAAATTGACCGGATGCCCGGCCGTTGCACACGCGATGGCCGGGCATCCGGCATTAGGCTGGCATCACAACAAAACACGGGACCACAAGGTCGATGCGGGAGAGTTCGTAGCAGTTGTGCGAACACCGAAGGAGCAATCCTCCCCGACAATCTCTCAGGTGAATGCACCGCGTCGAACTGGTCGCTCTGAAAAGAAGGATGCCTCGAGCATCCTCGCCCACGGTGAAAGCCACAACCGACAACGGATGTGGTGAAACTCTCAGGCATCAATGACAGAGGGGGAGTTCCTTCAATCGGCGTATCGCCAGATTCGAGAACTCTTGTCTGACTCTTCTGCATCCGCACCTCGCTTTTCACCGCTGCATGGCGTGCACGTTGAGCTCGGTGCGTCGTTCACCGACTTTGCGGGCTGGGAAATGCCCGTGCGCTATTCGAGCGATCTCGCCGAGCACCATGCCGTGCGTGAGGCTGCTGGCATCTTTGACATCTCGCACATGGCAGAGATTTCGGTTTCGGGTCCTGACGCCGTCGCTTACCTGAACTACGCGGTTGCCGCGGACGTCAGCAAACTTGCCATCGGCCAGGCGAAGTACAGCCTGCTGCTCAACGAGGCGGGAGGCATCATCGATGACCTCATTGTTTACCGCTTGGGCGACGAGCACTTCCTCGTCGTTGCGAATGCCGGTAACCGTTTCAATGTCGTTCCGCCCTTGCAGTCCCGCACGGCTGGTTTTCGTGCTGTCGTCGTCGATCAGTCAGACGAGACGGCTCTGATTGCGGTGCAGGGCCCGCGTGCGCTTGAAATTCTCGAGAACACAGTTGGCTTGACGCTGGCCGAGGCGGCCGCACATCGTCCGCAATCCTCGCTGACTGACCTCAAGTACTACTGGTCGCTGCCGGCGACCTTCCTGGGCAATCCAGTGCTCATCGGTCGAACCGGATACACGGGCGAAGACGGATTTGAGTTGTACATCGACGTGGCTGCCGCTGCGGCGCTCTGGAGCGCTCTGAGCGAAGCCGGCCAGAGCCGTGGTCTCGTGCCCGCCGGTCTCGCCTGCCGTGACACACTGCGCCTTGAAGCCGGCATGCCTCTCTACGGTCACGAGCTTGACCTGACGACTCGTCCTGATCAGGCGGGCCTCGGGCGCGCGGTGGCTTTTGCCAAGGATGGCGACTTCGTCGGCCGTGCCGCACTCGAAGCGCCGCTGCCGGCATCAGCCCCGGTGCTCGTCGGTCTCGTCGGCGAAGGCAAGCGTGCCGCTCGCGCTGAGTATGAGGTCTACTCGGGCGACACGAAGGTCGGCATCGTAACCTCGGGCGCACTCTCGCCAACGCTCGGCTACCCCGTTGCGATGGCCTTCGTTGACGCCAGCTTGAGTGCCGAAGGAACAATTCTCGATGTGGACATTCGTGGCTCACGTCATCCGTATACCGTTACCGCCCTGCCCTTCTATTCACGAAAGAAGAACTAATAATGGCTAATCCAACCGACCTGTCTTATACCGACGAACACGAGTGGCTCCGCGTCGATGGTGACATCGCCGTGGTGGGAATCACCGCCTACGCCGCTGAGAAACTTGGCGACATCGTTTACGTGGAGCTCCCCAAGGTGGGCTCGACAATCACCGCCGGCGCGGTTGTCGGCGAGATCGAGTCGACCAAGTCGGTCGGCGAGCTGTTCGCCCCGGTTTCCGGAGAAATCCTCGAGGCCAACGACGCAGTCGTCGCGAGCCCAGAACTGGTCAACAACGACCCCTTTGGTGCCGGCTGGCTCGTCAAGGTTCGCGTGACCTCCACGGGTACCCTGCTCACGGCCGACGAGTACAACGCCCTCATCGGCGAGTAGTCAGCACAACCACCGCTTTTAGCTCACACCCACGAAGGAACGCATGTCCGAGCAGTTTGTCGACCGTCACATTGGAACCGACCGAGCAGCGCAGTCACGCATGCTCTCCGAAATCGGTTTCGACTCCATTGAGCACCTCATCGAGGCAGCAATTCCGGAGTCAATTCAGGTTGACAAGCTTCGCGCGCCCGGATCGGGGCTGCTGCCTGACCCCGTGTCTGAGCGTGATGCACTTGCTGAGCTCAAGCACCTGGCCAGCAATAACACCGTTCGCCGTTCGTTCATCGGTCAGGGCTACTACGACACCGTCACTCCGGCGGTGATCAAGCGCAACGTGCTCGAGAACCCCAGCTGGTACACGGCATACACGCCCTACCAGCCCGAGATTTCGCAGGGTCGTCTCGAAGCTCTCATCAACTTCCAGACGATGGTCACCGACCTGACGGGGCTCGACATCGCCAACGCCTCCATGCTCGACGAGGGAACCGCCGCGGTCGAGGCCATGCTCCTGGCTCGCCGTGCGTCGAAGTCTGAGTCGAACGTTTTCACGGTCGACAAGGATGCCCTGCCCCAGACCCTCTCGTTGCTCATCGGTCGCGCCGAACCCCTCGGCATCGAGATTCGCGTGGCAGACCTACTGGCCGGAGACGATCCCGAGGGCTTCGGTGTTCTCGTTCAGTACCCGGGAGCGTCCGGACGGGTCTGGAACCCCACGTGGGCGATCGAACGCGCTAAAGCCGCCGGTGCCATTGTCATCGTGATGGCTGACCTGCTCGCTCTGACACTCCTCAAGTCGCCTGCTGAACTCGGTGCCGACATTGCTGCCGGAACCACCCAGCGCTTTGGTGTTCCGCTCGGTTTTGGAGGCCCGCACGCTGGGTACCTCGCCGTGCGCGCTGGTCTTGAACGCAGCATGCCCGGTCGCCTGGTTGGTGTCTCGAAAGACGCGAACGGTGAGCTGGCTTACCGTCTGACCCTGCAAGCCCGTGAGCAGCACATCCGTCGTGAAAAGGCGACCTCGAACATTTGTACCGCCCAGGTGCTGTTGGCTGTCATGGCCGGAATGTACGCCGTGTATCACGGCCCAACGGGCCTTCGCGATATCGCTCGCGACGTTCACGCCAAGGCAACGGCGCTCGCCGCATTGCTGGCCACTGTTGGGCAGCCGGTCGTTCACGACCGCTACTTTGACACTCTGCACCTGCACGTTCCCGGCCGTGCAGGCACGATCGGCGAAGAAGCTCGCGACCAGGGCTTCCTGCTCAACGTCATCGACGACAATAATCTGACTATCTCAGTGGATGAGACCACGACCGAGGCTGAGGTCGAGGCCTTGGGCCGACTCTTCGGCGCGACGGGTGCATTCGTTGAAGCGCCGAATGTCATTGCTGACGACCTCAAGCGCACGAGCGAATTCTTGACGCACCCGGTGTTCAACACCCACCACTCCGAGACCAGCATGATGCGCTACCTCAAGCGCTTGGCTGACTACGACTACGCGCTCGACCGGGGCATGATTCCGCTGGGTTCGTGCACCATGAAGCTCAACGCGGCCACGGAAATGGAGGCCGTCACCTGGGCCGAGTTCTCGGGCATCCACCCCTTCGCCCCGAGCGCCGACGTGGCGGGTTATCTCGAGCTCATTCGTCAGCTCGAGACATGGCTCATCGATGTCACCGGATACGACACCATTTCACTTCAGCCCAACGCGGGCAGCCAGGGTGAGCTCGCGGGTCTTTTGGCCATCCGTGGATTCCACCTCGCCAACGGTGACACGCAGCGCACCGTCTGTCTGATTCCCTCGAGCGCTCACGGCACGAATGCGGCAAGTGCCGTTCTTGCCGGAATGAGCGTGGTTGTCGTCGCCTGTGACGACAACGGAAACGTTGACATCTCCGACCTTCGGTCCAAGATTGCCGAGCAGGGCGACCGACTTGCCGCACTGATGATCACCTACCCGTCGACCCACGGTGTCTATGAGCACGACGTTCTCGACATCACTAAAGCCGTTCACGACGCTGGTGGCCAGGTCTACGTAGACGGCGCAAACATGAACGCGATGACCGGATTCGCCCGTTACGGTGACCTCGGGGGCGATGTCTCGCACCTCAACCTGCACAAGACGTTCTGCATTCCACACGGTGGTGGCGGCCCGGGCGTAGGCCCCGTCGCAGCAAAGGCGCACCTTGCCCCCTT
Organism: Aurantimicrobium sp.; assembly: GCA_024644865.1. Classification (GTDB taxonomy): domain Bacteria; phylum Actinomycetota; class Actinomycetes; order Actinomycetales; family Microbacteriaceae; genus CAIOLM01. The sequence goes on from JAHEGZ010000005.1 coordinate 34,047, forward strand.
CCTGCCGAGCCACCCCTTTGCCCAAAGCCGCAAACACGTTTTGGTCGCCGGTGACGAGGTTACGCGCGTGGCCCACAACGGCACGCAGATATCTGCAGCGCCCTATGGCAGCCCGAGCATCCTGCCAATCTCGTGGGCCTACGTGCGCATGATGGGTGAAGATGGAATTCGCCGCGCCACTGCTTCGGCTGTGCTCGCCGCCAACTACATCGCGCGACGTTTGAGCAACCACTATCCGGTTCTCTACACCGGAGACAATGGCCTCGTCGCCCACGAGTGCATTCTCGACCTTCGCCCACTCACTGCCGCGACGGGCGTGAGCGTGGATGACGTTGCCAAGCGCCTGGTTGACTTCGGCTTCCACGCGCCGACGATGAGCTTCCCGGTTGCCGGCACGCTCATGGTCGAGCCCACCGAAAGTGAAGACCTTGCCGAGCTCGACCGCTTCATCGATGCGATGATCGCCATCCGCGGTGAGGCTGATGCAGTTGCCGCAGGGCAGTGGCCGGCCGACAATAACCCACTTGTCAACGCTCCGCACACAGCGGCAGACCTCGCGGGAGAGTGGAACCGACCCTACTCGCGTGAACTCGGTGTCTATCCGTTCGCGCAGGGCGGGTCGAGCCAACTGACGACTGAGCGTGTTCGCGGAAAGTACTGGCCGCCCGTGCGTCGTATCGACAACGCGTTCGGTGACCGCAACCTGGTGTGTTCCTGCCCGTCGCCCGAGGCGTTTGAGTCGCACTAGCGGCGGCGAAAAAAAGAGCCGGTTATCGCGCCCCCAACACGCGACAACCGGCTGTTCGCCTGGTGACTTTTCAGTCACACATGCGACATATTTGGAACGCTACTAGAGCAAAAAGAGCGGTTCGGCGTGATTGGGGGATTTCCCCACTTTTGCGCCGTGAGCCATCCCTCTTTCCACTAGCGATGAATGCCGTGCGGAGAAATCCGCCTTTAGTTGGCGGCGGGGGTAGCCGGAGGCGCGGGCGTCGCGGTGGTCAACTTTTCTTTGGCCACGTCATTGACGCCGTAGTTATTGATCGTCGCCTGGGTCGGTCCGCCGGCTTCAACTCCCTTGAGCAGGGTGCCGTTGACGCGATTGTCGAGCACCTGAACGGTAAGGATGGCCTTCGACGAAGTCACCGTGAATCCGCTGTTGGCGTATTCGTAGGTCGCGCCCTTGAAGATGTCGCTGGCGAGCAGCTTGGGGATGGCCAGCAAGAAGATCGTGCTGGGGGAGCTGAACTGTGACGGGCCGTTGACGGCGAGGTCGAACAGTGCGACTTGCTTGCCGGAAGGGGCGGACGGGTCGTAGACCAAACCGAACTGCTTTGTGCCGAGCGTGATCTGCTCTGTTCCGCCGGCCTTGCTGAAATCAGCTGTTGATGTCTGAACAACGGTCGTCAGAGCAGCTTTTGCGGCGTCGCCGTGGAGGGTCTTGGCTGTGCTGAGGTCGGTGGCGCATCCGGACAGCGCGAGGGCGCCAACAATCATGAGGGCGACCAACGAAACGAAACGCTTGAACATAGTGACCTGTCTATAGGACGAAAAGCTTGCACCAGCCTACCGAGTACAAGCTGTGCCCGAGCTGAGCCTGAGGAGAGCGGGCGGCACTGGCACCGAGGGGCATGTGGTCTGTGGCCTAGGTGCCAGGAAGGAACCCGGGAGCGAGGTGAGCGACGATGGGGTACCCCACGAACGAGACCACATCAAGAATGAAGTGGGCGATGACCAGTGGCATGACCCGACCCCAACGCTGATAAGCCATGCCGAAAATCACGCCCATGACAGCGTTGCCAAGAAACGGCCCGAATCCTTGATACAGGTGGTAGCTGCCTCGCAGCACAGCACTCGTGCCGATGATCAGCCACGGCTTCCAACCGAGCTCGCGAAGCTTCGTAAAGAGAAAGCCGACGACGATGACCTCTTCTTCGAGTGCGGCGCGAAGGGCCACCAGAATCAGGATGGGAATCGTCCACCAATACGTGCCCAGCGCCGTCGGAACAATCTTTACCGTGATGCCGATTGCGTGGCCGATGAGGTAAAACGCGATGCCGGGGATGCCGATCAAGGCCGTCAAGCCCAAGCCCGTCAGCGAGTCCTTGCCAAAACGCGAGAAGTCGAGTCCGATTCGTCGGAACGGATTCTGCGTCGGCGACCAGAGAAAATAGAGCGCTAGCGCAACAGGCACGAGCGCCGTCGCGACGCCGAGCAGCTGGTAGATCAGGTCAAATACCTGCTGCTGGGCGAGTGGCACGTTGATGGTTGCGCTCTGGTCACTGATGGCCGCAGCTGCGAAGAGACGCTGAATTACGGCAACGATTGAGTACAGGGCAGAGGCGCCGAGCGAGAGCCCAAGTACCAGCCAGATCTGCATGATGGTGCGCCGGCGGGTTTGGCGGGCATCCCACGAGTGGGGCAGAGTCTCGGTCACCTACCCAGACTAGGAGCCGAAAACCGGATAGACCTGAAAGCCAGCCGATTATTACAACTGCATAAACTCCTGCACAGAGCTGAACTCCGGGTCTAGGGTGAAGTTACGCACGCCGTCGTGGACCCTCATGTCGGCATCACACTCACTTGGAGGCATTGTGCGAAATGTAAAGATTGGCGCCGCGCTTGTTGCCGTTGCAGCAACTGTGGCCCTCACACTCACCGGATGTGCCGGTGGCGGTGGAAATGACAACATCATCACCACCAACGGCAGCGAGCCGCAGAATCCGCTCGTGACGACAAACACCAACGAAACTGGTGGCGGTCTGATCCTCGACTCGATCTACGCGGGTCTTGTTTACTACGACGCCAAGGGCGCTCCTGTAAATGACATGGCCGAGTCGATCACCTCGACGGACAACATCAACTGGGACATCAAAATCAAGAGCGGTTGGAAGTTCACCAATGGCGAGGAAGTCACTGCAGACTCCTACGTCAACGCGTGGCAGTACGGCGCTCTGCTCGACAACGCCCAGCTGAACAGCTACTACTTCGACATCATCGAGGGTTTCTCGTACGACAAGAGCACCCCGCTTACTGGTCTCACGGTGGTCAGCCCCACCGAGTTCACCGTGAAGCTTGCCGCTCCTCAGTCGGATTTCCCGCTGCGTCTCGGTTACTCGGGCTTCTACCCGCTGCCCAAGGCATTCTTCGATGACCCCAAGTCATTCGGTGAAAACCCCATCGGAAACGGTCCATACATGCTTGCCGAAAAGGGAGCGTGGAAGCACAACGTCGACATCAACCTGGTCAAGAACCCTGACTACCCTGGTGCGCGCAAGCCACTCAACGGTGGTCTCGACATTGTCTTCTACGCCACCCTTGAGGCGGCTTACGCAGACTTGCAGGCCGACAACCTTGACGTTCTGGCGGGAATCCCCGACTCGGCACTCAAGACCTACAAGCAGGATCTCGGTGACCGTGCCGTTCAGCAGGGTGCCGCCGTGTTCCAGTCCTTCACCATTCCGGAGCGCCTTGCTCACTTCTCGGGTGACGAAGGAAACCTGCGTCGTCAGGCTATTTCAATGTCGATCAACCGACCCGAGCTGATTCAGGCGATCTTCAACGGCACGCGCCAGCCCGCCAAGGACTTCACCTCGCCGGTTATTGCGGGATGGAGCCCGGACATTCCTGGTTCCGATGTTCTGACCTTTAATGCAGCTAAGGCGAAGGAACTCTGGGCTCAGGCCAACAAGATCTCCCCGTGGAGTGGTTCGTTCCAGATTGCCTACAACGCAGACGGTGGACACCAGGGCTGGGTTGATGCGGTTACCAACCAGATCAAGAACACGCTAGGCATTGACGCCTCGGGTGCTCCGTACCCGACGTTTGGTGAATTCCGCACGGCTGTCACGGATAAGACCATCGCGACAGCGTTCCGAACGGGTTGGCAGGCCGACTACCCGGCTCTGGCTAACTTCCTCGAGCCGATCTACCAGACCGGTGCAGGCGCCAACGATGGTCAGTACTCCAACGCTGACGTCGACGCCCTGTTCCTGAAGGGTAACTCGGCTAAGTCGCTGGATGAAGCAAATAAGTTCTTCCAGCAAGCACAGGAGATTCTGTTCAAGGAACTTCCTGCAGTTCCCATGTGGTACGGAATCACCGACGGTGGATTCAGCACGAAGGTCTCGAACGTGGCTTTCGGGTGGAACGGCGTGCCAATCCTCTACAACGTGGTGAAGAAATAGTTCTGTAGAGCAAACGCACAGCAAGTGGGGCGGTAACCCTCAGCGGTTATCGCCCCACTTGTTCTAAGGTCATCCATATGTTCGGTTACATACTGCGAAGAGTGCTGCAGGCGATTCCTGTTTTCTTGGGAACGACCCTGCTCATTTACTTCATGGTTTTTGCCATGCCGGGCGACCCCATCGTCGCCTTGTTTGGTGACAAGGGAGTGAATCCCGCGGTCGCCGACCAACTTCGACACCAGTATCACCTCGATCAGCCGTTCATCGTTCAGTACCTCATTTACATCGGCGGTCTGTTCGTCGGCGACTTTGGCACCTCATTCTCGGGTCAGCCGGTGGCGAACATCTTGGCTCAAACTTTTCCGGTCACCATTCGCCTGGCCATGCTCTCGCTTCTGTTTGAGATGATCGTTGGAATAGGTATCGGACTCGTCTCGGGACTTCGAAAAGGCAAGTGGTTTGATAACTCTGCTCTGGTGATGAGCCTCATCTTCATTTCGCTCCCCATCTTTGTTATCGCTTTCGTTTTTCAATTCTTTTTTGCCATCAAGCTCGGCTGGGCTCGGCCAACGGTGAGTGGAGCCGCAAACTGGGGCGAGTTGATACTTCCGGCAATCGTGTTGGCAACCGTGAGCATCGCCTACATCATCCGCCTCACCAGGGCATCGGTCATCGATACTGCAGATCAAGACTTCGTGCGAACCGCCTACAGCAAGGGGCTCTCGCGCGGTCGAGTCGTTCGGGTGCACATTCTGCGCAACTCGCTGATTCCTGTCGTCACATTCTTGGCCGTGGACTTCGGAGTTCTCCTTGTGGGCGCCACGGTCACCGAGGGAATCTTCAACGTGCCCGGCGTTGGCCGCACCCTCTACCAAGCCATTATTCGAGGCGAGGGTCCCACGGTGGTCTCATTTGTGACCGTGATGGTCTTGATTTACCTAGTCGTTAACCTTCTGACCGACCTGCTGTACGCAGCCCTTGACCCGAGGATTCGCTATGGCAAATAAGCAAACGCACTTTGTTGCTCCTGAGAATGAGACGCCGCTCATGGCAGTTGACTCGGTCACTGGCGACTCACAGCCGAGTAACCTCTGGCTTGACGCCTGGCGTGACATGCGTCGGCGCCCCATGTTCTACATCTCGGGCGCACTGATCTTGCTCGTGATTTTTGTGGCCCTGTTCCCGGGAGTCTTCACCGCAGAGCCACCGAACGATAAGTGTTACCTCTCGAACAGTAACGCCGGGCCGATGTGGGGTCACCCACTGGGCTTTACAAGGCAGGGCTGTGACATTTTTGCCCGGATTGTCTACGGCACGTCGACATCGTTGACGGTGGGTATCTTGGTGACAATCTTGACGATGGGCGTTGGCATCGTGCTCGGTGCTATCGCCGGCTTCTACGGTAAGTGGATTGACGCAGTTCTCTCGCGTGTCGGCGACATCTTCTTCGCCATCCCTTACATCTTGGCCGCAGTTGTCGTCATGTCAGTCTTTTCGCACAACCGAAACGTCGTCGTCATCGCTCTGGCAATCGGTATTTTCGCTTGGCCGTCAACAGCACGTGTGTTGCGTGCTGAGATTCTGCGGGTGAAAAATTCTGACTTTGTCATGGCGTCGACGGCCATCGGAGTTAGCCGATCACGGATCCTGTGGCGGCACGTGCTTCCGAACTCCATCGCACCAGTGATCGCAATCACGACCATGTCGTTGGCGGGGGCCATCGTTGCAGAAGCAACACTCTCTTTCTTGGGTGTGGGTCTTCCCTCGTCGTTCATGTCGTGGGGAAACGATATTTCGCAGGCTCAGTCGGATATCCGCACGAATCCGATGACACTGATCTGGCCGTCCCTTGCACTGTCAATCACGGTTCTTGCTTTCATCATGATGGGTGAGGTTATTCGTGAGGCTCTCGACCCGAAGGCGAGGGCATCGCGATGAGCGAACAGCCGCTCCTGCGGATTACTAACCTTCAAGTGGAGTTCCCCACTCAGGGCGGAGCTGTTCGTGCTGTTGACGGCGTGAACCTCGAGCTCTTTGCCGGACAAACCCTAGCCATCGTGGGTGAGTCAGGTTCGGGAAAGTCGACCACCGCTCACGCAATTGTTGACTTACTGCCCGGTGCGGGCAAGGTCACCGGTGGTTCGATTCTTTTCGACGGCCAGGAGCTCGTCGGCGCCACTGCGGCCCAGCTCGAGCACGTGCGCGGCCGACAAATCGGATTCGTTCCTCAAGACCCCATGTCGAACCTCAACCCGGTGTGGTCGGTCGGGTTCCAGGTCGAAGAAGCCATTCGAGCCAACGGTGTTGCCACGGGCAAGCAAGAGGTGCGTGAGGCGGCCATTGACGTTCTGCGCAAGGCCGGCCTCGCCGATGCTGATAGGCGTCTCAAGCAGTTCCCTCACCAATTCTCGGGGGGTATGCGCCAGCGCGTACTCATCGGTATTGGCCTGTCGGCCAACCCCAAGCTCCTCATCGCTGACGAACCCACGTCGGCCTTGGATGTGACGGTTCAGCGAACGATTCTCGATCACCTCGATGAGCTCACCCGCGAAAAGGGCACCTCGGTCATCCTGATTACCCATGATCTAGGCCTTGCCGCCGAACGCGCGGAACAGCTGGTCGTCATGTACCGCGGAAAAATCGTTGAATCTGGCCCAAGCCGTGAGATTCTGACGAATCCGCAGCACCCGTACACCAAGCGACTCGTAGCTGCCGCGCCGTCGCTGGCGTCGCGGCGACTGACCGCGGGCCTGAGCGTCTCCAGTGCTGATTCCGAGTTTGACTTGACCGCTGTCGCCAGCAAACGGGCATCGCAAACCACTGTTGGTGAGGTCGCCATATCGCTGGCCGATGTCTCGAAGGTGTACTCCATCAGAGGGTCCGGGTTCAAGTCCACTCCTTTTACGGCAGTCGACTCCGTGAGCTTTGACATCAAGCGCGGCACAACCATGGCCCTCGTCGGCGAATCGGGGTCGGGCAAGTCCACCGTGGCCAAGATGCTCCTGGGGCTTGAAAAAGTCACCAGCGGTTCGATTGTCATTGACGGCCAAGACGTGTCTTCCTTGAACGCCAAAGAGCTCTTTGCCCTCCGTGGTCGAATGCAGCCTGTGTTTCAAGACCCCTACGGTTCGCTAGATCCTCTGCGCAACATCGCAAATACCATCGCGGAGCCACTCGTAACACACCACGTGGGTACGCGCGCTGAGAGAACGGCTCGGGTGCGCGAACTCCTGGAGCAAGTTTCACTCCCATGGAGTATCTCGAGTAGATATCCGGGTGAGCTTTCCGGCGGGCAACGTCAACGAGTGGCCATCGCGCGCGCGCTCGCGCTCAAACCAGACATTGTGGTTCTCGACGAGGCCGTGTCGGCACTCGATGTGCTCGTTCAGGCTCAGATTCTGCAACTCCTGGCCGAACTTCAGTCTGAACTGGAGTTGACCTACCTCTTTATTACTCACGACTTGGCTGTCGTTCGAGTGATTGCCGATGAAGTGTGCGTCATGAATAAGGGGCAGATTGTGGAGGCGGGAACCACGTCGCGCATCTTCGAGAGCCCGACGCAGGAGTATACTCAGAACCTGCTCGACGCTATTCCTGGCGCCAACATCCGCTTAGGTGCCTAAGGGTTTCACTCGTCGAGTTTTTGTCTGACTAGCGACGGTTCAAAAGGTGAGCCGCCGAGAGGATTTTTCATGGCGCACGCCCTCCGTTCCGACCTGCGTAACGTAGCTATCGTGGCTCACGTTGACCACGGCAAGACCACGCTGGTCGATGCCATGCTCAAGCAGACCAACTCCTTCGACGCGCACTTCGCCACCGAAGAACGCATGATGGACTCGAACGACCTCGAGCGCGAAAAGGGCATCACGATCCTCGCGAAGAACACCGCGGTGTCTTACGAGGGCAAGCACGCCACCAATGGACCCATCACGATCAATGTGATTGACACCCCCGGCCACGCCGACTTCGGTGGCGAGGTCGAGCGCGGTCTGTCGATGGTTGATGGTGTCGTGCTTCTCGTCGACGCATCCGAGGGTCCGCTTCCGCAGACCCGCTTCGTGCTGCGCAAGGCGCTCGAGGCCACTCTTCCTGTGATTCTTCTGGTCAATAAGACTGACCGCCCGGATGCTCGCATCGACGAGGTTGTCAGCGAGAGCCAGGACCTGCTGCTCGGACTTGCCTCGGACCTGCACGAAGACATGCCCGACCTCGACCTCGATGCCGTGCTCAACGTGCCCGTTGTTTACGCTTCCGGTCGTGCCGGCGCTGCCAGCCACACCAAGCCTGCAAACGGCGAGATGCCCGATAACGCTGACCTCGAGCCCCTGTTCGAGGCAATCCTCGAGCACATCCCGGCTCCCTCATACGATGATGAGGCGCCCCTGCAGGCTCACGTCACTAACCTTGACGCCTCGCCGTTCCTCGGTCGTCTCGCTCTGTTGCGCGTCTATAACGGCACCATTAAAAAGGGCCAGAACGTCGCGTGGGTCAAGCATGACGGCAGCGTCTCGAACGCCCGCATCACAGAGCTGCTCATCACCAAGGCGTTGGAGCGCTTTCCGGCCGAGAGCGCTGGCCCCGGTGACATCGTCGCCGTCGCCGGTATCGAAGAGATCACCATCGGTGAGACGCTGGCCGACCCTGAAGACGTTCGACCTCTTCCCGCCATCACGGTGGATGATCCCGCAATCTCGATGACTATTGGCTCGAACACCTCGCCGCTGGTTGGCAAGGTCAAGGGTCACAAGCTCACCGCCCGCATGGTTAAGGAGCGCCTCGACCGCGAGCTCATCGGTAACGTTTCGCTGAACGTCGTCGACATCGGAGCTCCGGATGCCTGGGAAGTCCAGGGTCGCGGCGAGCTTGCTCTGGCCATTCTGGTTGAGAACATGCGTCGCGAAGGTTTCGAGCTGACCGTGGGCAAGCCTCAGGTTGTGACCAAGAAGGTCAACGGCAAGACGCACGAGCCGTTCGAGCACCTCACCATTGACAGCCCTGAGGAGCACCTTGGCGCCATCACTCAGCTCATGGCTGCCCGCAAGGGTCGCATGGACTCGATGGTCAACCACGGCACCGGCTGGGTGCGCATGGAGTTCATCGTTCCGGCTCGCGGTCTGATCGGCTTCCGCACCGAGTTCTTGACCATCACTCGTGGAACGGGTATCGCCAACGCGATCTCGCACGGATACGACGAGTGGGCAGGTCAGATCGTCACCCGTCAGAACGGCTCCATTGTTTCTGACCGTTCCGGCGTTGTTACTCCGTTCGCCATCACCGGGCTTCAGGAGCGCATGTCGTTCTTCGTTGAGCCCGGCGATGAGGTTTATGAGGGCATGGTTATCGGCGAGAACTCGCGCGCCGATGACATGGATGTCAACATCACCAAAGAGAAAAAGCTCACCAACATGCGCGCCGCCTCGGCAGACTCGTTTGAGTCGATGACGCCGTCACGCATCCTGTCGCTTGAAGAGTGCCTCGAGTTTGCTCGCGAAGACGAGTGCGTTGAGGTTACTCCTGAGAAGGTGCGCATCCGCAAGGTCAACCTTGACGCCAACGAGCGTGCCCGCGCGGCAAGCCGTCTGAAGAAGCAGAACGACTAGTTTCGCGGCGTCAGTTGACGCTGCGAATGATGCGAATTTCGGTCGTCTCGACCGGCGTGATTTTGCGGTGCATTGACTTGCGCACGAAGGTCACCATGGTGATGGCGATGAAGGCCGCCCACGCGACGAACTGCAGCCAGGTCATCGAATTGTGGAACCCGAAGATTCCGCGAAGCACGATGAATAGCACGCTGTCTTCGGGAATGACGTGCGAGAAGTCGTAGGCGGTTCCGGTGAGGAACGGCAGGATGCCTGCCTCAGTCTGCAAGTCGCCGATGCCGCCGGCGAGCATGCTGCCAGCGATGATGATCAAGAAAACACCCGACCAGAGGAAGAACTTGCTGAGGTTAATCTTCAGGCTTCCGCGGTAGATGAGATAGCCCAACAGAGCCGAGATGAGAATGCCGGCAATCGCGCCGAGCAGAGGGCGAAGCGAAGTGTCGGAGTTCTGAGCAGCAGCCCAGACGAAAAGTGTGGTTTCGGCGCCTTCACGTACGACAGCGAGAAACGCGATGATGACCAGGCTCCAGCCACCGGCCGACAGGCTGGAGGCTACTTCGGTCTCGAGTTCGTTTTTGAGGCCGCGCGCGGTCTTGGCCATCCAGAAGATCATCCAGGTCACCATTGCCGCTGCGGCGATGGATGCGAAACCGGCGATGTACGGTTCGGCTTCGGCGCCCATGATTTTTGTCAGGCCCTCCAGCCCGAACCCAAGAGCGACCGAGACGACGAGAGCGACTCCCACCCCAGCCCAGATTCGGGGGAGCACGTCTTTGCGGTCGACCTTGACGACATATGCGATGAGAATGCCCACAATGAGCGATGCTTCGAGGCCCTCACGCAGACCAATCAGCAGGTTGGCGAACATGTCGTCTCTTTCGGGTTGTTGCGGAAGTAAGGATTACCTAAGTAAGGGTACCCTAACCATGCCAGAGGAACGAACTCGGAGCCAGCTATAGTTTCCATGTGACGGAACGGTGGCAACGAACAATGGAAATCGCTGGGGGAACCCTCGGCGGGCTCGTCGTCGGACTCCTGGGAACGGTGATCCAACAGGGAGTTCTGACTGTTTCGGGTTTCCCTATTCCGTGGGGAGAGGTGCTCGCTCTTGGTCTCGTGATTACCTACCTTCTCGGCCTTCGCCTGAGTTTGGAGTCACGGTGGCCAGCGGTGGCCGGTCTCGTCGCGATCATCGCTGTTATCGCCATCGCAATCGGTGAGACTGCTGGTGGAAGCGTTTTGATTCCGGCAAATATTTGGGGAACGGTCTGGACGATTGCACCCTCACTGATTGGTGTCGTCATCGTGGCGTGGCCGCGTTTGAGGCGCAGTCCGGCCCCCAGCGCAAACTAGACTTGAGGCATCACGGCTCTCGTTTCTAAGGAATCTCATGACCTACGTCATTGCCCTCCCCTGTGTGGATGTCAAAGACCGCGCGTGTATCGACGAGTGCCCGGTTGACTGCATTTACGAGGGCGAACGCAGCCTGTACATCCACCCCGACGAATGCGTCGACTGTGGTGCGTGTGAGCCGGTTTGTCCGGTCGAGGCAATCTATTACGAAGACGACCTTCCCGAGCAGTGGGCCGACTACTACAAGGCCAACGTCGAGTTCTTCACCGAGATCGGTTCCCCCGGCGGTGCCGCCAAGATTGGTGTCATCAAGTCCGACCATCCCGTGATTGCCGCTCTGCCTCCGCAGGGCCACTAGCTCATGCTCAAACCGCTGCCCGACTACCCGTGGGACGCGATGGCTCCCTACGCCAAGCGTGCGGCGGAGCATCCTGACGGTCTGGTCGACCTTTCGATTGGTTCGCCGGTCGACCCGACACCCGAGGTTGTGCGTCAGGCGCTGGCCCAGGCCACGGATGCTCATGCCTACCCCACGACCGTTGGCACCTTTGGGTTGCGCGAGTCGATTGTCGCCTGGTTTGCGCGACGCCGAGGCGTTCACTCCCTAACGATTGATTCGGTATTACCGACGATTGGGTCGAAAGAGTTTGTCGCTTGGGCTGCTCTGATGCTCGGCGTGGGCGAAGGCGATGTCGTTGTTCACCCTCGGGCCGCCTATCCCACTTACGCGATTGGTGCAGCGATCGCCGGCGCCACCGCGCTCGCGTCTGACGACCCTGCGCAGTGGCCGGCCAACACCAAGCTGGTGTGGTTGAACTCGCCGGGCAACCCCGACGGTCGTGTGCTTGATGCGGATGCCCTGGCCGCGCGTGTTCGTCGCGCGCGTGAGCTCGGTGCCATCGTGATCTCTGACGAGTGCTACGCCGAACTCGGGTGGGATTCGCCTTGGGATGTCACTCCCGTTCCGAGCGTGCTCGATGCTCGGGTGACCGGTGGCGACAATTCAGGAATCCTCGCTGCCTACTCTCTCAGCAAGCAGTCCAACCTCGCCGGCTACCGGGCTGCATTCGTCGCCGGTGACAACGCCCTGATTTCAAAGTTGCTGGTGATTCGCAAGCATGCCGGCATGATGTTGCCAGCCCCGGTGCAGGCGGCCATGGTTGCTGCCCTCGGCGATGACGCGCATGTTGAGCACCAAAAGTCGATTTATCGTGAACGTCGAGAGGTGTTGTTGCCCGCGCTGCAAGACGCTGGTTTTGCACTCGCCGGGAGCGAGGCCGGGCTGTATCTGTGGTTGAGTGAGGGTGTCGATGCCTGGCAGTCGATTGATCGTCTCGCAGACCTCGGCATCTTGGCCGGACCGGGTCACTTCTATGGAGACCACTTTGGTACGCACATCCGCGTTTCGTTGACGGCGAGCGACGAGCGAATCACTGCCGCGGCAGCCCGTCTTCGCGGGGATGCCTGAGCGACTTTTCGCCTCAAATAGGTGAATCTGCGGTCACTTTTTGCCAATAGGCTAGAGGCATCCTGATTGCACTGGCGCACAACGTCGGCATGTTCAGATAAACCGCTCACCCATGCTGTTTCGCAAGGAGAAGTTCGTGACCGACAATGGCGCGCCTGCTGACAAAGTTCAGCTCACAGTTAACGGCTCAACGTCGGAATACCCCATCCTTCGCAGCACGGACGGTGCCTCAAGTATCGACTTCTCGGCGCTGACAAAGAACACCGGTCTGACCTCGCTCGACTATGGGTTCGTGAATACCGCTTCCACCAAGTCGAAAATCACGTACATCGATGGCGAGCAGGGCATTTTGCGCTATCGCGGTTACCCCATCGCTGAGGTCGCCACGAATTTCAGCTTTCTCCAGACTGCGTACCTCCTCATTTACGGCGAGCTGCCCACGCCGAACGAGCTGAGCCACTTCGAAGAGCAGATCGAGCGTCACTCTCTGCTTCACGAAGACCTCAAGAATTTCTTCTCGGGGTTCCCCCGTAACGCGCACCCGATGCCCGTTCTCTCAGCCGGCGTTTCGGCGCTGTCGACGTACTACGAAGACTCCCTCGACCCAAAGAACCCTGAGCACGTGGAGCTTGCCACCTATCGCCTGCTGGCGAAGGTTCCGGTCATGGCGTCTTACGCGCACAAGAAGAGCATCGGCCAGGCGTTCCTGTATCCCAGGAACGACCTCAGCTATGTCGAGAACTTCCTGCGCTTGACCTTCGGCAACCGCGCCGAAGAATACGAACTTAACCCTGTTGTGGTTAAGGCCCTCGAACGCTTGCTCATCCTTCACGAAGACCACGAGCAGAACGCTTCAACATCAACGGTTCGCCTCGTCGGTTCAACCGACGCCAACCTTTTTGCTTCGGTGTCGGCCGGAATCAACGCTCTGTTTGGTCCGTTGCACGGTGGCGCCAACGAAGCCGTGCTCACCATGCTCAAGCAGATCCAACAGTCGGGCGACTCGGTCGAGAAGTTCGTCTCGCGTGTGAAGAACAAAGAAGACGGGGTTCGTCTCATGGGATTCGGTCACCGCGTCTACAAGAACTATGACCCTCGCGCACGTCTGGTCAAAGAGAGCGCAGACGAGGTACTCGCAGCTCTGGGTGTCTCTGATCCGCTGCTCGACGTTGCCAAGGAACTTGAGGCGATCGCCCTGCAAGACGAGTACTTCATCCAGCGCAAGCTGTACCCGAACGTGGACTTCTACACCGGCGTGATCTACAAGGCCATGGGCTTCCCCACGCGAATGTTCACCGTGCTGTTCGCCCTCGGACGCCTGCCGGGCTGGATTGCGCACTGGCGTGAAATGAACGAAGACCCGCAGACAAAGATCGGCCGTCCGCAGCAGCTCTACATCGGTGCCGCTGAGCGCACGCGCTAATAGTCCTGACGCAAAGAACCTAGACGACGGAGTGCATGATGAAAGCAGTTAGTCGGTGGGCATCTATTTCGGCAGCCGTCTGTGCCATCGCAGCATTGGCTGTGGCGCCGAGCTCTGCTCAAGCCGCCCCCAATTGTGATCAGCCCGATTTTGCTTTGATTAACGGAAGCTTTGAACTCCCCGAAGTCATGGTCAACGGCAATAACTACGCTGAAGTACTGCAGGCCGACATGCCGGGATGGATCACGGAGGACCAGTTCGGAAAGTTTGAGCTTTGGGGGCCGGATTTTTTCACCGAATCTCCAACGGATGGCGTTGCATTTCTCGAAGTTCAATACGCTGAAACGAAACTCATCTATCAGGATGTTGCCTCAACCCCGGGTGAGTCACTCACCGTGACGATGGACCACTGGTCCCGGTATTCAAATGTCATTGACCACTTGCTCATCAAAATGGGTCCCGTCGGCGGTCCGTTCGAGACTGTCCTTGACATGAACGATTCACACACTCCCACCAGTCACTCGGGTGTTTACGTCGTTCCTAACGGCCAGCTCGTCACCCGATTTCTAATCGATCCGGTCACCACAGGCGCAGGAGCGAGCCACATCGACAACATCGTGGTGACGCCGACCGAGTGCTTGGGCGCCGTCGCCTATGACACGCGGTCGTCTGTTCAGATGCCCAACACGGGTTTCGACTTCGAACCGTGGCTGTGGGGGGCTTTTGCTCTGTTGTCGGCCGGTTTCATCTTGCGTCGCAAGCGCGTTACGCCAGCGACGACCGCCAGGCAGCGTGAAGGTCAGCGAACTTCCCGCTAGCTGAGATCAGCTCATCGGGCGTTCCGTCTTCGATGACCTCACCGTGTTCCATGACTAGCACTCGGTCAGCAATGGAGACCGTGGACAGTCGGTGCGCGATGATGATTGCCGTGCGGTCGGCCAGCAGAGTCGTCAAGCCTTGCTGCACGAGTCGCTCGCTGGGGATGTCGAGTGAGGCCGTCGCTTCGTCGAGGATGACAACTTCTGGGTCGGCGATGAATGCGCGTGCGAAAGAGACCAGTTGGCGCTGACCGGCCGAGAGTCTTCCTCCGCGCTTGTTCACGTCGGTGTCGTAGCCGTCGGGCAGTGACGAGATGAACTCGTGCGCACCCACTGCTTTGGCAGAGGCAACAATCTCGTCAAACGAGGCTCCGGGCTTGCCGATCTCGATGTTGTCGGCGATGGAGCCCGAGAAAATGTAGGCCTCTTGAGTAACCATGACCACCGACCGGCGAAGGTCTGCGTTAGAGAGATGGCGCAGGTCGACGCCGTCGAGGGTGAGGGAGCCAGCAGTTGGGTCGTAGAAGCGCGAGATGAGCTTGGCCATCGTCGACTTACCGGCGCCCGTAGTGCCAATCAGTGCCACGGTTTGTCCGCCGCTAATGGTGATGCTCAGGTTGTTGAAGACCGGGGGCGCCTCGCCGTACGCAAAGGTGACCTCGTTCAGACACAGGGTTCCGCCGGTGCGCGGCAACGGCACCGGGTGCTCGGGCTCGGCAACACTCGGATCTTCTTCAAGAACACCCGAAATCTTCTCAAGCGCCGAAGAGGCGTTCTGCAGCGAGTTGAAAAACATCGTTAGGTTTTGAACCGGGTCGAAGAACCGACGCGAGTAGAGAACAACGGCGAGCAGGACGCCAATATCCATTTGCCCGTGAGCGACTCGGAAGGCTCCGAGCACCAAGACGACCACCATGGTCGTGTTGCCGATGAGCTTGAGACCCGGGTCGAACGTGCCGAATAGGCCAATCACGCGACGGTTGGCATCTCGATACTTGAGCGCGTTGACGGTGTAGCTCTCATCATTGCGAGTTTCGCGTCTAAAAGCCTTCACTGCTCGAATGCCGGTCATCGTTTCGACGAACTGCACAATCAGCCGGGCCGACCAGATTCGCGACTCGCGGAAGGCCAGACGGGACTGCCCGGCAAACCAGCGGGAGAAGAAGTACAACGGAACGAAAGCCACAACAATGGGGATTGCGCTCTGTGGGTCGAGGCTCACCAGCGCGATACCCGTGAACAGGATGTAGAGCGAGCCGCTGACCAGGTCGCTGATCCCGCCGTCGAGGAATTCGCGAACTGTGTCGAGGTCGCTGGTTTGTCGCGCTATGACGCGACCACTGGTGTATTTCTCGTGGAAGGCTACGCCGAGTTTTTGGGTGTGTTCGAACATCTTGGCGCGCAGGTCGAACATCACACTCTGGCTGATTGTCGTCGACGACCGGCGGTAGAACATCAACATTGTTCCGCCGAGGGCCGAGAGACACACATACGCCAGGGCAATCCAGAGGGAGGGCTTCCAGTCGCCCGAGGCCGTCAGGGCACTCAGACCCTTATCGATGCCGATTGCCAGGAGGGTCGGGCCGGCGACCTGGGCGATGGTGCTGATGATAACCATGCCCATCGTTGCGATGATGCGTTTACGCATAGGTCGAACGCTGACGCCCAGCAGTCGCAGCGAACGCGCGCGCAGCGCCTTGATCTCATCTTTCGAGAGATCGCGACGCTCTTCAGCGGCAACACCATAAATACTCACGAGTTCACCCCGTCACTCGAAGGGGTGTCGAGAAGCGTTGATTCCGCATCCAGCGCTGAGATCACATGTCGATAGCGGGGGGAGCGAGCCAGGAGCTCTTTGTGCGTTCCGATTTCGGCGATGACTCCGTGGTCGAGCAGCGCCACCCTGTCGGCAAGCATTACGGTCGAAGGCCGGTGTGCCACCACGAGTGCCGTGGTTCGGCTGAGCACGCTGCGCAAGGCCTGCTCGACCATTGCTTCGGTGTTTACGTCGAGGGCCGAAAGTGGGTCGTCGAGAATCATCATGCGCGGCTGCGTTGCAATCGCTCGAGCCAGTGCGAGGCGCTGACGCTGTCCACCAGAGAGACTCAGACCCTCTTCGCCCACCCGAGTCTCTGTGCCCTTGGGGAGCTCGGCCACAAATGCGGCCTGAGCGATGTCGAGGGCTGACTGAAGTGTGACATCCGCCTCCTCGCCAGGATGATCGACCAAGTCTTCTCG
Organism: Aurantimicrobium sp.; assembly: GCA_024644865.1. Lineage (GTDB taxonomy): Bacteria > Actinomycetota > Actinomycetes > Actinomycetales > Microbacteriaceae > CAIOLM01. The sequence goes on from JAHEGZ010000005.1 coordinate 51,134, forward strand.
ACCAAGGAGAACGTTCTCGCGCACAGAGAGCGAGAAAAGCGTGGGGTCTTCGAATGCCATGGCCACTTCGGTGCGCAAGCTCTCGAGGGTGACATCGCGAACGTCTTGGCCGTCAATCAGGATGCGCCCGGCAGTGACATCGTTCAACCGCGCGACAAGCGACGTTACGGTCGACTTGCCCGAGCCGGTGAGTCCGATGAGAGCCACGGTTTCACCCGGGGCCACGCGGAGGTTGAGGCCGTTGATGATGTCGGGTTCGCCCTCGGCGGTGTCGGCAAACCTGAAGTGCACGTTTTCGAATACGAGTTCGCCCGGTCCGGGGGACATGGCGACGGCACCGGGTTCGTCGTGAATATCGACGGGGGAGTCGATGACGTCGTAGTAACGATCGAGCGCGTTCGAAGCATCGATGGTCAGGGCTAACAACATGCCGATGTTTTCTAGGGGCCAGCGCAGCACCGCAGAGGTGGCAAAGAACGCGAACATGGTTCCGACCGTCACCACACCATTGGCTGCCAGCCCGATGCCGAGAAGTAGCGTGGCGGCCAGGGCTGTGTCCGGAATCAGGACGAGCCAGAACGACAGTCGCCCGGCGGTGCGCCCCTTGGCCAGTTCGGTTTCGCGCAGTTGTGTGGCGCGGTCGTTGAACTTGCGTTGGAAGTGCTCGGAGCGACCGAACGACTTGATCACGCGCACGCCGTGGACCGACTCTTCGACCGAGGTGGTAAGTTCGCCGGCCTGGTCTTGTGCCTGGCGCGACACCTTGTTGAAGGCGAATCTAAACCGGATGCTGATGTAGACCAGGGGCAGAATGAACACGGTGAAAACGAGACCGAGCAGGGCGTTCATCCAGAACAGAACACCGAGGCCCAGAACGAGCGTGAAGGCGCTGACGACGATTGACACAAAACCGAAGCTGAGCCAGCGACGCATGGTGCTGACATCGCCCATGGCGCGCGACAGCAATTGCCCGCTTTGCCACCTGTCGTGGAATGAAATAGGCAGGCGCTGCAGTCGGCTGTAGATGGCGATGCGCACGCTGCCGTCGAGCATTGCTCCTGGCTGCAATACGAAAAATCGACGCAAGAACAGCAGCCCGGCCTCGACGATGCTCAGACCCAGTAGCAAGAAAGCCGAAGGCCAAATTTGCCGGGCGTCACCGGTCGACAGGGGGCCGTCAACCAGGGCGCGTAAAACATAGGGGATGCTCAGCGCAACGGCCGAGCTGAACATGGCGACAATCACGCCAATGATCAATTTGGGTAGCGCGTCGCCCATGTAGGGCATGAGGCGACGCAGGTTATTGAACATGGAGGGCTTAGCGCTCGCTCAATGCTTGTTCGAGAGCCCCGGTGAATGCCTCTGCGGGCTGCGCCCCCGAAAGGCCATACCGGCCGTCGATGACGTAGAACGGCACGCCCTGGATGCCGTAGGCGACCGCTTGCTGCACGTCGGCCTCTACGGCCTCGGCGTATTCGCCGGATTCGAGGCTGCTGAGCACTGCGTCGCGGTCGAGACCGACCTGGGAGGCTAAATCAGCGAGCTGTTCAAGGTTTCCCACATGGCCGCCTTCGATGAAGTAGGCCTTGAGCAGTCGCTCTTTCATCTCGACCTGTTTGCCGTGTGTCTTGGCAAAGTGCAGCACCTCGTGAGCCTTGCGGGTGTTCGTCTGGTGTACGAGTTCGTAGTGGTAGTCAAGTCCGACTTCAGCGGCCACGGTGGTCACTCGCTCGAGCATCTGATGAACCTGGTCGACCGGGAGGCCTTTGCGTTCGCTGAGGTAGTCAACCGGTGTGCCCTCGAAGTCGACGGGTGTGTCGGGCGAGAGCTCGAACGAGTGGTACTCAATTTCGACCGGACGACCGAAGGCTTTGACGCCGTCTTCGAACTTGCGTTTGCCGATGTAGCACCACGGGCACTGAACATCCGACCAGATGTCGACTTTGATCGGTGTCTGGTCAGTTGCCGCGCTCATGTTTAAACGTCCTTGTGTCGAAGTTCCTCTAGCCAACCATGTTCTTCACTCGAGAGTGAAAGCATGTCGAGGGCGTGAACGTATTTCGCGGCCAATCGATTCCGTAATTCTGCGGGCAATCTGGCCGCGCGCACGTAATTAGTGTTGTCGGCGATATCGGCAAGTTTCACTAGACGGGCACCCGGATGCTCGGCAATTTCGAGATAGTAGGGGTCGAGTTCTTCAGCGGAGATTCCGGGCGGCTTGGTCAACAATCGAACGATGTTCGCTGTCTCGAGGGAAAAGCCCATCCGTATGAGATCACCTGGTGTGTAGAAGAACCCGAATTCAGGGCCGTCTTCTATGACGTCGTGCAGGTAGGCAGCGCAGATGAGATCTTCGCGGTCGGCGGCTTCGAGTGTGGCAAAAGCCGGGTGTGACTGCACATTTGCCGCCACACGAGCAGGATGCCCGGCGTAGGGCGCACCTGCTTGATCTCGTTGAGCGGCGTGCACGCGCGCGCTCAGAACCTGTGCCTGCGAAATCACGACAGCTCGATTCCGTCGTTGGGAATGTCGATAATCAGACCCTTGGCCTTAACGTTTCGCACCCAGATAACCATCTCGTCGTAGTCCTCAGATTCGGCCTTATCACGGCATCCGAAGCTGTCTTTGTCGAGGTCGGCCATGATGTGACGCAACATGGCGGATGAACGGTCCATACTCATTTTTTTCCTCCCGCGCGGGCTTGTGGCCCCAGCGAACTCTGCGCGCACCGGATCTCGGCACAGTTCCAGAGTGACATGGGCCACTGACGGCGAGCTACTTGGAGCGGCTGGGAGTGGGCGTTGGTGTGGGCGTGGACTCCGGGGGCAAGTATTCAGAGAGCTTGTCAGCGGCGAGGAACATTTTCACTCGAGCGAGCTGGTCTTGATCGACGTTCCAGAAAGTGTGCGGCCCGCGGGAGAATTGCCCCTTGACCGAAAGCGTGAAGAAGCGCACATCCTTTGCCGTCAGCCCCGAGTAGGACTGCGCGAGTTTGAGAATGTAGCCGGCGTTGAGACCGTCATCGACGGAGACAGAGTTGATGATCGCCTGGTAGACGTTCACCATTTCGCCGGGGTTTGTGAGGGACCCGCCGTGCAGAACTTTGTCGAGGCACGCCTGCAAGAAGAGTTGTTGGTTGATCACTCGACGCTTGTCGCCGTCGGCAAACTGGTGTCGACCGCGAACAAATGCGAGGGCCTTGCCGCCCATGAGGCGAACTTTGCCGACCTTGAAGGTGAAGATGCCTTCACTGAACTCGGTGGGGTTGTCGACGATGACGCCGCCGAGCGCGGTTGAAACGCGTTCAACACCGAGAAAGTCAATGACGGCGACGTGGTCGATCTTGATACCCAGCAGGTTCTCGACGGTGTCGACCGCAAGCGGAACGCCGCCGAAGAACATCGCCCAGTTCAGCTTGCCCGACCCGTTGTCTTTGATCGGCACGTACATGTCGCGAAGGAGAGTGATCGCCTGCACGCTCTTGCGATCAGCCGGAATGTGCACGAGCACCATCGTGTCGGAGCGCGAACCGTCGTTCAGCCCGTTTGCCGTGTCAATTTGTCCGCGCGTGTCCGAACCGAGCAGCAGGATGTTCTGGTCGCCATAGCTGGGTGCAGTTCGCGTGCTCAGCGGGTTGGCCAAGACCGTGCGACTGTGGTCGAAGTAGTACAGGGCTCCTGCTCCAGCCCCGGCAACGAGCACCACAAACGCGAGCACGGAAGACAGCGCGACGACGAGACCTCGACCGCGGCGGCGACGAGCGTGGCGCAGGGCAGGTCTGCGGCGGGCATCCGTGCGGTGTTGTCCGGCGACGCCCAGAATTTTGGTGCGCTTGGCCACTAGTGCAGCGTGGAGTTCAGGGTGATGCCCGCGCCGGTGCGAGAAGAGACTTCAACGGCGCCGGTCTGTGAGTTGCGACGGAACAACAGACCGCTGACGCCCGATAGCTCAAGCGCCTTGACAGTGCGAGGAGCATCGCCCACAACCAAAATCTTGGTTCCTGCGGTCACGTATAGACCGGCTTCAACAACACAGTCATCACCGATGGAGATGCCTAACCCCGCGTTGGCACCAAGCAGTGAGCGCGCGCCAATGGAGATGCGCTGGGTGCCGCCACCCGAGAGAGTCCCCATGATGGATGCGCCACCGCCGATATCGCTGCCGTCGCCCACGACGACGCCCTGAGAAATGCGTCCCTCAACCATGCTCGCGCCGAGGGTGCCCGCATTGAAGTTCACGAAACCCTCGTGCATGATGACCGTGCCAGGGGCTAGGTGTGCGCCCAAACGAACTCGCGACGCGTCAGCAATTCGTACGCGATCGGGCGTGACGTAATCGGTGAGTCGGGGGAAGCGGTCGATGCCCTGAATTTGGATTCCATCGCGCACGAGTGCCGGGCGAAGAGCCGTTGCGTCGTCCGGGTGAATCGGGCCGGCTGTGGTCCAGGCCACGTTGGGCAGTTGGCCGAAGATGCCATCCAAGTTGATGGTGTTGGGCGCGACCAGGAGGTGCGAGAGCAAGTGCAGGCGCAGGTAGGCGTCTGAGGTGCCAGCCGGTGCATCGACAAGGCTGATCTCGACAGCAACGACCTCGACCCGAACGTTGCGACGTGCGTCATCGCGAACATAGGCATTGAGTTCGGCCGGTGCGCTCACGGCAGTAGCGCCAGCGGGCATGCGGCCCAGAGTGGGTGCCGGGTACCAGGTGTCGAGAACGGTGCCGTCACCCGAAATGGTGGCGAGACCGTATCCCCAAGCGTGCGTGTGTTCGAGCGTCGAAGCCATACCTCTAGGTTACCCGCCATAAACTTGAGCCATGTCGTCTGCTGCCGCTCTCAACACCTCTGCCGGGGTCGCCGAGCTTACGGGCGCAATTTGCGACATCGAGTCGGTCTCGGGCAATGAATCCGCGCTCGCCGACGCGATTGAGAGCACCCTTCGAACTGCAGGCCACCTTGAAGTGATTCGGGATGCCGATGCCATCGTGGCCCGCACGAACCTCGGTCGCCCCCAGCGTGTCATCGTCGCCGGACACATCGACACAGTGCCTGTCAACAACAACCTGCCGACCCGCCTCGAGGGAGCCGAGCTCGTCGGCCGCGGAACGGTCGATATGAAGGGTGGCGTCGCCGTCGCGCTCAAGCTCGCGGTCGAGCTCACCGACCCTCGCCACGACATCACCTGGATTTTTTACGATCACGAAGAGGTCGCATCCGAACTCAATGGTCTCGGGCGAATCGCTCGCTCTCGACCGGAACTGCTCGAGGCTGATTTCGCGATTTTGGGGGAACCCAGCAACGGCACGGTTGAGGGTGGCTGCAACGGAACACTGCGCGTGATCGTGTCGACCACGGGCAAACGTGCCCATTCGGCGCGGGCATGGATGGGCGACAATGCCATTCACAAGCTTGCTGGTGCCCTGACCTCACTGCGTGCCTACGAGCCTGAGAGCGTCAAAGTAGATGGGCTCGTGTACCGCGAAGGTCTGAGCGCCGTCGGAATCAGCGGGGGAGTTGCGGGCAACGTCATTCCCGACGACGCAGCTCTCGTGGTGAACTACCGCTTTGCACCCGACAAAAACGTTGAACAGGCGCTAGCTCACGTGCGTGAGGTCTTCGCGGGTTACGAGGTCGAGGTCGACGACAGCGCACCCGGTGCTCGTCCCGGACTGACCTCGGCGATAGCCCAGGAGTTCATCGCAGCAGTCGCAGCGGCTCCGGCGGCCAAGTACGGCTGGACCGACGTGGCTCGTTTCAGTGAGTTCGGTATTCCGGCAGTGAACTTTGGCCCGGGTGATCCCGCGCTGGCGCACACTGATGACGAGCGCGTTCCGGTTGCTCAGATTGTCGAGTGCGAGCGCGTTCTACGCACCTGGCTGAGCTAGATGTACGCACTTGCCGGCCGTTCGGGGCGCATCCTTGGGATGCCCTGGTGGCTGGCCGTCACTCTCGTTTTCATCGTCGGGCGACTCATCTCAACCGCGATGCTCGCCTGGTACGCGGCGCATCAGGGAGCGAATCCGTGGACGGGGGCGCATCCGAGCCTGGGTGATTTCTCGAGCATCTGGGACGGCCGCTGGTACAACCTGATTGCCCAAGCGGGTTATCCCAAGATTCTTCCGCACGACCCGAGCGGTCACGTGATTGAGAACTCGTGGGCTTTCTTGCCGCTGTATCCCGTGATGTGCTCACTGTTGATGACGCTGACCGGGCTCGATTGGAACACCGCCGCGATCAGCGTTTCTGTTGCGTGTGCATTCGGCGCGTCACTGGTTATCTATCGTCTCTTCGCAAAATTCCTGCCTGTGCAGCAGGCATTTTTCGCCATCGTGCTTTTTAACTTCGCTCCCGTCTCTCCGATCTACCAGGTGGCCTACGCCGAGTCACTCCAGCTGTTGCTCATTGCAATCGCGCTGCTGTTGCTGGTCAACCGCGCCTACCTCTGGATTGTTCCCGTCGTGCTTCTTTTAGGGTTCACTCGCCCGGGTGCCCTGGCCTTGGCACTCACGCTGGGCCTCCACGGTATCTTCAGATTCGTTCGCCGAAGGCGCTCACCGTTTCCGGTCAGTGACCGATGGAAACTTTTGGTCGCGATCGTGTTTAGCCTCGTGGCGGGCTTTGCGTGGCTGATCATTGCTGGCGTCGTCACGGGAGTTCCCGGCGCGTACCTCCAGACCGAACTGGCGTGGCGCAGTGTCTATGTGGGCTGGGATGCTCTGGTGCCATTTACCCCGTGGATTCAAGCCGGCCAGTACTGGTTCCCCGGAGTGCCGGGCTATCTGGTCGTACTCGGTGCTGCCGCGCTGTTCGCTGCAGTTATCTTTGCCCCCGCGTCCCGGCGCCTCGGCCTCGACATGCGGCTATGGATGTTCAGTTATGCCCTGTATTTATTTGCAGTGTTCTTTCCTCAGTCGAGCACTGTGCGCATCCTTGCCCCCATGTTTCCGGCGCTCGGACTGTTCGCTGCGCCCCGTTCGCGCGCCTATCGGGTAGCTCTCGTCGTCGTCTTTCTGGTCGCTCAATGGTTCTGGATTGCTCAGTTCTGGGCGATTAGTGAAAACGACTGGACGCCCCCGTAAACGCTGTCTGAACATGTGCCCCAGGAGTGCCCCGTGGTAATTCGGTGTTGGAGCAACTGGGATAATAGAGACAGATAGTTCTGAAAGGGGTGCCCATGGCGGCGCAGAAACCACGTACCGGCGACGGACCCATGGAGGCAACCAAAGAAGGTCGTCTCATCATCGTGAAGGTCCCTCTCGAGGGTGGCGGCCGAATGGCTGTTTCGATGACAAACGACGAGGTTACCGAGTTGCACGACTTGCTCGGCAAGGTCCTCGCGTAGTCATACATTTTGAGACTCAGGTCTCGCAAGAAAGCCCCGCTTCGGCGGGGCTTTTCTCGTTCTTATGCAGTCTTGACGATGCTGAGCAACCCGTCACCGGCGGGCAGTAGCGACCACACCTGGTTCTCGTCATCGCTGGCGTTTTTCATGATCGCACGCAGCGCACTAGGAACCGCGCCACGCTTGGCCGGCTCGGCGACCTCGCCGTTCCACAGCGCGTGCGGAATCAGCACGACACCACCGGCGCGAACGAGACGCAAGGCGTGTTCGACGTTGAACAGAAGCTGGCTGGGGTCACCGTCGACAACGGCAACGTCGTAGGTGTTTTCGTTCATGCGCGGAAGAACGTCCGCTGCCTTGCCGGTGATCAGACGCACGCGATTGGCGGGGTATCCGGCTTCGACAAACAGTGGCTTGGACTGCTCGTGGTGGTCGTACTCGTCGTCCAGTGAAGTCAGGGTTGCAGTGGGTGCGCCCGAGAGAAGCCACAGTCCCGAGACGCCAAATCCGGTGCCGATCTCGATGATGTTCTGGGCCGACGTGCTGGCAGCGGTTATCGCGTACTGTGCGCCGATAACGGGAGAAATTGGTTCGACGCCGTGCTCCACCGAGAGTTCGCGAGCTTTGAGAATCGTGTTGGATTCTCGGGCGGCGTCGGTGACGTAAATCCAGTCCAGGTGTTCGAGCATGACGGTTCCTCCTTGGTCTCAAGACTATGGTGAGAGGCGTTTTTCGGGGCGGTAGTCTCGTAGTGTGTTCGGTTTGACCTTCGACAAGATTCTCGTCATTGGCGTGATTGCTGTCTTTTTGCTTGGTCCCGAACGCCTGCCCGCATATGCGGCCAAACTTGCTCAACTGGTCAAGGGCCTTCGCGCCATGGCGAACAATGCCAAAGACCGCATGAAAGAGGAAATGGGTGATGAGTTTGACGAGGCCGAGTGGCAAAAACTCGATCCTCGTCGCTACGACCCGCGCCGAATTATTCGGGAGGCTTTGCTCGATGAGGTGACCGGTTCACCTGCGACTGCCCCTGAGCGCCCCGGTGAGACTCTCGCGCCGAACTCGGCAGCCAAGCCGGTGCGCACCGAGCGCTTAGCTTCCACTCCCTACGACGGAGAAGCAACATGACCGTCTGGGTTCGTCGCCCCGGTCTGATCGCCGGAATCATCGCACCGATTCTCTCTATCGGTGGTCAACTCGCCGCCATGGCAACCTGGCCCAGCTACAACCCGTTCTCGCAGACCATCTCTGAAATGGCCGCGGGGGATGCCCCGACTCAGGTCTTTATGGAGACCATCTTCTGCCTCACCGGCGTAGCCACGCTGCTCGTCGCGCTGTACACGCCGGGGATTGCCAAGCTCGGGCGCGTCTTCATCTTCATCAGCGGATTCTCGTTCTTTGGCGTGGCAATCTTTCCGCTCGAGACCATGGCCGGTGCATCGTCGCTCGGGCACAAACTCAGCGCGATGGTTGGGTTCGTCCTGTTGGCAGCGTGGCCGCTTGTCGGCTGGCGGCGAGGCGCCGATGTTCCCTGGGTGATTCGCCCCATTCCCTCGATTGCCGCGACCGTGGTCATGGCGATCTTCTGCTTCTGGTTCCTCGCAGTCTGGGCAACCCCCGGTCTCGGCTATGTCGGGACGATGGAGCGCATAGCCGCGTGGCTCGAGGGCATTTGGCCGCTGATTGTTGTGGTCGTTTTAGCGCGGGCTCAGTCCCAGCGACTTTCCCGCTCGTGATCGGCCCGAGGTCACAATCTTTGCAACAAGTTCGGTGATGGCCACAGCCGCCGGATCGCTCGGATCGTGCACGACGACCGGGGTGCCGATGTCGCCACCCACGCGTAATCCGATGCTGAGCGGAATCTGCCCGAGCACACCAAGGTTGGTTGAGCTCGTCGAAGCCAGCCCGTCTACAACGGCCTGAGCTCCGCCGGTTCCGAAGAGGTCGATCCGGTGGCCATCCGGGCCCACCATGGCCGACATGTTTTCAACCACGCCGATCACGCGCTGCCCGGTTTGCCGGGCGAGCATGCCGGCGCGAATCGCCACGCCCGCCGCGGCGGGCTGAGGGGTGGTGACGATCAGCACGTCGGAGTGCGGCAGCAGTTGCCCCACGGTAATCGCGACGTCGCCGGTGCCGGGCGGCAGGTCGAGCAGCAAGAAGTCAAGGTCGCCAAAGTAGACGTCGGTCAAGAACTGACTGATCGTGCGCTGCAGCATGGGACCACGCCAGGCGACGGCCGTCGATTGGTCCTCGACGAACATGCCGATCGAGATGACCTTCACGTTGTGTCCGACCGGCGGCAAAATCATGTCGTCGAGGCGGGTCGGGCGAACCGGGATGCCCTCGGGCGCTAGTCCCATCAACGCGGGAATCGAGTAGCCGTGGACGTCGGCGTCGAGGATGCCGACTCGGTAGCCGGCGATCGACAGCGCGCACGCGAGGTTAGCGGTCAGGCTCGACTTGCCCACACCGCCTTTGCCGCTCGTGATTGCGATGACGCGCGTGAGCCCATCGGCGGTGAATGGGTTGTGTTTGGCGCCTTCGGGGCGAAGTCGCGCCAGCATTTCAGCGCGCTCCGCGGGCGTCATTACTGTCACGTCAACGTCGACCGACCCGATTTCGGCGACCGCGGCGGCGGCAGCGCGAACGTCGCGTTCGATCGTTAGTGCGGCCGGGCATCCGGCAATCGTGAGCTTGAGCTGGATGCACGCTGCGCCGCTCTCGATGGTCACCTCGCCAATCATGCCGAGGTCTGCCAGCGGCCGGCGAAGTTCCGGGTCAACGACTGCGCCGGCGGCTGCGCGCACAGCCTGCGCTACCTCGTTCATTTCTTGCGGGGAACAGGCTTTTTAGGCGCCGACTTCTCGTTTTCGAGCTCTTCCAGCAAAGCGCGAAGCTCGGCACGAATGAAGTCTTTGGTCGCCATGTCTTTCATGGCCAGGCGCAGGGCAACAACCTCGCGGGCGAGATACTCGGTGTCGGCGAGGTTGCGCTCGGCGCGCTGACGATCCTGTTCGAATTGTACGCGGTCGCGGTCATCCTGACGGTTCTGCGCGAGCAGAATCATGGGTGCGGCGTACGAGGCCTGCAGTGAGAGAAGCAGCGTCAGTGCGGTAAAGCCGATGGCTGCGGAGTCAAAACGCCATGACGTTGGTGCAATCGAGTTAAACCCGATCCAGACGATACAAAACAGCGTGAGGCCCAGCAGGAACCACGGTGTTCCCATGGCGCGAGCGATGGTTTCGGTGAATCGACCGAAGCGATCGCGACTGCGGGCAGGGCGAGGACCAAGACCGGAAAAGCCCTTCGGGGTGTTGAAATCTTCTTCACGGTTACGAGCCATTGGTTCCCCTCCTTCCGCGTGTGGTTGGGGTGCTAGAGGTGTTGGTCGATGCCTTCTTGACGGGCGCGCGGCGACGAGCCGGGGCCTTCTTGGTGGGTGACTTCGTCAGATCATCACCCTCGTCATGACTTCGCCAGTCATCAGGCAGCAGGTAGTCAAGAACGTCGTCAATGGTGACCACGCCAACCAGGCGTTGGTGTTCGTCTACAACCGGCACAGCAACGAGGTTGTAGCTGGCCAAAATACGTGACACTTCGGCTGCTGAGGTGGTGACCGGAATTGCCTCAGTGCTGTCGTCGAGCAAGGCGCCAATGCGTTCGTGTGGCGGGTAACGAAGTAGCCGCTGGAAATGCACGAGTCCGAGGAATCGGCCGGTGGGGGCCTCAAAGGGAGGCAGCGTGACACACACCGAAGCCGCGAGCGTGGGGTCGAGTTCGTGGCGACGAATGTGCGCCAATGCCTCAGCAACGGTCGACTCGGCCGAAAGAATGATGGGTTCGGTGGTCATCAGACCACCAGCGGTATCAGCACCAAAGCTGAGCAGAAGTCGAACGTCTTCGGCCTCTTCGGGCTCCATGAGGTCGAGCAGCATCTCACCCTGCTCATCAGGCAGCTGGGCGATCAGGTCAGCAGCGTCGTCGGGGTCCATCTCGTCGAGAACGTCAGCGGCGCGCTCGTCGTCGAGCTGGGTAATGAGTGTGACCTGGTCGCTCTCATCCATTTCTTCGAGCACGTCGGCCAGGCGGTCATCCGAAAGTTCCTCGGCAACCTCGAGTCGACGCTCCTCCGGCAGATCAAGCAGCGTGGTTGCTAAGTCGGCGGGCTTGAGCTCAGAGTAAGTGGCAATCAGCTGCTCGGCCGACTGAGCCTCTCCGCGAGTGTTCTTTTCTTTGACGGCATCCCAGTCGACCAGGGCAGTGACACCTTTGGTGAGCGGGGATGCGGCCAAGCGAGGCCGGCGAACAAAGAGCTGGCTAACTTCCCATTCGCCGGGGCCGGTCTCACTGATGGCAACATCTTCGACTGTTGCATCGCCGGTCTTGTCGTTGAACGCGACCTTACGGCCCAGAAACTCCGAAATCAGGCGCAGTTCGCTGGCTCGCTGCTCAAACTTGCGGGTGTTGATCAGCCCGGTGGTGATGACCTGACCGTTGCTGATGCTCTCAATGCGTCCGATGGATGCGAAGACGCGACGCTTGCCCGGAATTTCCACCAACAGACCGACAACACGGGGGGAGTGGTTGGCGCGGTAGACGACGATGACATCGCGAACGCGACCCACGCGGTCTCCCACGGGGTCGAAAACGTTGCACCCGGCTAAGCGGGCGACAAATACGCGTGCGCCACTCACCTTTCTAGGTTAGTCCCGGACTGGGCGAGCGCACGCCTCCTCGCGACAGTTTCAAAAAGGATGATGAAACTGCTCATGACCAAGGTGATGATGGAGAACCAGAACACGGTGATTTGGCCGGCCCATGCGCCATAAAAAATCCAGCACAGCGACGACACAAGCATGAGGGTGAACGTCATGCGAGACACCGCGGTGGCTCGAGACCGTCGCATCGACACAAACGACGTGAAGAGCTGGGGTAGCCGACTGCCGAGCCCGATGGCCAGGAAAATGGCGCCCACGAGCGGGCTACTGAAGAATACGAGAGTGAACCCGCTGACCCAGAGTGCCGCGACAATCAGAGCAGCCAAGGTGACGCTCATCCACTGCCGCAACAAGATGATCGAAAGTACTCCCGTGGCCACCGCGCTAATCGTGTTGGTGACAATCTGACTGATGCTGTCGACGGTGAAACCGTACGCGAGCCAGCCCGTAGCCATCGTGGTGAATATCAGCCAGGTCGAGGTGCTCACGCCGACAAAAGAGCGCGTGGCAGTGACGCGATAGATCTGGGGAATCGAGATGCTCAGGCCGATGAGCCCTCCTACGAAACCAAGCCACTCAACTGGTGGAATCACGAGTGAGCCAACCTACCGAGCAAGCCAGGCTTCGACCTCGTCAGCCGTTCGGGGGATGCCGGCTGACATGTTGATTGCACCGTCTTTGGTGACGACGATGTCGTCTTCGATGCGCACGCCGATTCCGCGGAATTCTTCGGGAACGGTGAGGTCGTCGGGCTGAAAGTACAGACCCGGCTCAACCGTAAAGACCATGCCCTCGGTCACGATTCCGTCTTTGTACATCTCGCGCCTGGCGGCGGCACAGTCGTGCACATCGATTCCGAGGTGGTGGCTTGTGCCGTGCACCATGTAGCGGCGGTGATGTTGGTTCTCGAACTTGAGGCTCTCTTGCGCGCTCAACGGCAGGAAACCCCACTCTGCTACCTTGGCGGCGATGACCTCCATTGCAGCGTCGTGCACCTCGTGGAAGGTGATGCCGGGCTTGATGACCGCAAACGCGGCGTCAGCGGCCTCGCGCACTGCCTCGTAAACCTTTCGCTGAATCGGCGTGAACGTGCCGGAAGCCGGCAGTGTTCGGGTGATGTCGGCCGTGTAATAACTATCGACTTCGACACCCGCATCGATGAGAACCAGGTCACCGGCGTTGACCGTTCCGTCGTTTTTGATCCAGTGCAGGATGCACGCGTGCGCACCCGCGGCAGCAATCGTTTCGTAGCCGACGCCGTTGCCCTCGAGTCGAGCGCGAGAAGCAAATGCTCCTTCGATAATGCGCTCACCACGAGGATTGCCCGCAATCAGGGGGAGCACTCGCACGATGTCAGAGAATCCTCGGGAGGTGGCTTCGATGGCAATCTGCATCTGACCAATCTCGTAGGCGTCTTTGACCAGGCGCATTTCCGAAACTTCGCGCGCCAGGTCAGCGTCGCCTGGAACAGTGCGGGTTGTGATCTTTGAGCCGGTGAAGCTGGGCAGCTCGGCCAGGTCGTAGACAGCCAGCCCGAGGTCAGCGGCCACGTGCGCAAGGCTTGGGCGCGGTCCGACCCAGAACTCTCCGATGTCGGGGTTGGCGTAGAACTCGTCGGAGTCGCGGCCGGCCGGCCCCCGAAAGTACAGGCTTGACTCGTGTCCGGTGGCAGTGGGCTCCATCACCAACACAGCGTCGGGCGCGCTGTCGCTTCCCCATCCGGTCAGCCAGGCAAAATCAGAGTGAGCACGGTAAACATAGAACGTGTCGTTTGAGCGAACCTGCATGGGGCCAGCTTCGAAGAGCAGGCGCTCGCCGGCAAACTTTGCGCTGAGGGCGTGGCGTCGGGCGGCGGCATACTTGGCGTGTTCGCGAAGCGACGGCAGGGCATCCGCTCGGTCGGCCCAGTGCTCACCGACATAGCTTTGAAAGACACTCGATGCCGGAGTCGTCGACCGATTCTTGGTGCTCGGCTGTACTTTGTCGCTCATGGGGCTAGTTTGCCACCGGAACGAGTGTTGCGGTGATCGGGCGATGGTCACTGGCAGAACTCGGTTGGCTCGTCAACACGCTAAATGCCGATGCTTGCCACTCGGCTGAGTAGAAGACGTGGTCGATCTGAGTGCCCATAAGTGTCGGCAATGAACTGGGCCATGTGCCCACGGCCCCGGCGCCCATTTTGAGTGCGGCGTCTCCACAGTTGCCCATGGGTGCGGGTCCGAGACCGGAAAGGTTGTCGAGGGATGCGTTGAAATCCCCGGCCATGATCACATTCGGTTGCGAGCACCGCCCGGCCAACCACGTGAGGTCTTTTCGCCACGCCCCGAGCGAGACCGCCTCGGGTGAGATTGCGTGAGCGGCAATGATGGTGGGTTTGCCATCTGCGATGGCAACCAACGACGGTGAAGACGATGTTGAACCAATATCTGTCTTGAGGCGGTAGTTCCCCAGCGTCGGCGAGATCAGCAGCACAGTCGAGTGCGCGTAGTACACCGGGTCAAACTGAGCGTGCAGCATGCGCATGGGAGTACCTGCTGCCGCCATCAGTTCGGCGATCTTCTTGCCCGCGCCATAGTTGGTCTCGGGAAGCGCGACGACGTTCGCGTGGGCAGCCAGCGCGAGCTTGGCAATGACAGCGGGCGTTGCTTTCGCGCCCATGGTGTTCCAGGAGAAAACAGTGATGTGAGCCGTATGGGGTGTGGTCGTGGTCGACCGCCATCCGCGCTGAGCGACCACACCGGCCGAAACGACGGCGAAGACCAAGAACCACAGCGCAAGCGAACGAGTGACTCTGCGAGTGCCTCTCGACCTGCGAGCAATCATTCCAATCACGAGAACGACGACCATGGCGACGAGTGCCACCGCTGCCGATGCTCCGTGAGAAACAACCAGATAAGCGAAGGGATTCGTGCGCGAGAGCCCGAACAGTTGGGGCCAGACGAACAGCACGACAAGAGCGAGCCCAATCAGGCTCAGAACCAGTCGAAGGGGTCGGCGCAACATCGTGCTCTAGCATGACAGCATGGAGGCGTTTTTCCGGGCTCAAAAGCCGATAGATCTGCATCTGCACAGCAACGTCTCTGACGGAACTGATACGCCGACGCAGGTCGTTCGTGCGGCGTACAAAGCCGGCGTTCGCACCATGGCGCTGACCGACCACGACACGACCGCGGGATGGGCGGAGGCGGCCGCCGAGTGCGCGCGATTGGGCATGACTTTTATCGGTGGCATGGAAATCACCGCCCGAGGTGCTCGAGGCGGGGGAGTTCACATGCTCGCCTACCTCGTTGATCCCGAAGAAGAAGAGCTTTTGGCGGCCGTGAACAATACGTTGGATGCGCGCATCCCTCGCCTGCAAGAGATGACCGAACGCTTGGCTGACGATTACACGATCACCTGGGACGACGTGCTTGCCGAATCTGACGGCAAGAGCATCGGTCGCCCGCATTTGGCGTCAGCCATGATTCGTCTCGGACACGCGGCTGACACCAACGATTTCTTTGAGCGCATCGTGACCAAAGACAGCAAGTACTACGTCTCGAGCCCGGGTATCGACGTAGCCGAGGTCATTCGCCTCGTGCGTCAAGCTGGCGGGGTGCCCATCACTGCGCATCCGGTAGGCCGTCACTCACACGTCATGCCTCTCGAACACATGGTGCTGCTGAAGGCTGCCGGCCTGGGTGGCTTTGAACTCGGTCACGTCGAGAACCAGAAGAACCCGGATGGTCTTGCCGCTCTGACTCGCTACGCCGAGGAGTTCGACCTCATCGTCACCGGGTCGAGCGACTATCACGGCACGCGCAAGCCGAATAAACCTGGCTCCTACCAAACCGATCCTGAAATGCTCAAGCGCATCATCGACGAGGCGACCGGCTACGAGCCGATCTATCCGTCGTTGGCCTAGTAGAGCGCTAACCCGTTCGGCCCGAGTCCCATCGCAACGCAATAGACCGCGTAGAGAGCTGCGACTACGCCCACAATGGTGAACTGGTGATCCATCGTGAAGCGGTAAACGACAGCAAGGTCTTTTTTAGCTTGTTCGCCGCGAAGTCCGCGCCAAACCGGAGGAAAAACCACGGGGAAAAGTGCGAGCACGAAGACCAGCAGAGTGGTTACCAGTTTGAACAGGAATCCAACTTGGGAGTCAGCGGTTTCGTGCAGAGCGGGAACAATGAGGGCAAAGCTCGTGACGTCTTTGATGCTCAGCAAGAATGCGACACCGAAAAAGGTGAGGAGGTGTGTTCTCTCGATGCGGGCAACGAGTCCGGCTTCAACCTTGGCGGCAAGTTCCGGTTTGGGCCAGAACAGCCAGACGGCAACGCCCAATAACACCGCAGCGGCGACAAGCCAGGTGATTCCTCCGAAGATGTCCTGCCCGCCATCTCTTCTGTGTGGGAGTTGGCTGAAGCCGGCGAACAAGAGCGTGCACGCTAAGAGGAACGCGCTCGCCGAACCAAGAAAAAAGGCCAGTGACCGCGAACGCCATCTTGGCGATGAGGTGGTCAGAATTTGGAGGGCAAAAAGCGACGGCGTGAACGCCGCGCCAATAGCGAGCGGGACTACTTCGGCCAAAAGGGCCAGTTCTGTAGAAACTCCGCTCACCTCTTGATTTTACGGGGCAAAACGAACCCGACCGAGCGCTGTACTGGGCGTCGAGCTAGACGCGCCTGCGAAGACGACTTGCGACCGCGATAAGTGTGCCTAGACCGATCAACCCCAGGGCGAACACGGGGAGCACTCCGAACGATAAACCAGTGTTGGGGATCGGTTCAGGCGCCGCGCAATTCGTGACGTCGACCTCAAAATCGAAAGTGCCCGATGCTTGCTCCGACCCGTTCGTCGCAGTGACGGTATAAGTAGTTCGGCTGAGGTTTGTCGTGGGCGTTCCCGAGAACTCACCGGTGGTCGCATCGAACGTGAATGCACCGGGCAGGCTCGGTGAAATTGCAAAAGTAGGCGCGGCTGTGAAGCCGTTGGCAATCCAGTCGAGACCGCTGGTGTACAGGCCGCAGGTGTCCGTCAGAAGTGGCGTGTTCGACGCAACCAAGAACGGTTGCGGTGGATTTGGGCATGGCGTCGTCCCGGTTACTGCAAACGTAAACGTTGCCTGCTTGGACTGACTGCCTGCCGTCGCCGTAACCGTGTAGGTGGTTTGTGAAAGGGTTGCCGTCGGTGTCCCGGCGAACTCACCCGAGTCGGCATCGAATGTGAAGTCACTTGAGAGCGCCGGGGTAATGCTAAACGTCGGTGCGCTTGCAAAGTTGGATGCGGTCCAGTCGAGCGAACTCACAAACGGTTCGCAGGTGGTCGCGGCTTGTGACGAGTGGCCCGGGCGAAGATCTGGCGGAAAACTGATGAGTGACTCATCGGGAGCGACAAACCGAGCGATGGCCATGTTGTCGAACTCGAAACCACCGCCGGAGCCTTGGCTAAATACAATCGTGTCGAAATTTAGGCCACCGGTCGCCACAAGGTGAACGTAGGCAAAGGGTTCGCGACCACCACCACAGGTCGCCGAGGTGCGAACCGGATTGCCGTAGTAGTCGCAGGTGTCGTAGGTGGTGCCGTCGAGTGCTCGGATCGTCCCGGATCCGCCGTTCAGCATGGTGACAAGCGATGCCGTGCTGAAGGTGCCCACAAGCCTGCCGCCCGTGCCACCCGAGTAGAGCTTGATGGAGTTGCGTGCGTCTCCGGCCGACCACCAAAATCCCAAGTATGTTTCGGCTTGGTTCAACGACAGCGTCACTGTCGAATTGGTCTCGACCGAGACATATTTGGTGCCGTTGCCCGAAGGTCGCGTGACCGCGGCCGAGCCGACACCGGCGGTTGCGCCACCGAAGGCATCCGCGTTCTTGATGCGACACCCGGCACCCGAACCGCTGACGGTTATCGTGCCCACGGTTGGCCAGGTCGTCGGGCAGGCGGTTCCGGCGGTGAAGGTGTCAAAAGTTTCGACGATGGCGCCGTTGGTAAATGTGTTCATCACGTTCGGGCCCGACAGATAGAAATCTACGGTTTCGGGAGTCGCCGCCTGAGCAGCACTTACCGAGCCCAGCACCATCGCGATGCCCGCGATGAAAGCCATGACCAGATTGCGGATGCGCATGCTCGTAAACCCCCGTTGGTTTCGTGTCCTACGAAACCGATGCTAGCGGGCGAAAGTCTCAGGAGACAGAAGCAGATCCGCCGAGACCGGGGCCGCGGCGGCGGTTGCGTGACCGGTTGCGCGAACGCGCTGGGTTGTTGCCGTCGTGGTGTTCTCCGGCAGCTTCGCGAGTAGGGCGCTCGGTGGCCGGCTTGCTCGCGCGAGGTTCACGCTCGACGCCCTTGGTCGGTGGAGTCGACTTGAGGCGACCGCGCGTGCCCTCGGGAATGTCCAGATCAGTAAACAGGTGCGCCGACGAGGAATACGTCTCGGTGGGTTCGGGCTGACCAAACTCGAGTGCGCGGTTGATGAGCGCCCATTTGTGCAGGTCTTCCCAGTCAACGAACGTCACGCAGATACCGGTCTTACCGGCGCGACCAGTACGGCCGGCACGGTGCAGGTAGGTCTGGTCTTCATCGGGGATGGTGTGGTTGATGACGTGAGTGACGTCGTCAACGTCGATTCCTCGCGCTGCCACGTCGGTCGCGATGAGAATGTCTTTTTTGCCGGCTTTGAAGGCGGCCATCGAGCGCTCGCGAGCCTCCTGACTCATGTCACCGTGCACGGCGACGGCGGGGAACCCGCGGTCGGCAAGTTCTTCTACCAGGCGTGATGCCGCCCGCTTGGTGCGAGTGAAAATGACGGTCTTGCCACGGCCGTTAGCCTGCAGGATGCGCGCAATTACTTCGTCTTTGTCGAGCGAGTGTGCGCGGTAAACGAGGTGCTTGATGTTCGCCTGCGTGATGCCCTCGTCGGGGTCGGTCGCGCGAATGTGAATCGGCTTGTTCATGAACTTTCGAGCAAGTGCGACAATCGGGCCGGGCATCGTTGCCGAGAAGAGCATGGTGTGACGGTTCTCGGGAACCTGAGCAAAGATTTTCTCGATGTCTGACAAGAATCCCAGATCGAGCATTTTGTCGGCCTCGTCGAGAACGATTTCTTGAACATCCTTGAGGCTGAGCAGTCGCTGGTTGGCAAGATCGAGAAGGCGGCCCGGGGTTCCGACGATGATCTGAGCGCCAGCTTTGATCTGCTCGATTTGCCCTTCGTAGGCCTTGCCGCCGTAAATCGAGGCGACCATGGTGTTGCGGTTGCCCGTGGCGAGCTCGAGGTCTTCAGTTACCTGAACGCACAGTTCGCGCGTCGGCACCACAATGAGCGCCTTGACACCCTTCTCGGGGTCAACGCCAAGGCGTTGAATGAGGGGAAGTCCGAAGCCGAAAGTCTTTCCGGTACCGGTCTTGGCCTGGCCGATGATGTCCTGGCCGCCGAGTGCTAGCGGGATGGTCTGCTCCTGAATCGGAAAGGGCTCAAGAATGCCCTTGGCCTCGAGTGCTGCCGCAATGTCGGGCTCAATGCCCAAGTCAATAAAAGTCATAGAAAAAACGCCTGTACCTAGTGAGAAAAGAGTTCTACGCCTCGTTTTTCATCACCTACAGGCGTAGGGCCGCGAATCCATCGTTCTGCAGCAACCCTTCAAGTCTACCCCGCGCGCCTATATATATTCCGAACAAGGCATAAGCTGGATTCGTGTTTGAGTGGTTCCGTAAGCGTCGCGCCAAGGTGGCAACCCTGGCTCTGACTCCACGCTCAGAACAATCGGATTCCAGTGGAAAAATCGACCTGGTCGACATCTCGCCAGACGCGATTTCTTACCTCGGTCAGGTGGCCTACTTCGAACTGTCCGTGTTTGAGTCGCTTACTCGCGCAGTGAGTGAAGCGCCCGACTTAGCCCATAAGGCCGATTTGAGCTTGGTTGCGGGGGAGGCACTGGCCAAGCACCACGGAATGGTCGAGATCCTGCGTCAACTCAAGGTCGAACCGGCCGCCGCGATGCAACCCTTCACCGCCGACATCGACCGGTTTGAGTCGTTGACCGTGGGGCGTGATTGGTACGAAACGCTCCTGGGTGTCTACCTGACCAGCAGCTTCTTGAATGAATTCTTCTTAGCCCTGGCTGGTTCACTCAAGAAAAAGCAGCGCGAAACGGTTCACGAAATCTTGAGTACCGACCGCACGGGTGAGGTGCTCGCCTCCGCAATTCGCAAGGGCATTGTGGCAGACCCCAAGCTGGCCTCACGCCTGGCCATGTGGGGTCGTCGCCTGATGGGCGACACTCAGCTGGTTGCTCGAAGTGCTCTTCGACTTTCGGGTGATGGATCAGAAGAGTCGCGACTCGAGCCGGTCTTTACTGATCTGATGGGCGCCCACTCCAAGCGAATGGATGCGCTCGGGCTCACTGCCTAAGCACGCCCGAATCTTGCGCCGACCGGTCAGGCTCGGCGCGCACCCTTGACGGCTGCCTCGAAGGCTGCCTCATCATGCTTTTTCCGCCTGCGAACCAACCAGACGTCGACAACGATGCTCTTGATGGCGACAAGGCCGAAAGTGATTACCCAGATCCACGGGCTGTTGTAGGGCATCCGTAGCCAGGTCAGAATCTCCCAGATCACAGCGGCACCAGCGGTAGCCAGGCCCGGAATCACAACTGCACCCGTCATGTTGCGACCGGGCAGGCTGTAGCGAACAACGAGTCCGATGATCAAACCACCAAGGGCGACAAACAGAAGTTCCATGGTGCTGGAGTCTCGTTAGGCTACGAAGCCGACACGACGAACCTTGTCGTCACCGATTTCAACAAATCCGAGGGTTGCGGTGGGAATGAGGTAGACCTTGCCTGCCTCATCGCTGAGCTTCAGGAACGGTGCGCTGCCACTGAGCGCTGCAGCAACTGCGCTCTCGATGTTTGCAGCGGAGTCCGAGCTCTCAAAACTGAGTTCACGGGCGGTGTTCACGATGCCGATGCGGATTTCCACGTTCAGACAACCTTTCGTCGATTCATCTGCAACATTACCTCTTCGCTGTCAGTGCCAACCGCTACCGTGGTTCTGATGCCTTCACAGCCCACTTCTGCCCCCAGTTCGGCCCCCGAGTCCGGCCCCGCTTTTAGCGCTCCGGCCGAGGTTTTTCGTGCTGTCACTCTCGACCACTCTCAGACCGCAGTCGTGCAATTAGGGCCTCGCGACAGCGCCGCTGTGCTGGGTGCTCCGGGCTCCGGCAAAACCGCAACCCTGATTGAGTTCGTTGCCAGTCGCGTTGAGCAACACCAGATCAGCGCCGACCACATTCTCGTCCTCACTCCGCAGCGTTTGGCCGCCAACCGCCTGCGGCTCGCGCTCGCAGAACGACTTCGCGTTGCCACAAACGGGCCGCTTGCCCGCACGCCCATGTCGGTCGCGTTCTCGCTGGCTGCCGAGGGTGCCATGGCACGCGGCGTCGAGCCGCCGCGCATGCTCACCGGCGCCGAACAAGACAAAATCCTTGCCGACCTGCTCAAGCATGAAAACCGAGGTGTCGCGTGGCCTGCAGAGCTCGGTCTTGAGGTGCGCCAGAGTCGCATCTTCCGCACCGAACTGCGCGATCTCTTTGCTCGCAGCACTGAGCTGGGGCTCAGCCCAGCAGCTTTGCGTGGGCTCGGTGTCGAACGCGGGGTTCCCGAGTGGGTTGCCGCTGCCGACTTCTGGATGGGCGAATACGAAGACGCCCTGGCGCTGGGGCGATCCGAGCACTTCGACATCGCCACTCTCATGCGTCAGGCCGCGGTGGCTCTCGCCGATCCATCCGTGATGGCGGGTGTGCGTGTTGTCGTTGTCGACGACGCCCAAGAACTCACAGTCGGAGCAATCGAAATCCTGCGCCAGTTCGCCGCTCGCGGTGTGCCGGTGGTCATCTTCGGCGACCCCGACGAAACGGCAACCACGTTCCGTGGCGCCACGCCTACCGTTCTGGGTGCGCTCGCCGAAACCCTCGCCGTCCCCGCCCGGCGATTCGAGCTTTCATTCGTGTATCGCCACGGCCCTTCGGTACGACGACTCGTCAGCGACATTGTGGGCCGAACCGGTGTGAACCGGGCCGGCCCTCAGCGCGCTGCAACGGTGGCCGAGGCGGTGCTCGCCGCCGGGAATGAATCGGGCCTTTCGGTCATGCTGCGCAGTAGCCGCGCATCCGAATCCGCCGCCATCGCAAGGCGACTTCGCGAATTTCACATTCACCAGGGCGTCGACTTCGCCAAGATGGCCGTCATCGTGCGATCCGGGCGTGAAGTTCCCGACCTCGCTCGTTCGCTCGCCGTCGCCGAGGTGCCCACGCGCACGCTCGTCTCCGACCGCACCCTCAATGACCAGGCGATTTCGCGCGACTTGCTTCGCGTTGTGGCTGTCGCGGTCGGCATGCGGTCCATCGACTCGAATTCTGCCGTCGACATGCTTACCAGCCCCCTTGTCGGGCTGAGCATCATCGAAGTGCGTCGCCTTCGTCAGGCACTTCGCCACGACGAGCTCGCCGATGGCGGAAAGCGCACAGGTGAACAGCTGTTACCGCTGGCCATTGCCGGTGAAGTCTTGGTGGCTGGGTTCGACATGCGTGCCGCCCGCAAGCTGTCGTCGCTCGTCGAGCTACTGGCTCGGTTGCGCACGATGCCCAGCGCCACCATCGAAGAACTCCTCTGGGAGGTGTGGTCGCACTCCGGTCTGGCCGCCGCCTGGAGTGCCGAGGCTGCGGGCACGGGCGTCATCGCAGACGAGGCGAATCGCAATCTCGATGCGGTCCTGGCGCTCTTTACCGCGGCCCGCCGGTTTGTCGAGCGGGAACCCTCGCGCCGCCCGCAAGACTTCATCGCTACCGTGCTGGCCTCCGAGGTTCCCGAAGACACTTTGGCCAGTCAGTCCGAGGTCGATGCGGTGCTCGTGTGCACTCCGGCTGCGGTCATCGGCGCCGAGTTTGATGTCGTGGTTGTCGCCTCGGTTCAAGACGGTGGCTGGCCAAATTTGCGTCTGCGCAGCTCATTGCTGCACGCCAACGCGCTCACCCGCGAGAAGCGAGACCTTATCGACGAGCGCAAAGACGTGCTCGACGACGAACTGCGCATGTTAGCCCTTGCTGTGTCTCGTGCCCGACGTCACCTGATCGTCTCCTCGCGCTCCGGGGCCGACGAGGTCGAGTCGCCGTTCGTTCGTCTTGCCGTGAAGCACCTGCCCCAGGGTGAAGAATCCGTCAACCGCGCTGACTCCACCGAGCAGTATCCGCTGAGCCTGCGCGGAATGGTCGGGCACCTGCGGCGCGAGCTCGTGACCGAGCTGCGTGAGCATCCCGAGGGAAACGAGCGCGCGCGCGACCGTGCCGCCGCGCTGGCGGCGCTTGGGCGCAACAGCGTTGCGGGCGCGCATCCTGATTTGTGGCTGGGGTTGCTCGATCCATCCACGCCCCACGACCTCTCGCTCAAAGACGGCACCGACGCCGAGTTGGTGCACGTTTCGCCGTCGAGCCTCGAAAAGTGGGAAGACAACCAGCTCAGCTGGTTTATCGACCGCACGGTGGGCTGGCAGGGTGGTTCCTCGGCCGGAATCGGCACCCTCGTGCACGCCGTTTTTGAGCGATCGTTCCGTGACCCGTCGATGTCGCTCGATGTCGAAGACATGTGGCAGCAGATTGCTCCCCAGTGGAGCGAGCTGGCCATCACCCCGGAGTGGGAGTCGGAGCGTTCAAAGGTGCGCGTCAAAAAGATGCTCGCCGGGCTTGCCGACTACATTCGCGACTTCAACGCGTCCGGTCGCACCGTGGTCGACATGGAGTGCACGATTTCGATCAACCTCGAAGGCGGCAACCTCAGCGGTCGCGTTGACCGTCTCGAGCAGCTCCCCGACGGCTCGATTGAAATCGTTGACCTCAAGACGTCGAAATACCCGGTCAGCAAAAAAGAAGGCGAAGAGCACTTGCAGCTCGCGTGCTATCAGTTCGCTTTGGTCAACGGTGGATTCGCCGAGGTCACCGATTCCACCGCCTCGTCCGGCGCCAAACTGCTCTATCTCAACAAAGACAGCGGCGACGTGTTCACTTATGACGAGATCGTGCAAACCGCTTTCGAGCCCGAAGATTCCGAGCGCGAAACCGTGGCTCCTCGCTCTGCGGCGCAAATGCGCGAACTCATCGCCAAGGCCATTCAGGGCATGGGCGGCAGCGAGTTCTCTGCGGTCGTCTACACCCGCGAGGTCAAGGGTGAGTTTGACAGCGGCTGGTCGAAGCGCATTCACGTCATCCAGGCGGTGACGGCCTAACCATGAACGAAAAGTACTCGGCAAACCAGATAGCGGCAGCCCTCAAGCAGCCGTCGCCCACGCTCGAGCAGGCGGCCATCATCTCGGCGCCGCTCGAAAGCTCCATCGTCATCGCTGGTGCGGGCAGTGGCAAAACCGAAACCATGGCCAACCGCGTTGTCTACCTCGTGGCAAACGGCATGGTCACTGCGCAAGAGGTGCTTGGCCTCACGTTCACCCGCAAGGCCGCCGGTGAGCTTTCCGAACGCATTCGCAATCGTTTGGCCGGGCTTGCCGCCTCGGGATTGACCATTCCCGCTGGCAACAACGACGACATGTTCGGCGCCACTGTCACCACCTACAACGCCTTTGCCAACCGTATTTTCGGCGACTACGCGCACCTCATCGGTCGGGACCCCGATGCCGGAATCATGTCTGAGGCAACAGCTTGGCAGCTCGCACTCGAGATTGCCCGAGGGGGTGACCGTCAAGACATGCTCGACATCGACAAAAAGCTCGACGACGTCGCCGACGGAATTCTGAACCTCGCGCGCGCCATCAACGACAACATGATTGACCCCGCACTGGTTGCCTCCTTCGGTCAGGAGTTCATCGACGCCATTGCCGTGCTCGAGCCCGCCAAAGCCACGAAGGCACACCTCGGCACTATCGCGCGCGCTGTCGAAGTCGCAAAGTCATTGCCCCTCGTTGTTGACCTTGTTCACGCCTACGAAGCCCAGAAACAAACCAACGGATTCATGGAGTTCAGCGACCAAGTCGCGCGCGCCTACGAAATCGTCACAAGATTTCCCGAGGTCGGATCGGTCCTTCGCTCCCAATACAAGGTCGTTCTACTCGACGAGTATCAAGACACCTCGAGCGTTCAGATCGAGCTGCTGTCGACCCTGTTCCGTGGTGTCGCTGTCACCGCCGTCGGCGACCCCAACCAGGCCATCTACGGGTGGCGCGGGGCGAGCGCATCCAGCATGGACACCAAGCCGTTCTTCGACAAGTACGCTCCGAACGCACAACACCGCATCTTCACCCTGCCGCACAGCTGGCGAAACCCGCAGGTGGTGCTCGATGCGGCAAACGCAATCGCAGCGCCGTTGCCCAAAGAGTCAGACGTGTCATCACCCGAGCTCAAGCTGGGAAGCGAGGCAAGCACCGGTTCACTCACGATTGTGTATCCCGAGACCGTCGATGAAGAGGCAACCGCGGTTGCCGAGTGGTTCGACAGCAACATTTCCACGTGGAAGCCTCGCCCGGGTGTCGGTAAAGACGAAGACATCGAGAAGCCGACGGCGGCACTGCTTGTGCGCCGAGTAGCCGATCTCGAGCCGTTCAAGCGTGCGCTCGATAAGCGCGATGTTCCCTACCGCGTGGTCGGTCTGGGTGGCTTGCTCGTCGATCCCGTCATCGTCGACCTGGTCTGTGCACTTCGGGTGATGCATTTTGCGTCAGCCGACTCTGAGCTGATTCGACTGCTCTCGGGTCCACGCTGGCGCATCGCACCCCGCGATCTCAAGGCGCTCAATAAAACTGCCAAGTGGCTCTCAGAGCATGACTACTCCCACAAGCTCCTGAGCGACACCGTCAAAGATGCCTTGGCCAAGTCGGTGTCTGCCGAAGACGGAGCAAGTCTCGTTGACGCCCTCGACTTCATCGCCGACCGCAGAGACAAAGAGCACGGTGCTTTGGCCCACCTGAGTCAGGTCGGTTTTGAACGCCTGCGCGAGGCGGGGCAACTCATCGCCGGACTTCGCCGCCGCGCCGGACTCGACCTGCGCGAGCTCGTCACGGTTGTACTTCAAGCGTTCGACCTCGACATTGAGGGCGAGGCCAACGACACTACCGCCTCGGTCGAGCCTGTCATTTCGGCCTTCATGGATGCGGTGGGCACCTTCCTAGGCACGGCCACAATTCCCACTCTCGGTGCATTCCTCGCCTGGCTCGAAGACGCCGAACGTCGCGATCGCATGAGCCCGGCGGCTGCCGAACCTGAGCCCGGCGTGGTGCAACTGATGACCATCCACGGGGCTAAGGGTCTCGAGTGGCACCTCGTTGCGGTTCCGCGCCAGGCCACCCCGGCTGCCGGCACCGACACCCGCAACGCCAAAACCTGGATCGACGAGTTTGGCAAACTGCCCGACGAGCTGCGCAGCGACTACCGCGACCTCCAACCGTGGTGGGCGTGGCGCACGGCCAGTGACATGCGTGAACTGGCTGAAGACTTCGCGCGACACAAAAACGGGGTGAAAGCTCGGTACCTCAACGAGCAGCGCCGACTTGCTTATGTCGCTGTTACTCGTTCAATGCAGCACGTCATGGTCAGCGGCTCGTTCTGGGCAGGTAACGCTAAGCCTGCACCGCCTAACGAGTATTTGAGAGACATCGCGTCGGTCAACCCTGACATTGAGTTGCCCATCGACTCTGTCTACGCCACACCACCTGAGGGCACACAGAGTTTGACCGTGATGTGGCCGTTGCCACCGCTTGAACAGCGCGAATCCCGCGTGCGTAAGGCGGCCGAGATGGTTCGATTTGCGACAAATGAGCCCTCGCCCGACCTGGCCGAAGACATTCGTCTGCTTGTGGCCGAACGAGATCGTCTGCTCGAGGTGCGCCCGCTGCCGCTGCCCGTTCGAGTGGCCGCATCTAAGTTCAAAGACTTCATCGATGACCCCCGCAAGGTCGCTCAGGCGATGCGTCGACCACTGCCAACCCAGCCGTACCGCGCCACCATGCTGGGCACCATCTTTCACGCCTGGGTGGAGTCGCGCGGTAAGCAGGCAATCGAGCTCGAGGGTATCGACTTCGAGGCTCCCGCTTTTGGCGCTGACTATGAGGGTTTCTCTTTCGACGCTGTCACCGCCGGGGCAGACAGCGAGCACGACATTGAGCTTGCTGACGCAGCGTTCACCTCAGGCGTCGGTGCTCAGGGCGACATCGCCGGTTACGACGAGGCCAAGCTGGCCGCGCTCGAGGCCACATTCGAAGCCAGCGAGTGGGGTCAGCTTACGCCCTACGAGGTCGAACTCGAGATTCAGCTCCCGCTGGGCCGCAACATCGTGATCTGCAAGATTGACGCAATCTACCGACACGAGAGCCCGGAGGGTATTCGCTACGACATCGTCGATTGGAAGACCGGAAAGTCGCCCAGCGACGCGCTCGACCTCGAGGTTCGCAAGCTGCAGCTGGCGCTGTATCGCCTGGCGTTCGCCACCTGGAAGAAGGTGCCGCTCGAGAGCGTCGATGTGGCGTTCTACTTCGTGGCTGATGACAAGGTCATCCGACCGGAGCGGGTGTTTGGCGAGGCAGAGCTTCTCGAGCTCTGGCAGAGCGTCTACGAGCGCTAATGCGCCTTGTCGATAAACCCTAGAAGGGTTCGTCGCTCCAGCGCGGAGCATCGCGTTCTGGGCGAGGTGCACCGTTCTCGTCGACCTGCTCGCCGAGAACCTCGGTCGGAGCAGTCGCAATCTCGTCTTGAGAAAGCACTGGCTCGTCATACACGTGACCCGACTCGTCGGCGAACGGCCGCTCCTCAATCTCTGCAGGGGAGGGGAAAAGCATCTCTTGCGTCGAGCTGTAGGGCTCGGTCGGCGCAAACACCTCGGCGGTTTCGTTGGCGGGCGCATCCTCGATCTCGGGCGTCGAGGCCAGCAGGCTCTCGACCTCCGAAACGTTAAGAACGGGCGCTTCTTCTTGGCCAACCGTGTTTGTTTCTTCTTCGCGAACAGTGTCGACCAGTCGGTCGAGCAGGGCAACCGCGTCGTCGATGATGTCTTGGCGCTGCAATTCAACGCCGTGCATCAGCCAGCGCATGAGTTCGAGTTCCGAGTACAGCACGGCGCGCTGACGAATCTTCGGATCGACGCTCGAGAGGCGGATGCTCGTGTACGAGCCAAACGCTTCGGCCTGCGACTCGGAGTCCAGGCTGATCACCCAGTGCAAATCCCATGCGGGGTCGCCCACGCGCATGGAGCCCCAGCCGAGCACGCCGGTAACGGAATCCTCCCCGATCACGAACCGGTCGACCCCGAGCGACCCGTGAATGACCGTCGGTTCGAACTGCCAGAGGGTGTCGTCGGCGATTGCTTCATCCCATCGGGCGACCAATGCCGCCGGTAGCAAGCCGGTGGCACGACCGCGCCCTACGAGCTCAGCACTCTGGCGCTGAGTTTCGGCAGCGCTGAAAACCGGGAGGCCCGCCTCCGCCACAAACCCTGTGGGAAGCTGGTGAATCGACGCCGTTGCCCGCCCGACCAGCATCGACAGCGTGAAGTTTTGGTCGAAGTCGGCCAGTGAAATGATGCGACCGGGCAGGAAGTCGAAAACCACGCCGAACGTGTCTGACAAGGGCGCGCGACCGATGACGTTGGGCACGTCGAATCCCAGTCTGGAGCGAACGCCCTGTGTCATAGCGGTCAGGGCGACAGTCTGGTTGATCAGGTCGTTGGTGGTGCCAGCGCTGGTCGGGACGCGCACCACATACTGGGCACCAGCGGCAGCGCGAACCAGCGCGGTATCAAACTCACCTTGCGTGCCAGTGCTCAACGATTGCGAGCCCGTGGGGTCAAATCCGGGAACAACCGACGAGGCGAGCGCCGCTAAAATGAGATGAGATCTGGCCATGTCACAAGGCTAGGTCGCGAAGGGGAAAAACCCCTCGAACGCCACGCATCGCACAGGTGCCCACAGATAGCGGTAGAGCATGTCTCACGACTTCCAAGCGCGACTTTCACTCTCGCGCGAGCAGCTCGATCGCGACGCGGTGGCTCGCACCAGCCCCGAGCTACTAGATGCCCTGCGGGCCGACTCGGCAACGCGCATCCTGCT
>JAHEGZ010000022.1 GCA_024644865.1 Aurantimicrobium sp.
CGCGTTTTCCTCGCGGAGGACCTTCAGCACGGCGGCCTTGTCGAATTCGGGTTTCTTTTCCCCGTCGTCGTGCGTGTCGCCGGATACGTCGTTGAACGGCATCATGCCATCAGGCAATTGTTGGTTCTCCCACTTTGTGCTCCGCAATCGCTTTCAGGACGCGCCGCGCCAGAGGCCTCTGCTCGTCCGTCTTTGCGGCGCACCAACTGCAGGTCATGCCACTGCTCCCACTCTCGGCCGGCGGCGCTCGCTCGTGGCCGCAGCCACAACAGCCCGGAACCCGCAAGCCCCTGTCATAAACCCGTCCGCGCCGTGGCTTGCCCAGTCGTGCAGCGGCTCGTCCCGGAAGTGCGCCCGGCGCTCGTCCCATTCCTTGCGGTAGTTGTCGAGACACTGAATGCCGCGCTCGCAGTGCTTCTCGTCGATCCACGACGTTGGCAGCATGTTGCGCGCCGCCTCGATCGCATCGAACTTGTTGGGCACCCGCTTGACTACGTGAAACTTGATGCCGAGCCGGGCCGCCACGTCCTTGATCGTCTCGCGGCCGGGCAGCACCCAGTTGCTATGGTCGAGATCGTGCGGGCCGTAGTGCACGCCGTAGGTCCACTTGCGCTGCGAGGCCTTCTCGCTCAGGATGCGGGCATAGTGCTCGACGCCCTCGCCGGAATTCTCGTAGTAGTCGACGAAGTGGTGCATGCGCCCGTGGTTCTGGTGAAACCAGATCGTCGTGTTGTCGTTCTTGCCGATGTCCCAGAACGTGTTCACCGGCCGGGACGGATCGAGCGGCACGGTGCCGATGCGCCGCTCTTCCCGTGCCTTGGTCATCTGCACCGCGAAGTAGGCGCCCTGGATCGAGGCGTAGAATGCCTCGTCGGCATAGCTCGGATACTCACGGAACATGTCGTCGGGCCCGACGATCTTGCGCTTGGCCGTGTACCAGGCCTTTTGCTCAGGCGAGAGCGAGATGCCGTGCTTGGCCTGCAGCTCGCGAAAATACTCCTCCATGTCCGAGGAGATGACCACGCTCTCGGCTGGGAGCACGTAGCCGATGTGGCGATGCCACGGGAAGAAGTGCAGTTTGAACTCTTGCCCGCTCGGCTTCTTGCCTGAGGCCTTCGTGGCCTGCGCGGTCTTGACCATGTCGTGATAGTCGCCGGCTGCACCCTCCGCAGTGCTCTCGACGATGATCATCGAGCCGTTGTGGATCGTGCCGAATGCGCCGGTCCTGATCTCGCGGGCCTTGTCGGGAAAGCGAGCCGCGATCTTGCCGAACTCACTCACGTGGAGAATCTGGAGCGTCCCGCCGCGATGACTGACGCCGACCGTTACCTTGCTGTCGTTGGACCACTGCAGGTGATGTTGGTTCTCGACGACAACGCTGATCTCGGCTCTGATCTCCTCGGGCAGGCGCTTGTAGGCGTACTTGATCTTGTCGAGCTTCTTCTTGGCATCGTCTAGGTTCAGGTCGATGATGCCCGCCTCGGTCCCGCCCCGGAACAAGCAGGTGTCGAGAATGAAGATCGCAACGAACGTGCTGAACCCGAGCTGCCTCGCCTTGAGGATCACGTTGTTGGCGTGAATGTCGTCCCACAACTGGCGCTGGGCGTCGTTGGGCGTGAACTTGACCTCCGCGCCCGTTTCGTCCTGGATGTAGTACAGGTTCGACAGCCGCCACCAGCGGTCCGAGAGCAGTTCGAGCACTTTGTCTTGGGCAGAGCGCTGGGTGGCGGTGATGTCAGGGGTCCTTTGACGGTGGAAACGGCATAGGGCACCAATGCGTCGGGCATTGGATCCAGAGCAGGCGGTCGATCGGGTCTGTCGTAAACCAAGCACCCTGTCCGTCAGCGTAGCTCGATCGCCATTTGGCGCTAACGATCACGTTTTCGTCCTGGCAATGGATCAGGATGTCGGTCCCGTCTTTCGGCGCTGTCTCGATAGACTGCCAGTCCACCATTGGCGGCAGCATGATATGCGCGTTTGCGACGGCATCAAATCCACAACGCAAGTTGTCTCCAATTCGCGTGCCTGACGGATATTTGGCCATTGCCAAAGAAAAGCATCGTCGCGTCGTCGCCCAGTCGTCTTTGCTTATTTCGAAACTCGCCAAATCCATCATCCCCTCCCCGGTTTTGGGACGGGGCTGGCGGGACGAGAGTCGAACCTAGCAACGTCCCTGATCATTTGAGTTGTGACCTGTGGCGTTCCTCGAAAATGCGTCATCAGAACGCGTTCGGCCACATAGGCAATGCTCCGGTCTTGTTCCTTTGCCGCAGCCTTGAGATGGTCGTGCAGCTCGTCTGATATCCGCATCGATAGTCGCTGGTCTTTGCTCATGTCGGCTCCCATTTTAACGATGGGGTGACACTAGCATGCGTGGGGTACCATTGGTACCCAAATCAGTCCTCGCCCCGAGCATGTCCGGGGATGACCGTCGGCGATAGCTTGCTCAACAGCGATCCCAGCCGATCACCGACCTCGTGCGTGGCCTCGATCTTGTCGCCGTAGGCACGGGCATTGAGCTTCGAGGCATACCATTTGCGGGCATCCACGCGGAGCCGGTCGCGCTGAGGATCGCCGGTCGCGTCGGAAATTTCGATGATCTCCTCGGCCAGCGCGTCGGCTTGCGCCTCCCGTGCACGCGCGTATTTCGCAAGGTCGGCAGAATTCTCTTCCTGCCTCAACCACTTACGAACCGTCATTGAGCACGGCATTCCCGGCTCGTCACAAATCTTGCTCATCGGCCTGCCAGAGGCCAGCTCGTCGCAGATGTAGTCCAGGAGGTCCGAGCACATTTTGCGGCGGATGACTGGGATATCGTCTCTCATGCGGACAGCTTCGACCACGTTGCGGTATCATCCTGCATGCGGATGTCCTGGTCAATCTGACGGCGGATGGCCTCGCAGAGGTTTTCAGCGCACTTGCGGACACTGGCCAGCTCGAACAGGTCATCGTGCGCGATGTTCTCGGCGATGGCTTTGCGCAGGGCTGACATTGTGTCCTGCACTGCGTGGTCTACGTCTTTGAGGTGCATGGTGGTCTTTGTCATTGGATGGCCCCGATCACGCCGCCTACGATGATCCATGCGACAATCGCAACGAGAGCGATCTTGGCGGCGTCACAGGCGCGGGTCAATGTTTGCTCAGGTACGATCTGACGATGTTTGTGACCAGCTCTTGAGCGAGCGGGGAATTGTAGCCGAGGACTGAGACCACGCCCCATAGGCCGGCGATGATGGCCAGGCGCTGCGTGAGGAGCTTGATCTCGTGTGTCTCGTCCTTGAGGTCTGCGATCTGCTCCTGGAGGCGCTGCAGGCTGTACCAGACGGCCCAATCCATCCGAAACCTCGAGTTGGGCTGTGATCCTTGTGAGGTCAGCGTCGGAAAGATAGGCGGTCACCGGCTGAGCGCCCAGATGATGGCGGACAGGCCTGCGAGGGTGTAGGCTGCGTCTTGGCCCTGGACAGCACCGTGCCAGTCACGGATGTGAGCCAGCGCGATCTTGAGCAGGATGATATAGGCGACCAGCACGGGGAGCGCTTTGAGCAAGGCCGGGAGTGAGGATAGGACTTGCTGCAGCTCTCTCAAGCCGTGTGTCTCCTGGGATATTTTGAAATTGCTTTGGGCGTATTCCTGCCCGGCGTGGACTAAGCCACCAAGCGCTCAGCTCTGCGTTAACTCGTGCAGCTGAGGTTCCGCCCAAATTCTGCCGCCGTTTTGACTGATTTGCGGCAGGGTGTCAATCGGCCGTTTGCGTTTAGGGTTGAAGTTGTGGCGGCTTTCACCATCGGGTTTTCGAGGCCCGCCAGTGTCATTTGAACTTTAAACGCTGGCCGCCACAGCGTACCCGTGATCAAATCGGGCGTTCAAAACTCGGCCTATTCCTGACAGATTGTTAACGGCTCTTCTCGGCTTCGAACTGGACCTTGATATTCCAGTCCTTCCGGCCTGTCTCAACAAGCGCTATCGCGAACGCGTCCACGATACTGTCGGTCGAAAACTTGGCCTTAACTGCTGCTTTTACCATGTCGATGTTCGCGGCGAACACCTCTTGGACAGCATCACGGGCTGCGCGGCGAATTTCGTCGCCAATCAGAAAATCGAGATACGGCACCTTCTCACCCCATGATCCTCGATCGTTGCTGCCCGTCAGCTTATCGACGGGAGCGGAAATGGCAGCGTTTACAAGCTTCTCAATAGCGTCTGGCGCCGCATTCAAGGCCTTGACGATCTCAGCTTTGAGCGTCGTCTCGATGACTGCTTTGACATCCATGTGTGCGGCCTTTTCTTAACGGTTCTCGATCCACTCTGCGAGTATGACGAACGTGTTCATGCCGTCCGACGACGGCGGATAGTGACTGGCATATTCGCGAGCCTTTGCGGCTATGGCCTTGCGCTCGTCGGCTCGAGCCCAATCCGAAGATGCTGCGGCAGCGCATGAGACATGATATTCGCCCAGCATGCCGGTGAAGGTGATGCGAGGCCCTGGCGAGACTATCGCGCCGCCGCAGCCCTTGCATATCACCATGACTGCGGTGCTCATCTGCTCGGCCCTTGTTAGATTTCTGGTTCGTCGATGACGGCGCGGCGCGGCTTGAGATCTCCCGCATTCGCGTCATCATCACTTGGTTTCCGGCCGGGCAGATGGAAATTCACTGTCCCATCCGGGTTGATAATCTCGACCGAATGCCGGATTGGGATCGCGCGCATCAGCTTGCACGCCTCCGAGAATGTCCACTCGAATCCCGACGTGCGACCGAGATATCGGATCGCGTAGCACTTCCAGTCGCGAGGGTGGCTCCACGGATTTAGCGGTCCATGGCCCGACCCAATCGGTCCTACGTGTTCGGTCATGATCGCGGCCCTTTCGTTACGTCTGCGCCGTGACCCGGCACATGCCGCGATCACCCCATTCTATCAGCCCGCAATTTTCGAGCTTCTTGAGCGTCGAATACCCAAGCGACTTGCGATGATCGCCATACTCGGAACCGATGGCATCAAGAGCGGCTCGCATCTCCTGCGTGACGACCGGAGGTGCATTCAGTCGCTCTGCGGCTTGGTCCAGAGACGCCACGTCTTCGCCGTCGACCTGATACTTGATCGTCGTCTTTTTCGTCTTGCGGTCGCACTTGTCAACGCGCTGGAGGCGCGGATGCTCGACGCAGGCGAACACGTAGCCGAACCACGCCGAGCCGCCGTTCAGGCGGATCGTCTGGCGCATCGTGCATTGCTTGAGATCCGGACTATCGATCATCTGTGCGGCCCTTTCTTGACTAGATTTCAACGCCTGCGGCGATCGCTGCCGCAGGCACTTTGTGCGATGGCAACGAGATGCTCGTGCCGTACGATGTGAGCAGGTAGTATCCACCGCGCTCGTTGTCGACGAGCGCGCCGCGATCTCCGCCGCGCTCGGCATAGGCGACAATCTTGCGCTGCTTGTGGATACGCAAGGTGTCCGACCACAAGATCGGCATCGTCCAGTAGAGATCGGTATTGCGCTCGGCGGCAGGCTTGGCCTGCTCGCGAGCCCACGCGTCGAGCGGATAGACCGTGACGCGGTTGCGGCTCTCGCTCATGACGCCCTCTTGAGGCCGTGGAGGTCCATGGCGCGGCGCAACTGATCGTGGGTCCAGCCTTGCGATTTAAGCCATGCGTGCATCAATGGCATGTGCGTCCGGCCGCCAGGGCTGTTGGCGCGTACCCAGTTGTTATTGGCTTCCCGGCGGGCCTGGGTCACGTCCAACGTCCACTCGCTCAAAAACTCTGCGTTATCCTCGGCAACGAGGTTGGCATAGTGGGCGCGCAAGGTCTCGACCTCATCAGCTTTATACGTGCCGCTCTCGCGAGCAATCGAGCTGTCCAGACGATTGAGGCGAGCCAGCGTGGCCTGCATGTTTTCGGCGCGCGACAAGGGGCGGGGTTTGGCGGCCTCGGCGCGCGCCCGGCGCCCCATCTCCTCGCGATATGGGTTGTAGCCGTCGCCACCCTCGTTGATGCCATCGTAATGCTTGGCGCTCTTGGCCAGTTGATCCGAGGTCATGTCCGTGATCTTGGTCATCTGTCAGTCTCCGCCCCTGATCCCGCGAGGCGCCGGTATCGGCTCGTCCGATGCACTATACATACCGGATATCCGGTAGTGTGTCACTGCCTATTTTGCGTCCTCGATCATTTTTTCCAGAGCGATCCGTGCCAGCATGTCATCGGCCCGACTGAGACCCTGCTCGATATCGCGGATTGTATTGGCCGACAGCCGGAGATGATCGCCCGCCTGCTCGCGCGACAGGCCCGCCACGCGCCGCCACTCACGCATCAGATCGGCGACGGATTTTTCGCGCGGCGGCATGACCGGCCTTTGCTCAACTAGAGTTTCGTTGCTTCCAAAACGGCTTTGACGATGGCAAGCGCCGCGCCTCGCTTTCCCGGGGCGGCACTGCACCAGTCAGTCCTTATCGACCTGTCGAACTCGTGCAGTCGCGCTTGACTGCCGTCAGGTCTGACCGCGATCTCGGCTATCCACGCCTTGCCCAGGCACTCCACGAGATCGCAGGCATCGTCTACAGAACTCGTGTAATTTGGAGACATCAACCAGCCTGTCGGCCCGCGCATCTGCCCTGGCCTCTCGTCCCAGATTTTCTCGGACTGCCCAACGAACACATGCGTCCCGCGCTCGGTAATCGGATAGCAACCCGTCAGGTGGAACGCTGCACAAAGTAGCGCATTGACGGCCGCCATGCTGTCTGCGTCGCCGATCGCGAGGCGACGTTCAATATCAGTGCGGGCATCTGGAGACAGCATCTCGGCCTTTCTGAATAAGTGCCAGGGAACCGCCGCCCTGGCTCGGCCTACTCGCAACACCCAAGAGGTCGATCGTCTTACGCCGTCTGGGACGGCAGCCTTCCTCGGGCCTGACCGTGTTGCTTTCGTTCAGGATGTGCACAAGGTGGCACGCCGCGCTTGACATGTCCAGTATGTTGCCTAGAATTGTCCACAGAGCGGCGATTGGCAGGATGCCCGTGAGTGCCACAAAAAAAGGAAAGTCGAGCGGTCGAGATTAATCCGACCTACATCGGGTACGCTCGCGTCTCGACCGAAGACCAGAATTTGCAGATGCAGGAAGACGCCCTTCTCGCTGCCGGCGTCGGCCTGGATCACATCTACGTCGAGAAGAAGTCAGCTCGCGCAAAGAAGCGGCCCGTGCTCGATGCGGCATTGCTGGACTGCAACCCAGACGACACGCTCGTCGTGTGGCGCCTCGATCGGTTCGGGCGCGATGTGTTGGATGTGCTGCGACGTCTGGAGACCATGGAGGCAGCGGGCATAAAATTTCTCAGTCTCAACGAGAAATTCGACACATCATCACCGATGGGGCGCGCATTTCTCGGGATGGTCGCAGTGTTCGCTCAATTTGAGTCCGACGTGACCAAGGCGAGGACCAAGGCCGGGGTCACGTCCGCCAAGAAGCGTGGCGTGCAATTCGGACGCAAAGCGAAGGTCGGGCCTGAGAAATATGACATGCTGCTCGCCATGGTCGACGACAGCCGATCGTCAACAGAAATAGCCAGGCGGTTCAAGATTTCGCGGCAGACGGTGTACGAGACGATCAAGAAGGCGAGAGCCGCTCAGCGGCGTAAGGACTAGGAGCCGTCGTGAGCGACCCACACAAACTCTACAATATGCCGAGAGCAGACGGCGTGCCGCCGAGATGGACCGCGATTGCGTGGTACCGCACAGACGCAGGCCTGATCGATGTTGAGCACTGTTTCGAGGAATTGGACATGCTCCACATGCTGATAGAGCGCGGGCCGGATTTCTACGCCATCGACCGCATTGAAATACGGCTAACGAGCAACCAAGAGCCGAATTTGACGATCGAAGGATCGTTAGCCCAGTAGCTAGAAAAGGAGCCGAGAGCGTGAACGATGATCATCCAATTGATCGCCTATCGGCGGTTCTGTTCGGAGCACCATTTTGATAGTGATAGTAGATACCAAGGATTTTCCGCCGGGCAGCGGCGGTGCCATGAGGAAGCCGCCATCAAAGATGACCGACGCAGAGATCATCACCGCTGTGCGCTCTGGCGCCATGGCTCTGGTCCCGGTAGGCGACGCCGCCTTCGTCGTCGTGGGAGAAGTCAGCCTGGACGATTGGGAAGGACTTGATGGCCGGCCAGCCTTGCTCATCGAATTGAACCGCGACGACGCCAAATTCGTTGCCCCGCAAGTGATCCGGTAAAGGAGGCTAGGGGCGTGGCGCGACAAGCCGAGATGTTCGACGTGCCGCCGCGACCTCGCGTTGCCCGCATGCACGTCTGTGACGCGGGCAACTGCGAGGATGCATCCTGTGTGCAATTCGAGTGCGCGAAGTGCGGACATCGATCCGAGTGGGTGCGAGGCATGACAGTGACCGAGGCTAAGCGCGGCCTGCCGTGCCCGGTGTGCAACGACAAAAGGTAATGGAGGCTGGGGACATGAAGCTTGATCGCAACATGAACAGCGAGGGCAAGGGCAAGTATGCGCTCGTGCTACTTCGCAACGTGACCACCGACAGCGAAGAACATGGCATGGTCGAAGACCTTGCTGAACGCGGCGTTGTCGACTGGGGGAACAAGGGCGACGACGGCGAGTTCTTCGTCATCCGCCTCAAGGATAAATACGCCGAGGCCGCGCTGATGGCATACGCAAACGCGGCTGTCGACGACGACAAGGAATGGGCAACGCAGGTGCTAGCGATGGCCACGCGCGCCGCTCATCATCCGGCCAAGAAGCAGCCTGACTAAACCAGTCTGAAAAGGAGGGCCGGGATGTCTCGACAATGGAAGTGCCGGATCGCTGCCGATGAGGCGAACCCAGACGAATGGGAGTTGGTGATAGGACACGACCCAGAAGACGCGGCACTGACATTCGCAGAGCGCGCCGACGACAATAGCGGTGGCGAAATTTTTCAACGCGCGAGCAGCGATGAAATTGTCGTCGAGGTCGAGACGAGCCAGGGATACATCGACGTGTTCACGATCTCGTTCGACTACAGCAAGATTTTCTATGCGCGGCACGATCGGGTCATAGAGCCCGCCGCCGATGCGGCTCTAACTCTGGAGCATCGGGCGTGAAGGTCACGACACTCGGCAAACCTCCGACCGATCCTCGCGGGCGGGTGCTCGCGATCGAGGCGGCGATGAAGGCAATCTGTCAGGCGGATGGGGAAGACGCCGCCGATGGCGTGATGGCACTCCTGACGGCAGCGGTGCATTTGCACATGCAGCAGTCAGGCCAGACCGTGAAGGATGCCGCGCCGCACATGGCTCACGCCCTCGGTTGCGCTATCGTTGCCGCCGACGACTTTTTCAAGCTTCGGACTGTCTAGAGAAGGAGCCGGATCAATGCCGCCATGCCCGATCTGCGGACGGCAGCCCATCGTCCACAAGTGCGAGCCGTGGGACAGCAAAGACGGACCGCAGCCCTGGCATGTCGGCTGCTACTGGCCGGGCGAGAACGAGCACTTCGTCGGCACGAATGCCGACACCAAAGCCGACTGCTCCCGCGCGTGGCGGGAAGAGATCGAGAGACGAAAAGCGAAACTATGAGGAGGGCTGAGGTGTGGCGCTAACGCTAGAAGAACGACTGCAGATCAACAGCAACCTTGCTACCTTGGACAAGCCGATCACGCTCGCCGACATCGTTCGCGCTATCGAGGAAGTCAAAAAGCTGCCGCAGCCATTCAACGGCGCGACGAACGTCCATCTCTCGCCCGACGTCCACACGAAATTGGCTGACGTGCTCACGCCGTACATTTCCGCCCCGATCACTCGCCGCATTTTGACAGTCGAGATTCGGGAAATTCTCCCGCCCGGACATGGCTTCGGCTGGCGGCCTTGGCGCATTGGCGATGACCCGGAACTGGAGCATCTCGGGCCTGTGCTTGTGTGGCACCTCGCGCCGCCGAAACCAGCCTGAAAAGGAGCATCGGGCATGAACTGGATCACGGGCCGGCCGAAGCGGTGGGTACTCGTGTGGCCGAAATCAAAATAGGAGCGCACGGGCATGGTTGATGTGCCGGATGGATTCGGTGTTCGAGACCTGGGTAATCTGGAGCGGGCAGCCCGCGAGAAGGATCTCCGCATCGCCGAGCTTGAGGCTCTGCTGCGCGAGATCGACGCCAAGGTGATTTTCGAGGCGGCCGTCTCTGACGGAACAGGGCCTGATCTTCAAGAGCGTGTCGAAGCAACTCTTCGTATTGGGTTAAAAAACCGGTAGCCACCTCGTCGCGTCGAACGTTACAGCTCAAAGACGGTTTGAATCGACAAGGGCGTACT
This sequence comes from Aurantimicrobium sp., assembly GCA_024644865.1. Classification (GTDB taxonomy): domain Bacteria; phylum Actinomycetota; class Actinomycetes; order Actinomycetales; family Microbacteriaceae; genus CAIOLM01. The sequence continues at coordinate 10,306 of JAHEGZ010000022.1, forward strand.
GATATCGCCACCCTCTCCCTCTCTGTTCGCGATCGACGACGACGAGCTGGCCATTAGCCGCAAGGCGCATCAGCACATCGTTGCCGGATGTCGCGTTTTTCCAGCCCATGGCCTCGGAGATGTCTTTGCCGCTCGGCATCGATCTGCCGGCGGCAATCTCGGCCTTGATAAAGGCCAGAGCGCCAAGCGATCCGAACCTCACGTCCGCCATGTAACGTCTCCGTTGAATTTGCGGCTCCCCTTGAAGCTCCGACGCTTGTCGCGCAAGCCGCGCTGATTCTCGAATGTCCGAGTGTTCTTGGCGATTGCAGGCACGTCCTTCGCGCTGGTCTTTCGGCGATGACACTTGGGATCGAGAACCCGGCAATTTTCCAGGCTGTTGTCACCGCCGAGCGCGCAGGCAATTGCGTGGTCGTACTCAGGCGTTCCTTGGATCTTCATTCCGCAACCGCATTCGCAGCGGCCGGCGGCACGAAGGAAAGCTGAAGCCTTCGTTGCTTTTGTGAACTCTTGCCTCATGCCGCTTTCTCACGCTTCAACTGCTCAATATTCACGCCGATAATGCTCTCGAGCAGTGCCGTGCTGTGATCCATGATGTTCTTGAAATCGGCTTCTCGGCACCTGTTCCAGGCGATGCTCTTCGGCGTGTATTCGCGGATACCCTTACTGGTGTTCGTGAAAAACCTGTGCCGGTCGGATGAGTCTAGAAAGAACCGCATGGCCTGCACTGCAGCGCGCTTTGTCGGGCCGCAGATCTCAAGATCTCGGATCGTGCACCATCCTGATTTCCACAGCAACCAGGCCCGCAGATGTTCCTCTGACATCGGCTGGAAATCGTAGGCCTCTGGCCATTGCGCGAGGGCTGGCCCGAGTATCGCGAACAGCAGGTTGTGCCGTTCTCGATTGCGCGGGCTCGGCTTCTTCTGCCCGCACTTGTCGCAGATATCAGAGTGCTTCGGCCTCTGAATTGTCGCCGTGGCTTGCTCGGAAATGCTCATCACGCCACCACCGCTTGCGCTCGAATGGCATTGAGCGCCGCGACCGCCTCGTCACGTTCGGATCGAAGTGCGATGATCGTCTCGTAGGCAACCGCCTTGGATGCCGTCATCGCCGAATTGACGATATCAAGCACGCCATCCATATCGGCTTGGATCATGCGTCCGTCCGGGTTCGTTTTCATGTAAACGAACAGCTTCGCCGCGAAGAACTCGGGCGCGACAGGTTGCAAATTCATCACCGCTCTCCCACCAAAACAGGCCTAGGGATTCCAATCGTCTCGACCGGAATTATCTTCGCTTTCACAACGTGAATTCGTGTCGGCGGCCCGTCGATAATTCTGATCGTAGAAAGCACGACGGCCCAAGCACCAAACCAGATTGCAGCGCACCGAAGAAAGAGTTTCATGCCGTTACCTCCTGCTGATTGAGTCTCGGCATCAGAAGTCGGCCAACGGGCATAGCAAGCTCAGCCCGGTTTATGACATAGATTAGAGCCTCGGCGCGTCTTTCTGGTTCGATCTTACCAAGCATTCCAAGCATTTCACCGATCGCGAGGAGTTCGGTATCACGCTCTTTATAGTCAGGTAGAGGGTCGCCCCTTTCCTCGGCTTCCTTGACGACTGCCAGTGATCTTCTGTTAAACATTATCACTCCGCTGGAACATTGCTTCTACGCTCGACAATTTTCAGGCCATCGAGGCCATTTATCGCGGCGCTGGCTTTCTTGTTCGCCGTCAGCATCAACCTTTCAGATACACGGTGGATGTCTGTTCCTGACTGCGTCAGTTTTATTGCAAAACATCTGCAATCGGATCTGTCGCGTATTCGGCTGATGAATCCAGATCGCGCGAGCCTCCGGCATAGGTCTGTCACTGTCGATCGATCAATGCCCGTTGCAGCAGTGATGTCGACCTGCTTGCTTGTTCCGATCTTTGCCACGCTATCTAGAACTGCGAATTGTCGGCTGGTGATGCCGAGTTGGTTGAGTTCGCGGTCTGCAATCGTTTCCGCAATTTGCGAGCATTTCTTGAGGTTGAAAATGTGGGACACGGGACTCACTCCGCTGCTTGTTTGAACGTCTCTGGATAGGCTGCGTTGAGTTGTTCAACCTTGCTGTCGATTTCGGCGAGGAACGTGCTCACAGCCTCTTCGAGCATCAGGATAAAATCAGCGTCACGGGACACCCTCTGCACCCACATTCGCATGTGCTCTGGCATGCGTGGGTCGTAGCTGACGAAGTCGCACCACTGGCGGCCGGTCGATGCCATTTGCCACTGCATCTGCGTGACGTAGCGACCTGGGACACGGCCATTGAGAAGCGTGTCAATGTGCGTCGCAGTGTTCGGGCACTTGATCTCGACGAGGCCATCGTCGCCGACAAGCCCATCAGGCGACGCACCGGACATCTGGATTGCCGGATGATCGACGAAACCTATTTCCTCCACGATGTGATTGCGCAGGAATTCGTAGGCGATACGGGCCTCTGCCTCGGTCTCCGTGCCGTGCTCCATAGCCGCCGACTTGAAGCCTTCCGTCATGACGCCAGACAGGCGCTCGGCGATCAGCTGCCCCATGTAGGTAGCCCGCGACGCGCTCGGTCCCGTCTTGGTCTTGGCGATGATATCGGCGACCTTCGAGGCGCCGACCTTGCCGCAGCGAGCGGCCTTCCATTCGGGCGAGCCCTGAATCATGTCTGTCATTGGGATTTCGCCTTCTTGTCCAGTGCCGCCATGGCGCGGTCGAAGCGATTAGCCGGCATTTCAGCGAGAGACCCGATCTGGTAATAGCGGCAGAAAATTTTGACGTCGGTCTGCGTGGCCTCGATCATCTCGCGCATCTGCATGAACTGGTCCTCGTCGACTGTTGGCGCATCGCCCGCTTTCTTGCCATCGTCGTCTTGGCCCTTCGTCACGATATTGAGAGCCGCCGTCGCAGCGTAGCGCTTGCCGTAGCTGAAAGCGGAGCCCCAGCCCTGCACGTTGTTCTTGGAGCCACTGCTATCGAGAGGGAGCGCGATGGAGGTCTCTTCCACGTGCCCACCTTTGTGGCCAAGAACCGCGGTTGTCGTCAGCCGGTCCGGCGTCTGTTCCATCTTGAACCGGAGCGAAAAGCCGTGCTCCGTGTAGATTGGCCGGACGGCAGCGTCGATGTCCTCCCATAGAGCATATTTCGACTGCTCAATCTGCTCGCCGGTCTTGACGCCCTTGGCGTCCTTGGCGTTGGTCTTGATGGCACCATTCCGCTCGATCACGGGCAGTTTCGGCTGCATGATGTTGAAAGCGACGAGGAACTCACGGCGCGCGTCAGCCGCGAGCATTCTCTCATGCATCTCGAACAGCCGCTCCATCTTCGCGATATCGACAGCCGGGTCACGAGCCGCGCGCTCAATCATCGAGATGATCGCCGAACTCTCCGACACTGAAGTCGGCATCATAGCGCTCTGCTTCTCTTGAATTTCGATAACCTTGTGCATACCATGGGTCTCGCTTTTGCCTGGAGGTCAACCACTTCCAAAGGTCTGGCCAATTGAGTTTCATCACCCTGCCTTTCTGGGTGCGGTCAAATGATCGCGGTAATGATCGAGCGACCTTGGAGATTGCGCGGCCTTCATGATCTCCATCGCGAGCGCGATTTCAAACGCGCTTGCTAAACCACCACGGGGTGGAAATGGCCGGCCATCGTGTCGCAAATCGCTCACCGATAATCGGCCAAACCCGTTGAACTTCACCTCGACCGACATGCCGCGCAGCCCGAGCGTCAGCGCTCCGCTATCCGATGTCGCAATGTCGATTTCGTCGATATTGAAAAGCATGGGGTCAACCTCCACGGTAACTGTCGAGCCGGAACGCTTCCGCATCACCTCTCGCGGCGTCACGGCGATCCCAGGCCTCATCGTCCCACTGCTGGCAGATTGCCTGGAAATGCCGTTTCTTGAGGAACACCGTAACCGCTGAATTCAGCGCGAGAAGCAGAGCGTTGTTGGCGAAGAGATCGAGCTCTTTCGGCTGACCGCACTGACCTGGAGGTGCAGGCACAGTCCCGATCAGCGTAATGCTCGGAGCGAACGCCGATGCAGTGCGCGGGTTGCCGTCGAATTCGGCGTATCCGTCAATCAGGAAATCGACGCCGGAAATCTCGATGTGGTCGAACTCAAAACGCATGAGGTCTCTCTTCTGGTTGATGATCCCGGAACGCAGCGGAAGACCGGACGGCCCCCTGTCCTCTGCCTGTTCCGGGATCGCGGGGCTCCCGCTCTGCCGCCGCCTGATGGGCTATCGCCCTCCGAGATCATCCCTTGGATGTCCTGGGAGGACGCCCGCGCTCTGTGAAAAACCGGGACCGCCTTAGCGGAGCGGGCCTGGGGAGCGAGGCGCATCTCGATGCGGTTACTTGGCACCCTGCCCATAGCCATAGCCAGAGCCATAGCCATCGCCAGAGCCATACCCTCTGCCAGAGCCATCGCCATCGCCATAGCCAGAGCCAGAGCCAGAGCCAGAGCCAGAGCCAGAGCCATAGCCAGAGCCATAGCCATAGCCAGAGCCAGAGCCATAGCCATCGCCAGTCGGGTTATCCGCCATAGACGGGCGCCTCCGCCCATGCAGCGACGGCCTTGTCGGTCATTTCGGTGACGGCTGTCACCTTGCGGAGATCGATTTGAGAAACCTCGGCACCGATCCGAGATCCTTTCGCAGGACCATTCGATGCGAGCCCCATGAAGCCGCCTGTCGCGGCGGACCAATAGATGCAGTTGCGAGCGCGCTTGAGGGTAATCGTGTCGCCCTTGGTGTCCTCGGCAAAGCCGAAAAACACTCCGCGGTATTCCGTCGTTACGAGAACAGGTCGTTCGGTCAATGAGGCCTCCTGAGGCGTTTGAAAATTCGCTCGACCGGCGCGGCCTCGGGACTTGGGTGGAGATCGCCTTTGCCTTGGGGGAGACTTGGCTACGCCCCATCCGGACTGCGCCGGTCGATGACGTGAACCATAGTTGGAGTTTTCCAACCGGTCAAGCATAAAAATTGGATTTGTCCAACAGGCTGTGGATTAAATGAATTTTCGGTTGCGTGATTGGATTTGTCCAACTAATGTACCGACATGACCGTTAGAGACCAACTCATCGCAGACATGGATTCGTTCCTTTGCCGCCATGGCATGAGCCCTACAAAGCTCGGCCTGTTGGCGCTGAATGATCGCGCATTCGTGTCGCGACTGAGGAACGGCGAGCATCAGCCGAACGCCAAAACGGTGGATCGTATCCGAGATTTCATGGCCGCTTACAAACCGCCTAAGATCAACGCCGCCTGACCGTTTCCCCTGTTCCCGCGTCTGTGTCCCGCCCGCGTCTTCTGGGCGACCGAAATCCTGTTGCCTGTCGTGCCCTTCTCCACCGGGCGTGCCTCGCCGTCCGACTAAGCCAGAGAGGCCTGATCGGCGGCACGACGGGAAAGCCCACTCAGCCGGTGGCTGGTGATATTGGCCGTAAATCAGGCCGCGCGGGGCATTAATTCGAGAGGGACTCATGTTCGACAGCAGCACCAAGAATGCCTGGACTGATGAACGGGTCGAAAAGCTGAAGAAGCTATGGAATGAAGGCAGGTCTGGAGCCAACATTGCCGACATGCTCGGCGGCGTCACGAGGAATGCCGTGATTGGCAAGGCTCACCGGCTCGGTATGTCACACCGGCTCGATCGATACGGCGTCAACCGTCCGCCGCCCTCAACCAAAACCCGCGCTCGACAAGAGCCCCGCCGACGGTTGACGATTCTCAAAGCGCCTTTCAATCCGCCGCCAGCCGATTTCGCGCCAACTGAACCTCTTCCAGTTCCGATGGACGAACTGTTCATCGCCCCGGAAAATCGAAAGCGCTTGCTCGACCTCGAGCCAAAGGATTGCCGCTGGCCCATTGGCGATCCGCGCGCCGCAGACTTTCATTTCTGCGGGCACGCCAAACACGACCCTCTTCCGTACTGCGAGTTTCACGCGCGCAAATCGGTCATGGACTATCGCGAATATCAGCCGACTGAATTCCATCATTATCCGATAGCGAAGGGCTCGAAAAAGCTCCGCGCCGCCTGAAAACAAACGCGGCCCACGAGGGGACAAAGCCCCGTGAGCCGCTAGAAATTTCCTTCCTTCCCGAAAGGACATTGACGTGACCTTACAGACACAGCCGAGAAAAATCAATCTTTCATCCCGCATCATTGCTGGGATTATCCCCAGCCATCAACAGCGCGTGCTGAAATTGGAAAGCCAAGGACTGCGCCCGGCCGCCATTGCCGCTGCAATGGGGATGCGTCCTGGCGGATCTCAGGCTGTCCGCGACGTGCTCGCGCATTACGGCATCGTCATTCCGGATCGTCTCACGAGGGCTGCGTCATCGTAACTGCGAGCAGGCGTCATGAGCGGTATTTTTTATGTGCATTTCTACCCGAGCAACTGGCGATCCGGTTGCATCGGACTGACCCTTGAGCAGGAAGGTTTTTACGTGCGCGCTTGCACCTACATGTGGGAGACCGGCCGGAGGATCAGCCTGGATGATGCGCACGCCGCTGCGGCGCTTGCCATGGACGTCAGGATGTACCGCCGCGTCAAGGGTCAATTGGTTGCGAAAGGGAAGCTCCATGTCGGAGAAGACGGCATCTACAACGAACGCGCCGAACTCGAGTTTCGAACCGCCCAAAAGGCGGTCGACAAGGCACGATCAAAAGACGTGGATTCCGCACGGCGACCTGATGGTTCGGAACGTCGAAACGGGGGAGATCAGGTGGAAGGATTTGAGCCTTCCGGGAGCAAAATTCTAGGAGATCGCGGGCAGACTTCCCGGAGACTTCTCGGAGACTTCGCCGAGACTTCCGGGCAAAGTCTCGGCGAACGTTCCCGAAAAGGCAATGAAATCAATGGGGCAAAAAAGGACTTAGAATCAGATCTAGATATAGAAAATAACATAGCTCCGATTCCTTACACTGAACAAGTGTCTGCGCGCGAAGGTCGGACGGAACAAGGTTTCGATTTGAAATCGATCGGAGTTGGACGCCGGGCAACGCCCGGCCGGAGGGGGGGCGAGTCGATCGAGGATCTCGACGCAACCGCCGATGGGTTCGGTCTCGACACCCAGGTTGCCCGTGAACTCGCCGCCAAGGCGGGCCCGGCTAAGCCCTACGCCTACCGGCTTACGCTGTATGCCAACGAACTCGCAGACAAGCACGGCCTTGAAAAACAGGTCTGCCGAGAAGCTCTGAAGGGCAACCACGCCGCTCGGAAATTCGTGTTTGCGGTCGTGGCAGGATGCTCGGATGCAGGGAACCCACGCCAGATGGCCTCAGAGCGGCCTTACAGCGCAAAGAATGATCTTTTGGCTACCCATGTCGCTAAATCTCAATCAATCGACTGTAGCCCCACTCTAAAGGCCAGGAATGATGTGGTGTCAGGATACCGCAGGTGGCTGAAATGAGCGATGCACGCCCCCCCGTCGTCACGGACCTAGACCGCAAATGGGCTCTCGAAAAATGCCCTTCGTGGGTCCAGCGGAGGCCTGAAGGCGAGACAGCGCCAGACGATGGCCTAGACGCTGATGGATACCTCAAGCCCCGCCCCCAACAACTCACGTACTGGGACGACTTCGTTTGCGAGCAGGCTGAGCGCTTCGAGAGCTTCCACGCGTTCGATAGGCGGTCGCCCGAGGCCTGGTCTAGGCTGTGGCGAGTGGTCTGGTGGCCTAAGGCAGATGCGGCGCGGCGGTTCCCGAAATCAGCCCCGAAGGCCGCGCCGGGTGACTATCCGGTGTTCCGCAAAGGCAGCGCGGAATTCGACGCCGCGCTTCGGGTCGCGACCAGGACCGAGGCGAAGCTGTGGGCGCACCTCGGTTCGGTGATGTTCAAGTCCGGGGATCCCCGTCTTGAGCGGATACGGGCGCTGGCTTCCGGCGAACGACAGCTTTCCGACAGGTCCCGGCGGATGAGCGGAGACGATCGATGAGCGAGTTTGAAACAGAGCCGAAAGATTTCCAGTTATCCATGGCAGCACCTGCAAAGTGAAACGCAACGGGAATGTAATTCGCGATTTTGGCCTTTCAATGAGTGAGTAAACTGATGACGACCTTGAACCACGGTCCAAAGACATGC
>JAHEGZ010000100.1 GCA_024644865.1 Aurantimicrobium sp.
CCGGCATTGATGATGTCGGATGCCCGCCCGAGCAAGTAGAGCCGACCGCCTTCGTCGAGACGACCGATGTCCCCGGTGTAAAACCACCCCTGACGGAACGCCTTAGCGGTCACTTCAGGATTGTTGTAGTACTCGGTCGCCTGATGCTCTCGACGATAACGGACAGCCCCCTCGGCGCCTGCTTCGACGGGTTGGTCGTCGGCGTTCACCACTTGAAGCTCGGTGCCAGCGACGACGACGCCAGCGAAGGTGAGGTCATCATCTTCGATCTCTCGTTCAGCGGCACGACCAACTTCACTCGAGCCAAACAGATTGATCAGCCGAGCTCGAGTCTGTGCTTTGAGCGCCTTTCGAATTCCCAGCGGAACGACGCTGCCAGCCGAATAGACGACCTCAAGCGAAGCTAACGACTCTCCCTCGCGCATTGCCGCGTCGAGGAGGAGCGAGATCTGCACGGGTGACGCCTTAATCGATGCGACTCGGTGTTTCGTGATGACCTCAAGGTTGCGCTCTGGCCCGCCAGGAACAAAATATGTTTGCCCAGCCATCAGGGCACCGACGAACGTGTGAAAACCACTCGCACTGCCCAAATCCAGGGCACACAAAAACGCTGACGAGCCGAAAACGAGGTCGTTTGCGGCCTGCGCTCGATGCACCACCATGTCACACGTCAGTGCAATTGGCTTGGGTTCACCCGTCGTGCCACTCGAAAAGACAATTCGACACAGCGCATCAGCAGAAGTGAAGTTTTGGGGTGTCACCAGGGCATCCCGCTCACGAATGTGAGCCAAGAATTCTGCATCGACGACAATATTCTTGCTAGCAAGTGGTGAGTCATCTGGTTCGAGGCTTAGCAACCAGTCAGCGACAAAGCCGGATGCGCCAGCAGGGGGCAATTGGCACGTCGCGACTCCCTCGTGCAGGGCTGCAGCGGCAAAAACGAGCGAAAGCGCGGTCGGCAGCCGCATGGCGAGCACATCTCCCTGTTTGACACCGAGGGTCCTCAGTTCCCCCGCAATTTGCTTGGCCAGGGTGCGAACATCGCGATAGGTGAGTTGCTGTGATCCCTCATCAATCATCACCGTGTCGGGTGTCTGTTGCGACCACAGCTCGATGTGGCCGAAGAGTGCATGAGTTATGTCAGTGTTCACATTGAAAGTCTCCCCTGAATCCGACAAAACCCCCTAGTCTGGTCAAACGCAGGCGACTAAGGAGTCCCCATGTTCTCACGCACAATTGCCATCACGGGTATTGGATCGACGCTCGCCTCGACCGCGTTGCTCGCCCTGGCAGCATCGCCGGCATCAGCCACGAACGCATGCTCGGCCGGCGCGACACTCGTGAGTGACGGCATCTGCGAAGTCGCCTTCACCTCGGGCTCACACACGTTCACCCCTCCTGCTGGCATCACCAAACTTGATGCGCTCGTCGTCGGAGCGGGCGGTGCAGGATCAGCCGATAACACCTACCCCGATGCATACGGCGGTGGCGGAGGCGACGTCAAGCTAGTGACGCTCACCGCCAGTGGCGACGTCACCGTTTCTGTCGGGGTGGCTGGAGTCCACGGCACCGCGACCTCCTCAGCAAACGACTCATCGGTAGCACAGGGTGGTGTGACAACAACCGCCACCGCCGGGACCAATGCGGGCAACGATGGCTCGGCTGGGCACAGTGGAAATAACAACGATGGCAACGGCGGATATTGTGCCTCGACCGTCTGTCTCGGCGGTGGGGGCGGCGCGGGAGCGCGACCCGAGTGGTCAGTAGAGGGATCACTGTTAGGTGGGGCAGGCGTCGTTGTAAACACGCTGTCCGGCGCATCCACTGGCTTGTTCGCCACCGACACAACCTGCTTCGGCGGCGGCGGTAGCGCAAGTGGTTTTCGGTCGCAAAACTCAGGTGCAACGAACGGCATGCGTAATGGGGCATCCGTGTGCGGCGGCGGAAGTGGTACTTTCGTGGCCGCGAGCGTGAACGGCCCTTACGTGTCTCACTCGCTGACCGTTCCCCGCGCTAATTCAGGAAGTGGCGGCACCGGACTCGTCTACAAAAATGATGACGACCAGTCCGTAAACGTTCGAGTCTCGCAGTCCGGCGCCGCCGGCTATGTTGCCCTGCGGTTTGACGCAACGGTTCCGCAACCGTTACCCAACACAGGCGCCAACTCTGCCACACTTCTGGCTGCGACTGGCTTTGGGTTCGCGGCAGTTGCAGCTGGCTCAGGAGCGCTTTTGCTTCTCAAACGTCGCAAAACCGTTCGCTAACTCGCGATAAACGACACGCATGTTTTCTCGCACAATCGCCATCACTGGAGTCGGATCCACGCTTGCTTCGACGGCATTACTTGCCCTTGCAGCATCGCCGGCATCCGCCACGAACGCATGCTCAGCCGGAGCGACACTCGTGAGCGACGGTATCTGCGAAGTCGCGTTCACCTCTGGCTCACACACTTTCACCCCTCCGGCGGGCATCACCAAACTTGATGCTCTCGTCGTCGGAGCAGGCGGTGCAGGTGGGCCGACCGTAGGAAGTTGCTCCACCGCATATGGCGGCGGCGGCGGCGAAGTAATCGTGACCACACTCAGCGTTTCGGGCACCCTCACCCTCAAGGTTGGTGCACCAGGAGATGTCAATCAGCCCTACTCATCCAGCGCCAATGACACAAGCATCACCCAAGGCGCACTCGCGACCACGTCCCACGGTGGAATTTCGGCCGGAACCGACGGATGTGGTGGTCCCGGTGGCACCAGCGGAAATGGCAACAGTGGGTTCCTGGGCTGGGGCCACCCGTACTACACGGTCAGCGGGGGCGGTGGCGCAGGGGGTCCGGCCACTCGCGGTGACTACACGTCGGGAAATGGTGGGCCGGGTGTCGTCGTCAACGCCATTCCGAACGCCGGGGCGACACTTTTTCGAAATGACGCGGACTGCTTCGGCGGGGGTGGGGGCGCCAGCGGACTTGGCACAACTCCGACCTCTGAATCCAACCATCGCAACGGCACCGCGACCTGTGGGGGCGGCGACTATACATTCGCCGGCTTGGAAGACGCTGCTTTCACCACCTACAGCCAAAACACTCCTCGGCCACACTCAGGCGGTGGTGGGGGTTCTTATGTGAAGAACGACCAGTCTGAGATATCTCCAGCACCTGTTTCGCTCGCCCAGCAGGGTGGTTCAGGCTACATCGCCCTGAGGTTTGATGCTCCGACACTTCCGAATACAGGAGAAAGTTCGACCGCACTCCTCGCGGCAGCTGGATTCGCTGGCCTATCAGTTTTCGCCGGAGCGTCGTCACTGCTGTTCAGGCGGCGCAGGTCTAGCTAAGCTCTCACCATGAGCAAACTTGTCTACGCCGGTGGCGCAGCCGTCGCCCTTTCGACAGCACTACTTGCCTCCGCAGCACCAACCTTGGCGATAGCCAACTCAGACTGTGCAACCGGCGCCACTGCACTGGGAGACGGAGTCTGCGAGATCACCTTCACCTCAGGCACAACTCAGTGGACGGCTCCGAGTGGCATGACGAAACTCGAAGCTCTGCTTGTTGGCGCCGGTGCAGGAGGATGGCAGAACGGGAGCAATGTTGCTTATGGCGGTGGTGCGGGTGAAGTTCGACTCGCCACAGATCTTGCTCAAGACATTCCAGCCGGAACCGTCGTCGAAGTTGTTGTCGG
>JAHEGZ010000034.1 GCA_024644865.1 Aurantimicrobium sp.
AGCTCGTTGCCCACGAGGTTTTCGGGAATGTGGCGGTTCGCCAAATCTGCCAGCAACTCCGAGAGATTGAGATCGCGCAGCTCGCCCATGATGGCCGTGCGCTCCTGCAGGTTAGCCAGCACCTCAGATTCGGCGGCAAGACCCGAGACCGTTTCGCGCAGCGCGGCGATCGACAGGGAGGTGAGCTCGGGCTGTGGGGTCGCGCGCTGAAGCACGGCGTCGAGCACGGAAACGTCTTGCATCACCCGTTGGTAGGCCGCCTGCAGGTCGGCAACGCCAACCGGGACCGCGGGAACTGCACCGGATACGACGTAGCGCTGCCACAGCACACGCTGTTCTTGGGCGGCGGAGAGCGACGCGCTCATGTCGCTGACGCTGGCTCCCGGGCGCACATATTCCTGTGCGTGTTTGCGCAGGGCACGGCGGTCTTTGCCTGACATCTCTCCCCCGCGCCGGCTTCCCGTCGCGGCAATGAGTTCGGTCAGAGATCGGTCGTAAACCGAGGGCACGAACTTGTCGAGAGTCTCGCGAATATCAGAGAGCAGACGAATGTAGATGCCCAGCTCGGTCAGGTTTTGGAACGACCGCATGGCCGTTTGTCCGATGACCTCCTCGGCCCGCTCGAGCAACCGCGGCAATTCAGCGGAGTGAAGACGCTTGGCAAGATCGTGTGTTGCGGTCGCCTCGGCTGTGGTGTCGAAACTGACTCCGTACCAGGGAGAATCTCCCGGTCCATACTTGAACTCTCCGAGGGTGGCGGCCTGAATCAGGCTGGCAGCTGCTTCTCGACGAGTCGTGGCGAGCACCTCGATTGCACGGCGAGGAAGGCGCGCGGTGGTCGACGGAGGTTCGGGCAGCAACGCAAGTGCCGAGAGGTGCTCGAGGGCATCCAGCACTGATACACCGAGAACAGCATCTTGCTTTCCCAGAGCATCGCGATAGTCGAGCAGTACCTTGCGCAGTTTCAGCAGGGCCTCGTCGACCTCGGTTACATTCGGGCGAGCGGCTTTCTCATTTCGAGTAATCGCAGCGAGAACATCCCGCTTGAGGGTACGCGGGTTCAGGGCCAGGCCGCCGAGGCCAACAGCGCGGGCGCGGTGGGCGATGTCGTCAAGGCGGGCGCGACGTGAACCCACAATGAGCACGCGCTTATTCGCGGCGACCAGCGAGCCGACAGCGTTGAGCACGGTCTGGGTGGCTCCCGTACCCGGTAGCGTGTGCACGACCAGCGAATTGCCGGCGACGATGTCAGCAATCACCTGCTCTTGCTCGGCGTCAGCGTCATACAGCAGCGAGTCAGTAGCCGGAGGTCGAACGTCTGAGCCCACGACGAGGGCTTCGATTCGACCGTCGTAAAGCTTGGCGCGGGCTGAGGCGTTGCCCGCAAGAGCATCCAAAATCGGATGCTCGAGGTCGATGGCGTCGGCGCGCATCGGGCTCTTCACTTCAGCGAACGACGACGCAACCAAACGGGTCTCGACCTGGAAACTCTCGACGTGGCCGAGCAGCCCCTTGAGACGATCCATGACTGGCTGCGGCGTGAAAGTGTCGTTCTCTGAGGCCAGACCGACGAAGGAGGCAGCGTCGAGCGAGACGTGGAACTGCTCTTCGAGCGTGCGGGCCAATTGCGGGTTGAGTGTGGCCTGACCCATCAGGCTCAGTTCGAAGTCGCGCCCGACCCGGCGCAGTCGCAGCGGACGAAGCAGCACGGGTGCATTGAACTGCTCGCCTCCGTGGGTCCACTGCGCGATGCCCACCGCCAGATGCATGGCGTCGATTCCGCGAGTGGTACGCAACTCGTTGATTTTGATCTCGATGGCAGCTGCGGCCAGGCGCGCATTGCGAAGGCTAAACGCTTCGCGAAAGAGGTGTTCGAGCAGGGTGGGTTGACCTGACAAAAACCGGGGAAGACCACCGGGATGCGCGGCCGTCAGGTCGATCCGCGTTCGGGGTGAATCCACAAACCTCACCAGCGGTGACGGGCCACCCAAACTGGCAATCTCTTGGCGCCACGAGTCGCGCTTGGGCTCCGCAAAGTTCGACGATGTGAACGTCGTCAGCCCCACCGAGAGGTGGTCGATGGCCGCCGGGTTTGCCGCGGCATCCGCGATGGCGGGTGCGTCTAACCCGAGGGGTTCGTCCTCGGCCGGGACAAATCCCTCACCAGAGTTCGATTCGGCAGGCACGTGAAAAACACTAGGCGCGAACGCCTGTGAATCGGCGTAATGACGCGGGTTTTAGGCGGATGAAGTGCCCCCGGAGAGACTCGAACTCCCAACCGTTTCCTTAGGACGGAACTGCTCTTCCATTGAGCTACGGAGGCGGCGCGCCCCTTACCTTACTAAAGCACTCAGGATCACAAGTGCAATGGGAGCGGCAAGGGATAGGAATGCAAAGAGGGGCGCTCGCTTTGCCTTTGAGTTCGCGAGGTAAAGCGACAAAAAGACGATGTAGGCCAGGATTGCAAAAACGAAGAACCCAATCATCGGACTGAGCCCTCGGCTGGGGTCAGGAGGAGCGTCCGCCATCGGAGATAGCGCTGCGCCAATGAGCAAAAAGACCACCGTAAAGAATGCGACTCCTCCGCCCGACCAAAGACAAAGTAGGGACAGAGCGCGACGTGTCGACTCGCTATCTTCTTTCTTCTTTTCGACCGGTGTTTCCATTAGTTTTACTTCCCCTATTCCTCGAAAATGGCGACCGCGCGAGTCCAGCCGGCGGATGCCCCGCGCACCTTCGCCGGAAAACATGCCACGGTAAAGCCCGTTGCCGGCAATTCGTCGAGGTGCTGCAGCTTTTCGATCTGGCAGTAGGCCACATCCGCCCCGGCTTTGTGTCCTTCCCAGACAATCGAGGGGTCGCCGGTGGCTTCGAAGTTGGCACGATTGACCGGAATCGGGAGGTCCCAGCCCCACGCATCTGTGCCAACAACACGAACGCCCTGGTTCGTCAGGTGCAGGGTAGCCGCGCGGCCGAATCCGATCCCGGTGTCGACGTAGTCGTCTCGACCGTAAGCCGCGGCTGCAACGGTGTTGAACAGCACGATGTCGAACGGCTGGAGTGTGTAGTTGATTGCGGCGAGCGCGGCATCGATGTCTTCAGGCTGCACGAGCGTGCCACTGGGCAGGTGGCGCAGGTCGAGCTTTACTCCCGGTCGAAAGAACCAGTCGAGCGGAACCTCATCGATGGTCCAGGCTTTTTCGCCGTGGTTCATCGTGGGGTGGTAGTGCCAGGGAGCATCCACGTGTGTTCCGGCGTGAGTCGTAATCGTTACCGTCTCGGCAGCCAGTCCCTGACCGTCGGGCAACTGCTCGGGCAGGATGCCGTACATGTTGTACATGTCTTTGAGACCACCGATGTGGTCTTTGTACTCAATCTTGGGACGAAGAAAAGGCGGGTCTACCGGAACAACATCGTCCAGCGGCATCGACAGGTCAACAAAGCGCATGCCGCCACTCTACCTACGCGGCTTGTGACGCGGCAGGAGCCAGAAAATCTTCCCAGTCGGGCTGACGACGGTCGAGACCCAGGGCGAACCAGGTTGGGCCACTGGGCATCTTGGGCGTGCCGTGCAGGCGCCATCCCATTTCTTGTGGCGTGCGGTCACCTTTGACGTTGTTGCACCTAAAGCAGCAGGCCACCAGGTTGTCCCAGGTGTCTTTGCCGCCGCGCGACTTGGGCAGCACATGGTCAATCGTGTTGGCTGATGCTGCACAGTAGGCGCAGCGTGCACCGTCGCGACGCAGCACCCCACGACGCGAGACCGGAACGCGACGAACATACGGAACTTTCACGTAGCGCTGAAGCACAATCACCGACGGGCGATCGAACGAGCCCGTCGCGGCTTGAACCGGATGTTCATCGTCGGCTTTGACGATGGTGGCTTTGTTGTTCAGAACGAGCATCAGTGCTCGGCGAAACGACACCACGGCAAGCGGTTCGAATCCTGCGTTAAGAACGAGTGTGCGCATACGAGGGTGCTCCTTGGGCTGAACCTGCATGGCGTGCAGGTGGCTGGTGTGTGGCGCATCCGATCTCGCGGGCTTCGGCAAACAAAAAAGGCACCGCCCCGTGGGGGCAGTGCCGATATGCGCGCGAAGATGCCGTGGCTGTCGGTATGAATTGACTACCTATCAACTCGGCAAACCTGTGTTGCTGCTCCCACGAGCCGGAGCGCAGCGAAAGACCCCTGGCGAGGGTTTTTCTACTGTGCAACACGAGTTCTCCCAAGATCCGAATGGATGCTTGCGCTCACGCTAACTCACAGTGGCCGGGTGCGACTGTTCGCAACACGCCTCGAGCCGAAGAATTTGGTTTAGATTCCGACGCGGAAGACGACGTAGTTACTCGTGTAAATCTTCTCAAGGCTGACACTGCGTCCCTCAGTCGGAGCATCGACCATCATGCCCGGGCCGGCCCAGATTCCCACGTGGCCCTCCATCCAGACGAGGTCACCGGGGTGGGCATCCTTTTCTGCAATGGGAGTGCCCATCGAAAGCTGGAGGTGAGCGGAGTGCGGAAGCAGAATGCCAAAGGAGGCGTAGACGTAACGTGTGAATCCCGAGCAGTCGAAGCCCGACGGAGTAGAGCCGCCATAGACGTACGGCACGCCCTGGTACTTGAGCGCCTCGCGGTACACCGCGGCAAGGCTGAAGTGCGGGTTGGGCGGATTCTTCATGAAGTCGTCAACGGTCGGGCCGCTCCACCCGTTGTTCATGCCCGCGCGCAGCGACTCAATGGTCGTAGCGGCGCGAACCTTGTCGCGGCCGTTGGCAGTCGTCGAGCCGGTACCGACCAAAGTTTGTGAGTCACCGTTGAGTGCGGCCAGATCAACCACGGGCGCGTAGTCGCGAGTGGCAGGGTTATCTGCGTAGGCGGGCAGACCCAAAGTGCCGACGAGCGCGAACGCCACCGACATGACAGTGATGGTTCCCCAGCGACGGCTGCGCTGTGCGACGACCGCCGCGTCAATGTAACGCGACGCGCGACCACGCGACTGCTTCTTCTCGAGCTTGCGCAGAGCGCGTCGTGAACCAGGGACATCACCCGTCGAGGGAGCGAAAGATCCTCGCGTTGACGTGATACCTATTTTGGCCAAAGTGCTTACCTCCGGCGCCCTCTGAGCTAGGTTGCTCACCCGTCCAATGCGAAATACGCTTTGGGTTTTTCATATCGAGAGACGGGGTAGAGGACGTCCCGATATGCGATATCGAGAGCGTGTTGTGCTCTCGACTCATTGACTAGGTTACCGTCTCGTTACCGAAAAGTCACATTGAGAATGGCGTGTTGGGGATCGCCCGAGGGGCCCTCAACCACTACTGATGGTGGCTAATGAACAGATGAATCGCTATATCTTGGGGAAGAGTGAGGGCGTGCGAAGCAACCTCCACGAAGACTGTCAATCCACCCGTCGGCCGGCTTGAGGAAACTTCGGCGCCCGGAACAAGCCCGGATTCACGCAGTAGTGCGAGGGTCTGAGTGTCAGATTGGATGGGCTCGCCGAGGCGTCGCAAAACGCCGCGCACCACGGTCCCATCTTTCGGGGTGACGCGGTCGAGGCTGATAACTCCCGCCCCGAAACTCTCCGTGGCCACTCGCCCAAGTTCTTCCAAACCAGGAATGGGATTGCCATACGGCGACTCGCGCGGCTCACCCAGCAACTGCAATATTTTCTCTTCAACATGATCGCTCATGACGTGTTCCCACCGGCAGGCCTCTTCATGCACGGCCTCCCACTCGAGACCGATGATGTCTGACAAGAGACGCTCAGCAATTCTGTGTTTGCGCATGACATGTACGGCGCCGGCGCGACCCGCGTCAGTGAGCTCAAGTGTGCGATCTTCGGCAACATTAACCAAACCGTCGCGCTCCATGCGGGCAATGGTTTGTGAGACCGTCGGCCCTGAGTGGCCCAGTCGGTCAGCGATTCGCGCGCGCATCGGGACGAAGCCCTCTTCTTCGAGCTCCAAGATGGTGCGCAAATACATTTCTGTCGTATCGATCAGATCAGTCATGGCTGCGTTCCTGGCGTGAGAGGTTAGGTAACCCTTAGTCTATGCAGGCGTGGTCAGCGCATCCTTCGACGCCAAGTAAAATTTCACCATGGCCGACATCACAATCCCCACCCACCTTCTTCCTGCTGACGGACGGTTTGGATGCGGTCCCTCCAAGGTTCGCGACGAGCAGGTAGCCGCTCTGGCAGGCCCCGGCGCAGCCCTGCTGGGCACGTCACACCGCCAGGCTCCGGTGAAGAACCTGGTCGGGCGTGTGCGCGCAGGCCTGTCTGAGTTGTTCGAGCTCCCCGATGGCTACGAGGTACTGCTCGCCAACGGCGGATCAACTGCCTTCTGGGATGCAGCCGCTTTCTCGCTCATCGAAAACCGCAGCGAAAACCTCGTCTTCGGTGAGTTCGGCGGAAAGTTCGCTTCGGCCGCAACCGCGCCGTGGCTGGAGGCACCCCTGGTCATCGAGGCCCCCGGCGGTTCGCGCAGCGAGGTTGTCGTAACGGAAGGCGTAGACGTCTACGCCTGGCCCCACAACGAAACTTCGACCGGAGTCATGGCCCCGGTCACACGAGTGCACGGTGATGCCGGTGCCCTGACGGTGATTGACGCCACCAGCGCGGCCGGTGGCGTGAAGTTCGACGCATCCGAGACCGATGTTTATTACTTCGCCCCTCAGAAGAACTTCGCTTCCGACGGTGGTCTGTGGTTTGCCCTCGTCTCCCCCGCAGCCATCGAGCGCATCGAGCGCATCGCTGCGAGCGGGCGTTATATTCCCGAGTTCCTGAGCCTGAAGAACGCGGTCGACAACTCGCGCCTTGAGCAAACCCTGAACACCCCCGCGGTTGGCACCCTGGTGATGATGGAAAACCAGATCGACTGGATGAACGCCAACGGCGGTCTCGCCTGGGCGGATGCCCGCACCAAAGAAAGCTCGAGTGCGCTCTACAGCTGGGCCGAGTCAGTCTCGTACGCGACGCCGTTCGTGGCCAACCCCGACCACCGCTCGCAGGTTGTCGTCACAATCGACTTCGACGAGAGCATCGACGCTGCCGCCGTGGCCAAAGTACTGCGGGCCAACGGAGTTGTCGACACCGAGCCCTACCGCAAGCTCGGTCGCAATCAGCTACGCGTTGCGACCTTCACGGCCATCGAACCCGACGACGTGCGAGCCCTCATCGGCTGCATCGAGTTCGTGGTCGAAAGCCTCTAGCACTTAACGAGGAAGGCCCCGACTCGCGCCGGGGCCTTCCCTTGTCGCTGGAGGCTAGCTAGGCCTTCTTCGCGGCACGAACGGCCACGATTCCGAACCCAACTTTGTTGAGCACGTCGGCAACAACGTAGATGATTGCTGCCACTGCGGCAGCGTTACCGATCTCAGCTCCACCAATCTGCATGAACTGCTGAATGGCCGTTGCCAAGGGGTAAATGGCCCAGCCGATGAGCACGAAAAGCCGCATCGTCTTGACTGCCTGTTGCGCGAACGGAGCACCGCCATCAACCTTGACTTTGTAGATCATCTGGACAATCCAGAGCCATGCAAGAACTGAGATGATGAACCAGACATAAGCAGCGGCGCTACCTGGAACAGAGATTTCACCGAGGTATCCGGTGACAATCATCACGATGTCGACGAGCACGAGTCGCGAGACCAGACCCTTGGTCGCGCCTCCGGCCATCGCGGCGATCAGACCAAATTCAACCAAGAGCAACGGGGTCGTGATAACCCAGTCAATGTAGCGCAGTGCTACTGTCTCGTGAATTTGTGCCGCTCCAATGGAACCGCCAGGGAATCCGACCACGTCTTTCATGACGTAGTACAGGATGGCTGCCACAAAGGCAATCACCGCGGCATAAGTGGCCACGGATCGGTGCTCGGGCTTGAGATCGTTGCGCTCCATGAAGAAGTAGAACGCACCGGCCGCCATCGCGACGAAGCCGAGCATGAACATGTTTTGTGTAACAGAAAGCAGAAGATCCAAGGAACTACCTTTCAACACGCCGGAACCCACCACTACTCTGAGGCAGATTTACCGGTTAGTCGAAAGATACTCTCGTTCCGAGAGAGGCGCTAGAGCGATACTTGGGCGATTCGCAACTCTAGCGAGCCCCAAGTCTGTCTCATATCGGCGCCCGTGCGGCTACGAGAACTCACCCTCATCATCGACTTCTTCAGTGTCGTCAAGGTCGTCGAGGTCGTCATCATGGTCTTCGTCATCATCGTCGAGCAACTCTTCGTCCGACTCTTCGTCGTCATCGTCTTCGTCATCGTCAGACTCGTCCTCGTCGAAGTCCTCGAGCTCGTCCTCGTCGCCCATCGCCTCGGCCTGCATCTGAGCCAGTGCAGCCTCTTCGTCGATGCCGGCTTGCTTCTGAGCTTCGAGATATTCGGCCAGTCGCTGCGACCACGGAATCCAATCAGGGGCGACCAGAGCGCCATCGGCCGGCATGAGCTCGGCCTCGATGACGGTGGGCTGATCGCCGTCGACTTCGGCCATCGAGACTGTCCACTGCCAGCCCGGATATCCGAGCATGGTGTTGGCAAAAATCAACGCGTAGCTACCGTCTTCATTGTCGACCCGGTGAAGGTAGTCGCCGACAGTTCCCTCACGCGTTATCTCCGCGAGCGCGGCTAGTGCGCGTTCACGCTGAAGGTCGGTCAGTGCAACCTCAGGCATCGAGTTCATCTGCAACGCGGCGAAGCATCGACGCAATCTTGCGACTGTGAGCATTGTCGGGGTAGTGACCGCGCTTGAGGTTCGACCCGATGCCGTCGAGCAGCTTCACGAGATCTTCCACGATGATGGCCATGTCATCAGCGGGCTTGCGCGAAAGCTTGGCTACCGTCGGAACGTCAATGACACGAACCGACATCGCCTGGGGGCCCCGCTTGCCATCGGCAACGCTGAACTCGACGCGACTCCCCTGGCGAACTTTTGCACCTTCGGGCAACGCTGACGCGTGCA
Source organism: Aurantimicrobium sp. (assembly GCA_024644865.1). GTDB lineage: Bacteria > Actinomycetota > Actinomycetes > Actinomycetales > Microbacteriaceae > CAIOLM01. Next base: position 8,969 of record JAHEGZ010000034.1, read on the forward strand.
AGAAGACTTCTTGACCTTCATCGGATGCGATGAAGCCGAATCCCTTGTCGTCATCGTAAAACTTGACTTTGCCGGTTGGCATGGCGGTGCTCCTATCAGGCGGTATGCCTTGCCAGTTTACCGGCACGAAATGTAGGCACCCTATTCTGAAGGAATGAGTAAGAAGTCTGCCACCCCGGCGCCCCCCACTCCGAGCCGCGCAGAGCGTGTTCTCGGAGGCATGGTCATCAGCACAATTGGCCTGACCATCCTCGCCTTTTTAGCTGTGGTCATTGGCACCGGCGTTTTTCACGCACAAATCACGGTGAACAGTATCTGGCCCGTCATCGTAATGTTGCCCTGGGTTGCTCTTCCCTTGGCATTCATTTTCATGGTGATACTCCTCATTCTGAATTTGGTCCGCCGACGCCGAGAGGCATCTGGCGCCTAGCGGCACTCCCCGATGAACACAACTCTCTCTCTCGTGCAGGTCTTGCGCGAGATGACCCCCGCCGAACAAGAGTCACTGCTGACCATCCGCCTCGCATCAGCGACCGGTTTGCGTGACTGGTTCGACGTTGCGGATGCACTCCTCACAACCACCTCGCTAGATCGGGGCCTGGCCCGCCTATGTCGACATGACCTCATCGAGGTTGCCTCCGGCGCAGTAAGCGCTCCGTGCAACGGCCGTCTTCGCGACCTCGCGCTCGGCGACAGTGCTGGCCCTTTCGCCGAGACTGTTGCCCGGGCATCCGCCTTCGATCTCGGTCCCGAGATCGCACCCGATGACCGCCCGGCGACCGTTGACGAACGCTACGAGCGTGCTGCGCTCGAACAGGCGACGCTCTTGGTCACGCGCATCGACGAACTGCTGGAACTCATGTCGACCCGCGGACTGCGAACGGTCTCTCGGGGATCGATCAGCGCAGCTGACGCCACGCGCGTCACGGCAGCTATCAGCGACCTGCCAGCCGACTTGAGTGGGCTATTACAGCTGATGCGTGGTGCCGAACTTGTCGAACTTGCCAACGGGTTGTGGTCGGTTACCGACACCGTCGGCTGGAATGCGGCGGGAACGGCCGAGCGCTGGTCGATTCTGGCCCGGGGATGGCGCGCATCGCTCACCCCGGCAACCGTGGATGCCCTCTCTCAGCGCCTCGACTGGGGCGACGGTCTCACCGCCTACCTTGAGTGGCTCTTCCCGGTCGACCCGCCCGTGATCATTTCGCAGACGACGGTTGCTCTGACTCAGGCCGACGCCCTCGGACTTCGGGTCAACGGTGTTCGCACAGAAGTCGGAAGAGAAATCGTGGCCGGCAACCTTGAGACCGCGACCGCGCGAGTCGCCGCACTGCTGCCCTCCTACATCGAGAAGGTCATGGTCCAAAGCGACCTGACCATCATCGCTCCCGGGCCCCTGCGCCCCGAGGTCGAGTCAAAGCTGCGTCGCATCGCCACCGTGGAGTCGCGCTCTATCGCCTCGACGTATCGCTTGAGCGCCCTCCTTATCTCTCGGGCGATGGACCACGGGTTGTCGGCGGCCGAGATTGAAGTGTTCCTGGGCGAGATCAGCAGCACGGGCATCCCGCAGCCTGTCGCCTACCTGATCAGTGATGTCGGCACCAAGCACGCTTCGATTCGCGTTCGCGCTGAAGGTCGTGCAGCGCTGATCACCTGCTCGGATGCATCGCTGGCGAAGCGCCTGCACGCCGATTTCGCGCTCAAAGCCCTCGGGCTGAACTTCGAATCAGAGAACACTCTGGTCAGCCCGCACGACGTCAGTGTGGTCATGCGCAACCTTACGCGCGAGAAGTACCCGGTCGCTCTCGAAAACGAAACCGGCGAGATTCAGCCTTGGGAGCCGGCGGCCCCGCCGCCCACCGGTTCGACCAGCGTGGTGAACGCTATCTCGGCACTCGTCGAGCGACTACACGCTAGTGCCGCGCCCGTCAACGAGGGAGACGACCAGTGGCTGGTTCGACAGATCGAAGTGGCCATTCGAAACCGCACGCTGGTCAACGTCACGGTTGCACTGCCCGATGGTTCTTCGCGTGACTTCCTCATCGACCCGCGCGGGCTGAGCAACGGCCGCTTCCGCGGACTCGACCGCAAGAGCGAAGTTGAGCGCACCCTCCCGCTGGCAAGCATCACCGCAATCGCGCCAGCTGAGGTAGCGTAGAAAGCTATGCCAGACGGCCCACTTATCGTTCAAAGCGACCGCACAGTTCTGCTCGAGGTCGCTCACCCGCAAGCGACGGATGCACGCCACGACCTCGCTATCTTTGCCGAGCTTGAGCGGGCCCCCGAGCACATCCACACGTATCGCATCACCAAGCTTGGCCTGTGGAACGCTCGTGCCGCCGGCCACACGGCAGACGAGATCCTCGCCACCCTCGAGACGTACTCGAAGTACGACGTTCCCGCGGGCGTGACGCTCGACATCTCCGAGACCATGAACCGCTACGGTCGCCTGACCATCGAGCGCGACGAAGAGGGTCTGATTCTTACCGGCACCGATGCTGCCGTCATCACGGAGGTCTCGAAGTCGAAGCGCGTCGCAGAACTGCTCACCGGCCGACTTAACGAAAACAGTTTTCGCATTGCGGCGTGGGCGCGCGGTCAGCTCAAGCAAGAGTTACTCAAACTCAGCTGGCCCGCCGAAGACAACGCGGGCTACCGCCCCGGCTCGCACTACGACATCGGCCTCGACGAGAGTGGCTGGAACCTGCGCCACTACCAAGAGAAGGCTGTCAACAACTTCTTGACCGGCGGGTCCGGTGTTGTCGTTCTGCCCTGTGGCGCCGGCAAGACGCTCGTTGGCGCCGGTGCCATGGCTGCGACCAAGACCGACACGCTCATCCTGGTGACGAATACGGTGTCGGCCCGCCAATGGCGCGACGAACTCATCAAGCGCACCAGTCTCACGGCCGAAGACATCGGTGAGTACTCGGGCTCGGTCAAAGAGGTCAAGCCGGTGACCATCGCGACGTACCAAATTTTGACCGCCAAGCGAAAGGGCGAGTTCGCCCACTTAGCTCTTCTGGATGCCCTCGACTGGGGTCTGGTCATTTACGACGAGGTGCACCTACTGCCGGCGCCCGTGTTCAAGCTCACTGCTGAGCTTCAGGCGCGACGCCGCCTGGGACTGACCGCGACCCTCGTTCGCGAGGACGGCCGCGAGTCTGACGTCTTCAGCCTCATCGGGCCCAAGCGTTTCGATGCTCCGTGGAAAGAAATCGAGCAAGAGGGATTCATCTCCCCGGCGGTGTGCAAAGAGATTCGAATCGATCTACCCGACGACGAGCGCCTGCAGTACGCGGCTGCGACCGACGGCGAGCGCTACCGCATGGCGGCGACCACCCCGAGCAAACTCTCGGTGGTCAAGCAGCTCATCGCAGCGCATCCTGAAGAGCGCATCCTGGTGATTGGTCAGTACCTCGACCAGCTCGCTGAGCTCGGCGAGGCGCTTGGGGTTCCCGAGATCACGGGTGCCACCCCGATCGACGAGCGAGAGCGACTGTTCCAGGCTTTCCGCGACGGCACTGAGCGCGTAATCGTGGTGAGCAAGGTGGCGAACTTCTCGGTCGACCTCCCCGAAGCCAGTGTGGCCATTCAGGTCTCGGGCGCCTTTGGGTCACGCCAAGAAGAGGCGCAGCGACTCGGTCGATTGCTGCGACCGAAGAAAAGTGGCTTTAGCGCAACCTTCTACACGCTCGTCGCCCGCGACACGATCGATCAGGACTACGCCCAGAACCGCCAGCGATTCCTCGCCGAACAGGGCTATAGCTACGAAATTGTGGACGCCCACTCGCTTCCAGAAATCAATCAGTAGATTTTTGCTGGCGTTCAGGTTTCTCTCAGGAAACTGTCAGAGACTGTCACCATGGCAAATCCAAAAATCCTCATTGTTGATGACGAACCGAACATCCGCGACCTGCTGACAACCACCCTCCGTTTTCAGGGCTTCGCCGTTCAGTCCGTTTCGAATGGGGCCGGAACTATCTCGGCGGTACTCGCCGAGGAGCCCGACCTCATCGTCCTGGATGTGATGCTTCCCGACATGAACGGGTTCAGCGTCACCAAGCGTCTGCGTTCAGCCGGGTACACCTCCCCGATCCTGTTCCTGACGGCCAAGGACGACACGCAAGACAAGATCACTGGCCTGACCGTGGGCGGCGACGACTACGTCACCAAGCCGTTCAGCCTCGACGAGATTGTCGCCCGCATCAATGCCATTCTTCGCCGCACCATGGCCAAAGAAGAAGAGGCCATGATCATTGCCGGCGAGATCACGATGGATCAGGACACGCACGAGGTGAAGGTCGGCGAGAACACGCTCGACCTCAGCCCCACCGAGTTCAAGCTGCTGCGTTACATGATGCTCAACCCGAACCGTGTGCTCAGCAAATCTCAGATTCTCGACCACGTGTGGGAGTACGACTTCAACGGCGATGCTGGCATTGTCGAGTCCTACATCTCGTACTTGCGGCGCAAGATCGACCCAATCGCGAGTGAGCCTCTCATCCAAACCAAACGAGGTTTCGGGTACATGCTCAGGGTTCCGAAGCCTTAGCCTGCAAGAATGAAGGCGTGCTAGCCGGACTTCACGACAGATGGAATTCCATCTCCCTCAGGACCAAGGTCACCTCAGTCACCGTACTGTTGTTGACCTTGGGCCTTTTGGTGTCCGGCATCGGAACGATGGCCATGCTCAAGCCCGCCCTGATCGGGCAGCTCGACAGTCAACTTCAGGCGGTGAGCGCCGACTTATCGCGCGTCGTTGACACGAATAAGTCGACACTGGGCTCGTCGGGCGCACCCTCCGATTACTACTACGCGGTCTATAACGCGGCGGGATCACTGCTTCAGCAAAACTGGACCGACAAGTCGAACGCCGTGCGACCGTCACTCGTGCCCGGACCGACGATGACCGAGACCGCCTCTCTCGATGGAGCGGTGTTCGGCGTTCGAAGCGGAAATGACCGCATCCTGTATCACGCCATCGCGATGCCAGTCTCGTTCTCGGGAACGGCAGAAGTGGGCACCGTGGTCGTCGCGCTGTCGACCGCTACCGTTGAGAAACTTTTGACTACCTACCTCTCGATCTTCTTGGGCTTTGGCATTGGCGTGGTCATTATTGGCGCCCTGCTCACCCGCTTCATGGTGACGACCACGTTCGCACCCCTGCGCGAAGTCGAGAAGACCGCAGAGGCCATTGCAGACGGAGACCTGAGCCAGCGCTTGCCCTGGTCGACCCCCAACACGGAAGTCGGGCGGCTCAATAGAGCCCTCAACACCATGCTCGGGCGGATCGACCGCGCGTTCACCGACCGCGCGCGCACCATCGACCAGATGCGCCGCTTTGTCGGTGATGCCAGTCACGAATTACGTACTCCCCTGGTTTCAGTTCGCGGGTACGCAGAGCTGTACCGAATGGGCGCGTTGCAAACTCCTGAAGAGGTTGCTCAAGCCATGGACCGCATCGAAAAAGAGGCGATTCGAATGGGTGTTCTCGTTGAAGACCTGCTCGAGCTCGCTCGCCTTGATGAGACGCGACCCCTGGAACTCAGCGACGTAAACCTCACGATCATCGCCCACGACGCTTCGATGGATGCGCGTGCTCAAGACCCCGATCGCACCGTGCGTGTGGTCGCCCTCGACGGTTCTGCAGACGTTCCTGAGGTGGTCATCCGTGCCGAGGAGAACAAGGTCCGCCAGGTGGTCACTAACCTCATGGGGAACGCCATGCGCTTTACCGACGCCGGCAGCTCGCTCGAGCTGGGCATCGGGGTAGACACTGTGGCCGGCGAAGCATCGATCGCCGTGATTGACCACGGTGAGGGCATCCCAGCGCCCATTCGCGAAAAGATTTTCCAGCGCTTCTGGCGCGCTGACAACTCGCGCACCCGTGAGACTGGCGGTAGCGGACTGGGGCTGGCAATCGTGTCGTCCATTGTGGATTCCCACGGCGGACGCGTCACGGTCGACGAGACGCCCGGCGGCGGTGCTACGTTCACCGTCACCCTGCCCATCAAAGCTCGCCCCCACCCCGAAGCCTAAAGAGCTTTCCACACCCGCTGGGCGAGTGTGCCCAGACACATCACCGGCATCTAGCTTGCCGGCATGACCTTCATACGTATCGACAGCGAAGCTGTCAGTGCGGCGGCGCACAGCGTCAACGCAAACATCGCCCGACTACAAGCCGAGGTGCACAGCCTGCACGCTCAACTCAGCGGACTGCAATCGTCGTGGCAGGGCACCGCCTCGACCGCCTTTCAATCAGTGGTGGCACAGTGGCACCAGACTCAGCTTCGCGTGGAGTCTGATCTGAGCGCCATCACCACTGCCCTCACCCAGGCCGCACACCATTACGCCGAGATAGAGAGCGCGACCATACGCATGTTCCGCGGCTAGACGCTAGGAGTCATGGGAGAGTCCTTGTGGCACACCTCGCAGCACAAAAAAGTGGGCTCCTCTGTCGAGGAGCCCACTGTGGTTTTTGCGACTTAGAAGTCCATGCCGCCCGAGGGGTCACCCATGGGTGCAGCTGCACGCTCGGGCTTCTCGGCGACGACGGCCTCGGTCGTCAGGAACAGAGCAGCAATCGAGGCTGCGTTCTGCAATGCCGAACGGGTTACCTTGCAGGGGTCAATGATCCCCTGAGCAACCAGGTCGCCGTACTCGTCGGTTGCGGCGTTGAGGCCGTGGCCGTTGGGCAGCGAGCGGACGCGGTCTACAACAACACCCGGCTCGTGACCGGCGTTGAAGGCAATCTGACGCAGCGGTGCCTCGATGGCGACGCGAACGATGTTTGCACCGGTAGCCTCGTCACCCTTGAGCTTGAGCTTGTCGAAAGCGACCTTGCCAGCTTGGATGAGCGCAACTCCACCGCCAGGGACGATGCCCTCTTCAACGGCAGCCTTTGCGTTACGGATGGCGTCTTCGATGCGGTGCTTGCGCTCCTTGAGCTCTACCTCGGTAGCAGCACCGGCCTTGATGACGGCAACTCCACCGGCGAGCTTGGCAAGACGCTCCTGGAGCTTCTCACGGTCGTAGTCGCTGTCGGTGTTTCCGATTTCGGCACGAATCTGAGCCACGCGACCGGCGAGAGCCTCGGTCGAGCCGGCACCCTCAACAATTGTGGTCTCATCCTTGGTGATGACAACCTTGCGAGCCTGACCCAGCATCTCGAGACCGACGCCCTCGAGCTTGAGACCCAGTTCTTCAGAGATGACCTGACCACCGGTGAGGATGGCGATGTCCTGCAGCATGGCCTTGCGACGGTCACCGAAGCCGGGAGCCTTGACGGCGGCCGACTTGAAGATTCCGCGAATCTTGTTGACGACGAGAGTTGCCAGAGCGTCTCCGTCGACATCTTCGGCGATGATGAGCAGCTGCTTTCCCGTCTGTGCGACCTTCTCGATGACGGGGATCAGGTCTTTGATCTGCGAAACCTTCGAGTTCACGATCAGGATGTAGGGGTCTTCGAAGACGGCCTCTTGACGCTCGGGGTCAGTCTGGAAGTAGGCCGACAGGAAACCCTTGTCAAAGCGCATGCCCTCGGTGATCTCGAGTTCAGTGCCGTAGGTGTTCGACTCCTCTACGGTGACGACGCCCTCTTTGCCAACACGGTCGATGGCCTCAGCGATGAGAGCACCAATCTGAGGGTCAGCGGCCGAGATCGAAGCGGTAGCAGCGATTTCTTCTTTGGTCTCAACCTCTTTGGCGTTCTTCTCCAGTTCGGCGACGACGGCTGCAACAGCCTTCTCGATGCCGCGCTTGAGCGAGATGGGGTCGGCGCCGGCAGCTACGTTGCGAAGACCTTCGCGAACGAGTGCCTGGGCCAGAACGGTCGCCGTCGTGGTTCCGTCACCGGCGACGTCATCGGTCTTTTTAGCGACCTCTTTGACGAGCTCGGCACCGATCTTCTCAAACGGCTCGTCGAGCTCGATTTCCTTGGCAATTGAAACGCCATCGTTCGTGATGGTGGGAGCGCCCCACTTCTTTTCGAGGACAACGTTTCGACCGCGCGGTCCGAGCGTTACCTTTACTGCGTCGGCGAGCGTGTTCAGACCACGCTCAAGCCCACGACGTGCTTCTTCGTCAAAAGCAATGATTTTTGCCATGTTGTTTTAGTCTCCTTGGACTTCAAATCACGGGTGTGAAATTAGCACTCGAAAGTTATGAGTGCTAA
>JAHEGZ010000036.1 GCA_024644865.1 Aurantimicrobium sp.
CTGGTAGGCCGTCAGAATGGCCTGCTCGAGAATCTCGCACAGCTCTTCGAATGGGATGCCCCGTTCGGTTTCCATCAACTTGAGAACTCTGAGATCGATGTCCACGGTGGGCTCCTCTATTCATACCTGCGATCGCGCAATCGGGAATGCCCGACGCAATTATCTAGGTTAGCGCAGGGAAGTAACGACGTCAGCCACGGGAACGCTCGTGCGCTCGTTGCTGCGGCGGTCCCACAGTTCAACAACACCCTCGCTGAGGCCCTTGCCGACAATCACAATTTTGGGGACGCCCACCAGCTCGGCATCGCCGAACTTCACGCCGGGCGACACCTTAACGCGGTCGTCGTAGAGCACGTCGAATCGAGCCTTTTCGAGCTCGGCAACGATGCCCTCCGCTGCGGTGTACACGTCGTCGTCCTTGCCCGTGGCAATGACATGCACATCGAACGGTGATACTGCCTCGGGCCAGATCAGCCCCTTGTCGTCGTTATTGTTCTCGGCGATAACAGCAAGGATGCGCGTCACACCGATTCCGTAGGAACCCATGGTGACCGTGACAAGCTTTCCGTTCTCGTCGAGAACCTTCAGACCCAAAGCTTCGGCATACTTGCGGCCGAGCTGGAATACGTGTCCGATTTCCATTCCGCGCGCGATTTCGACTGGGCCGGAGCCGTCAGGGGCGGGGTCGCCCGGGCGAACATCCGACATTTCGATGACGCCATCGGCCGCGAAGTCACGGCCGGCCACAACGTTGATCGCGTGCTTGCCCTCGATGTTTGCGCCGGTGACCCAGCTTGAACCGTCAACAATGCGTGGGTCGACGAAGTAGCGAATCTTGGCCGAACCCTTTTCGCCGAGCACCTGACCGGCGCTCGACCACGGGCCAATGTACCCCTTGATCAATGCGCTGTTCTTGGCAAAGTCGGCCTCGGTTGCCGGTTCAACCTCTGCCGGCGAGAAGGCGACTTCAACGCGGGCGAGTTCAACTTCGCGGTCACCGGGCAGACCCAGCGCGATGATTTCGCGCGTGCCATCGAGGTGAGTCAGAGCAAGGATGACGTTTTTGAGGGTGTCGGCCGCGGTGTAGTTTGAGCCACTCGTGTTGAGCGTCTCGACCAGAGTGTCGATGGTGGCACTGTTCGGAGTGTCCACGATTGCGGCCGCCGGCTGCCCGGCAATCTCGACGGCAACCGGGCGAACGGTTTCGAACGCCTCGATGTTTGCGGCGTATCCGCCGGCCGAGCGAACGAAAGAGTCTTCGCCGACCTCGGTGGGGTGCAGGAACTCTTCGGAGCGCGAGCCACCCATGGCACCGGCATCCGCCTTGACGATGACGTACTCAAGTCCAAGACGACTAAAAATTCGCTCGTAGGCGTCGCGCTGTGCCTGGTAGCTGGCGACAAGTCCCTCGTCGGTGTAGTCAAAGGAGTAGGCGTCTTTCATGCTGAATTCGCGACCACGCAGCAGGCCAGCGCGAGGACGAGCCTCATCACGGTACTTGTCTTGGATTTGGTACAGCGTGACAGGCAGGTCTTTATACGAGCCGTAGAGGTCTTTGACCAGCAGCGTGAATGCCTCTTCGTGCGTGGGCGCCAGCAGGTAATCGGCGTCTTTGCGGTCTTTCACACGGAAGATGCCGTCACCGTACTCTTCCCAGCGACCGGTGACCTCATAGGGTTCCTTGGGTAGGAGCGCGGGAAAGTGCACCTCTTGAGCGCCGGCTGCGGCCATCTCCTCGCGGATGATCTGCTCAACCTTTGCGCGAACCCTCAGGCCCAGCGGTAGCCACGCGAAGATTCCCGGTGCTTGGCGACGGATGTATCCGGCACGAAGCAGCAGGCGGTGACTGGTTACCTCAGCGTCGCTGGGGTCTTCACGGAGCGTACGCAGAAAGAGTTGAGAAAGTCGTGTTGGCACGGGTTCAATGTTAGGCGGTCGGAGCGACGCGAGTGCGCGAGCGCACCAGAAGCACCACACCAATGACGACCACGGTAGAGGCGATGGTGACGGAGTTGAGAGGCCCAAAACCGATCAAAGCCAACGTGAGGCCAGCAAGTGCCCCTGAGGCGGCGCCCGTCAGACTCATCACGGTGTCAGACAATCCTTGAACTGTGGTGCGGTCTTCGGGGGTAACGCTCTCGGTCAAAAGTGCCGATCCGGCCACGGTCGATGCCGACCAGCCCAGACCCAACAGGACCATGGCGGTGACCACGGCGGTCATGTTCTCGGGTGCAATTGTGTTTGCTACCAAGGCACCGACGAGCATGAGCTGTCCCAGCACAATCACGGCAACTCGTCCGAATCGATCAGAAAGCCAACCAAAGATGGGCGAGAGCCCATACATACCAGCGGTGTGAAGACTCACGGTCAGGCCGATAAGCGGCAGGGCCACCTCCATCATCGACAGGTGCACTGGCGTCATCGACATGATGCCCACCATGACACCGTGACTCAGCGCCATGGCAACAACAGCGGCCGCGGCAAGCGGGGTGACACGCAAGATGCCAAAGGCCGCGCGAAGGCTGCGCTTGGTCGAGGCAACCTCGGTGCCGTCGGCGACACGCTGTGCGCGGGCTTCGAGGAGCGGATCTGGGCGCAGACCGATGGAGTAAAACACCACGCCGACGACGTAGAAGAATGCGCCGATGACGAAGGCTCCAGCCAGCGGAGGGAGTCCGAGCGACTCGCCGAGGGCATCCCCAGGGGCAACGAGATTCGGACCGATGACGACACCGATGGTCGTCGCCCACACCACCATGGAGAGGTCGCGTGCCCGCGTGCTTGGTTCAGCCAAATCGGTCGCTGCGAATCGAGTCTGCAGGTTGGCGGCGTTCCCGGCACCCACGAGGGCGATGCCCACGATGAAAAGTGGAAAGCTCTGCGCCACGTCGGCAAAGACGACAATTGTGGCGCCGACAGCTGCAATTCCCAGTCCGAGTGAGAGAGCCATTCGGCGCCCCCACCGATTGGCATAGCGCGCGAGCGGAAAAGCAAGGACGGCTGTGCCCAAAGTCGCGAACGTCGCCGACAGTCCGCCGAGCGCGGGCGTGCCACTGATGTGCGCAGCCATGAGCGAGCCGATGGAGAACGACGCACCGGTACCAAGCGCCCCGACGACCTGGCCGACGGCCAGGATGCTAAGAATTCTTCTCTGCAATCCGCGTCGCGGAGTGTTGGGGGCAGCCATTTGATTCACGCCTAGGGCGTGATCACCTCGACCGATCCGCTTTCTGCATTCGGCATTGAGTCAGCCAAGCGTTGGGCCTCTTCGATGAGGGTTGCCACGATTTCGCTCTCGGGAACTGTCTTGATGACCTCGCCCTTGACGAAAATCTGCCCCTTGCCATTGCCCGACGCAACGCCGAGATCTGCCTCGCGTGCTTCGCCGGGACCGTTCACAACGCATCCCATGACGGCGACTCGCAATGGCACGGTGACGTGCTTCAGACCCTCGGTGACGTCGTTCGCGAGTGTGTAAACATCGACCTGAGCGCGACCGCAGCTCGGGCACGAGACGATTTCGAGCTTGCGCTCACGCAGGTTGAGTGACTGCAGAATCTGCAGACCAACCTTGACCTCTTCGGCCGGCGGTGCCGACAGCGAAACTCGAATGGTGTCGCCGATACCCTCTCCGAGCAGAATGCCAAAGGCGGTCGCAGACTTGATAGTTCCTTGGAACGACGGACCCGCCTCGGTCACACCCAGGTGCAGGGGCCAGTCGCCGCGCTCTGCGAGCAGACGGTACGCCTTGACCATGACAACCGGGTCATTGTGCTTAACCGAAATTTTGAAGTCGTGAAAATCATGCTCTTCAAACAGGCTGGCCTCCCACACGGCGCTCTCAACGAGCGCTTCCGGAGTGGCCTTGCCGTATTTCTCAAGCAAGCGAGGGTCGAGCGAACCTGCGTTGACGCCGATGCGCAGGCTCACGTCGGCGGCCTTTGCGCGCTTGGCAATCTCGGCGACTTGGTCGTCGAACTTGCGGATGTTGCCCGGGTTTACCCGGACGGCCGCACACCCGGCATCAATCGCGGCGTAGACGTAGTTGGGCTGAAAGTGAATGTCGGCGATGACCGGAATCTGGCTCTTCTTGGCAATGATGTGCAGAACCTCGGCGTCGTCGCGGCTGGGCACGGCCACGCGCACGATGTCGCATCCACTGGCCGTCAGCTCGGCAATCTGCTGCAGGGTCGAATTGATGTCAGTGGTGGGGGTGGTGGTCATCGACTGAACGCTTACCGGAGCGTTGCCGCCAACGAGCACCTTGCCGACTTTAATTTGGCGCGAGACACGACGAGGAGCGAGAGTCTCAGGGACTTTGGGCATTCCTAGGTTTACAGCTGGCACGCTCTCAGCCTAGTCACCGAACGTGGCTGTGACAGCCCCGAGGCGAATCAACTGAGGCTAGAAAATCGAGACCGGCTTGACGATGTCCGCGTAGATGAGCAGAGCGCTCATGGCCAGCAGTGCAACCATCACGACGAAGGTCAGCGGCATCAAAACCGATGCGTCGAAGGGGCCCGGATCTGCCTTTTTGCGCCACTTGGCCCACTGTCGGCGAGCACCCTCCCACAGCGCGCTGGCGATGTGACCGCCATCGAGCGGCAGAAGGGGAATGAGGTTGAATACAAACAGAGCCACGTTCAGCGATGCCAAAATTCCGATGAGCGACGCAGCCTTTGCTGTGGGGTCAGCGGCCGTCGTGCTCGTGATTTCACCGGCGACGCGGCCGACTCCGACCACACTGATCGGGCCGTCGACCTGACGCGGAGCCGAAGTGAATGCGGCCTGTCCGACATCACCAATGCGGGCGGGAAGATTCGCCAGCAGATTTACTGTTCCACCCAGGGTTTGACCCATCAGCGGGAACACCTCGGTGACCGGCTGGGGCACGAGACCTGAGGTAGGAGCGAGCCCAATAAATCCGGTTTGTTGGGTCACCAGCTTGCCGTCTGCGCCGCGAATCGGCTGCCCAGACGCGTCAACCGCGTAGCGCTGAGCGAGCGTGGGCGTCACCACGATGTTCTGGACCTTGCCAGCACGCTCAATCTCAAACGTGAGCGGCTTGCCCGCAGACGAGCGGATGATTTCGGTGCCGCTGTTCCACGAGGAGACCTTGACTCCGTTGATGGAGAGGATTTTGTCGCCCGCCTTGAGGCCGGCCGCGGCGCCGGGGGCGACGGGGTCTGTGGGCGTGCAGGCGGTCTGTGACGAGCTCACCGGAAGGACACACTGCGAGACGGTGCCGATGGTCGTTGTCGCTCCGGGTTTACCGAATCCGACGAGCAGGATTGTGAAGAGAACAAAGGCGAGCACCAAGTTCATGAACGGGCCACCGAACATGACGACGATTCGCTTCCAGACCGGTAAGCGATAGAACGCGCGCGACTCGTCGAAGCCCTCAAGCGATTCGGCGTTCGCCTCGCGCGCATCCTGCACGATCTTGGAGAAGAGCCCGCGCATACGACCGCGCTTTTCACCGGATTCGTCAGTAGGCGATGTGCCGGGGTACATGCCGGCAATCGAGATATAGCCGCCGAGCGGGATGGCCTTGATGCCGTATTCGGTTTCACCAATCTTCTTGCTGAAGACCTTGGGGCCGAACCCGATGAAGTACTTGCCGACCGGCACCTTGAAAAGTTTGGCAGGCAAGAGATGCCCGAGCTCGTGCAAACCAATAGACAGGGCTAGGCCGACGAGAAAAAGAACGATGCCGAGGAGGTACAACCAGAATGTGCTCACGCAAGCACCCTAGGAACCCAGTCTGACAATCTGCTGGTCGGCACGTGTGCGAGCGCTGACTTCGGCCTCGAGCACACTTTCTCGGGTGAGCTGCGAATGCGACTCGTGCTCGTCGACAACGGCACGAACCACGTCGAGGATGTCGAGGTAGCCGATAGCCCCCGCATGAAAAGCGAAGACGGCCTGCTCATTGGCTGCGTTGAAAACAGCCGGGAAGGTTCCGCCGGCTGTTCCGACCTGTTTGGCCAAGGCCACGGCGGGGAAGGCCTCCTCGTCGAGGGGCTCGAACGTCCAGGTCGATGCCTTCGTCCAGTCGAGCGGAACTCCGACTCCTGCAACTCGGTGTGGCCAGTCGAGACCGAGTGCGATTGGCAGGCGCATGTCGGGTGGCGACGCCTGAGCGATGGTCGAGCCATCCACGAATTCGACCATGGAGTGCACGATCGACTGCGGGTGAACAGTGACGTCGATGTTCTCAAAAGGGATGTCGAACAGCAGGTGCGCCTCGATAACCTCAAGGCCCTTGTTGACCAGGGTCGACGAGTTGGTGGTCACCACAACACCCATGTCCCAGGTCGGATGCGCGAGCGCCTGCTGGGGCGTCACCGACGCCAGCTCGGCTCGCGTTCGACCTCGAAACGGGCCTCCCGAAGCGGTCAGGACGAGTCGGCGAACTTCGCCGTGCGTTCCTGAGGTGAGGCACTGTGCGATTGCGCTGTGCTCTGAGTCGACCGGCACAATCTGACCGGGCTTGGCCAGAGAAGTCACGAGCGAACCGCCCACAATGAGGCTCTCTTTATTCGCCAGCGCGAGGGTGGCTCCTGATTCAAGAGCAGCAAGCGTTGGCCCGAGTCCGACCGAGCCGGTAATGCCGTTGAGCACGACATCTGCTTCCACAGAGCGGACAAGGGATTCGGCATCCACGGCACCCAGCGCGACCTCGCGCACACCGAATTCGGCGGCTTGGGCATTCACGAGCTCACGGTTCGAGCCAGCCGCTAGGCCGACGACCTCAAAACGGTCGGGGTTCGCGCGAATGACGTCGAGAGCCTGGGTACCGATGGACCCGGTGGAACCGAGAATGAGAACGCGCCGCACGTTGACTATCTTCTCACCTGCGAAAGCCACGCAGGCTCGTAAACTGTAAGCATGACTACGCCTGTTGAAACCAGCACTCACCCTCAGGAGCGAAAGGTCGTTACGGCGATCCCCGGCCCCAAGTCACAGGCGATGCACGAGCGACGAAAGAATGCCGTCTCGAACGGTGTTGGTGCCGCTCTGCCGGTATACATCGCGAGCGCCCACGGCTCGATCGTGGTTGATATCGACGGCAACCAATTCATCGACATGGCCTCGGGCATCGGTGTGACCACGATTGGTCACACCGACCCTGCCGTGGTGGATGCCGTGCAGAACCAGGTCGCAAACTTCACGCACACGTGCTTTACCGTGACGCCCTACGAAGACTACGTTCGCGTCGCTGAGCTGCTGGCTCAGCACTCCCCCGGAGGCCACGCCAAGAAGGCCATGCTCGTGAACTCGGGTGCCGAAGCTGTTGAGAACGCCATCAAGATTGCCCGCAAGTACACCGGTAAGAACGCCGTGGGTGTGCTCGACCACGCGTACCACGGTCGCACGAACATGACCATGGCGATGAACTTCAAGAACTCGCCCTACGCCTCGGGCTATGGCTCACTCGGCACTGCTGTGTTCCGCGCCCCGAGCTCGTACCCCTTCCACGATGGCCTCTCTGGAGAAGAAGCCGCCAAGCGCACCATCTGGTACCTCGAAAAGCAGGTTGGAGCGCAAGACCTCGCCTGCATCTTCGTCGAGCCCATTCAGGGTGAGGGTGGCTTCATGGTTCCGGCCGATGGCTACCTCAACGCCATCCAAGCGTGGTGCACAGCAAACAACGTTGTCTTTGTTGCCGACGAGGTTCAGGCCGGCATGGCTCGCTCGGGTGCGTACTTCTCGAGCGAGACCTTCGGTTTGGTTCCTGACTTGATCACCACCGCCAAGGGCATCGCCGGCGGCATGCCACTCGCCGGTGTTGTCGGCCGTGCCGAAATCATGGATGCGTCGCACCCCGGCGGACTCGGCGGAACCTTTGGCGGTAACCCCGTTGCTTGCGCCGCAGCCGTTGCTGTTTTTGACCAGATTGAGAAAGAAGGTCTGCTCGCCGAGGCTCGTCGTGTCGAGAAGGTGTTCGGTGGCGGTCTTCGCGACCTGCAGGCCAAGCACCCCATCATCGGCGAGGTCCGCGGTAAGGGTGCAATGCTCGCGATTGAAATTGTGCAACCCGGCACCAAAGACCCGAACCCTCAGGCCGTGACCGACATCATCAAGTACTGCTTCGAACGTGGAGTGTTGCTGCTCAACGCGGGTACCAACTACAACGTGATTCGCTTCCTGCCGAGCGTGAAGACCGACGACGCGCTGCTGGCTGACGTGCTGGGTCTGCTCGACGAAGCCATCAGCGCGCTCTAAAGCTGACCGTGGAAACCTTTAGCGCCGCCGACGCCGTTGAACTGGCGGTGGTTGAACGCAGTGGTTTTATCGAGTCGCGCCACGTTGGCTCGCTCGTAGTGCTCGACCCGCAGGGCGAGACACTGCTGGCCCTCGGCGACCCGAGTGCATTGGTCTTTGGTCGCTCCGCGCTCAAGCCGTTCCAGGCCACGGCAGCCATCGCCAGTGGCGCAAACGTCACCAATGAATATGCCGCAATCGTTTCAGCTAGCCACACTGGCACAGAGGAACACGTTCGCCTGGTGCGACAAATTCTGCACGGAGCCGGTCTCACGGCCGACGCGCTGGCGTGTCCGGCCGACTGGCCCGGCGACCCTAAGGCTCAAGACCGGGTTGTGCTCGAGGGCGGGTCGAAGTCACCGCTGTACATGAATTGCTCGGGCAAACACGCCGGAATGCTGCTGGCCTGCGTGGCAAGTGGCTGGCCGACTCAGGGCTACCTAGACCCCGCTCATCCAATGCAGCTCAAAGTGGTCGAAGTCATCGAACGCTTCACCGGCGAAAAAATCGCACACAGCGGCGTCGACGGATGCGGAGCCCCCGTGCACGCGCTCACGCTTACGGCACTCGCCCGCGGTATTCGCGCACTGAGTCAGGCCTCACCCGAGTCGCCCTTCGCGCTCTACCGCGCCGCCGCAACCGTCAACTCGGCGATGCGGCGCTTCGGGTGGGTTATCGAAGGCCCCGGCGGAGCAGACAGCGTGATCATCGACCGACTGGGATTGCTCTCGAAGCAGGGCGCCGAGGGCGTCATGGTCTTGGCGGCCACCGACGGCACAACTGTTGCTCTCAAGGTGCTCGATGGCAACCTACGTGTTGCCGCTGTCGTTGCACTGCACGCTCTGGCTCGAGTGGGCGCCCTGCCCTTGGCAGACATGAACGCCGTCATCCGCGATCTCGACCTAGATGTCTATGGTGGCGGGCGTCCGGTGGGATCGGTCCGCTCCACCATTTCGATGTTCTGAATCGTCCAAGATTTAGCCAAGACCTCGGTGAGGAACGGCAAACGCGCAGGTTCGTGCCGTACCGACCGGGTTGAATTGTTGTTATGACGTTTTCTCGAGCTCGAGCCACCATACTTTCTGCCGCCTTGGTTGCGGCAGCGTCTATTGTGCTGACCGCGCTTCCGGCATCTGCCCTGACCGAGAACGAGGGCTACGACGTCTCGTACCCTCAGTGTGCGAGCGAAGGCTCCTCGCAGATTCAACAGCTCGGAAGCGTCGGCGCGACCAGTGTTGTCGGTGTCGACGGCGGAAAGCTTTTTGCCACGAATACTTGCCTCGTCGAGTTGCTCAAGTGGGCCAAAGCCGGTCCGATCCAGCTCTACGCCAACACGGGCAACCCCGGACCGACGGTCTATAACCCCAACGGAACCGTGGCTGCTCAGATAAAGAATTGGCCGATTCCCTCACGAGACCGCAACAGCGCGAATCGTCCCAAGCCATGCACCAACGCTGCACCCGACAGTGTGACCTGTGCCTACGACTATGGCTATAAGGGCGCCAAGGCGAGCTACGCGCACGCGGTCGCAGGATTCAAAGCCGCGGGCATTACATATTCACCGAGTGCGGTGAATTGGTGGCTCGACCTGGAGAGCGCAAACACGTGGCGTGGACACGACTCGGAGTATCCCGAGCCGCGACTGACCGGACTTGCGCAGGCCAACCTTGATGTTCGCAACCGCGCCGCAATGCAAGGGGCACATGACTATCTCGTAAACGTGGCCAAAGTGAAGCAACTCGGATTCTACGGTTCCCCCAACGAGTGGGCCATGATCATGAACACCACAACACTCTTTGCCGACCATCCCTACTGGTATCCCATTGGCGGAGCAACGAGCGACGAAGCTCTCGCGGCCTGTGCTGACACAAGAAACGTCACTGGCAGTGGCCTTCCGGTCATGGTTCAGTACCAGGTTGCCGGCGTAGACATCAACCAGCGCTGTTTTCCGGCGAGCAGTGTCACATACACCGGAACAGTGTCCACGCTTTCTAAACACCGTATGCGCCTAGGCGCGCGAGTTGTCGGCGCAACGGGAGCACCCCTGCACGGCCAGCGGGTGTACTTCACGTTCAACGGCAGGACCTACTCTGCCGTGACCAACTCGAATGGCGTTGCCGGTATTTACATCGTGGCGCCGGCGGCAGTAGGCACTTACCCTGTTGCCGCAGACCTGAGAGTCAACAGCTACGCCGCGTCTCAGGCGACAAGTTCGGTCGATGTGCACTAGCGTGCCACTATGCGCATCGGCATCCCCTCCGAAGTCAAGAACAACGAATTTCGAGTAGCTCTCACTGACTCCGGGGTGCACGATCTCGTCTCCCTCGGTCACAGCGTCAGCGTTCAGTCGGGCGCCGGTAGTGGCTCCGGCATCAGCGACGCGCAGTATCGAAGCGCCGGGGCGCAGGTCATCGATGACCCCGCAACGGTGTGGAGCTCGAGTGAGCTCATCCTAAAAGTCAAAGAGCCACAGCCAAGCGAGTTTGGCTATTTTCGACCCGATCTGGTGTTATTTACCTTCTTGCACTTGGCCGCCGAACCTGCCCTGACCGAAGCCCTACTCGACTCGGGCATCACGAGCATCGCGTACGAGACGGTTCAGCTCGACAACCGTTCCCTTCCGCTGCTGGCTCCGATGAGCGAGGTCGCCGGGCGCCTTGCGGTCATCGCCGGTGCAAACGCCATGACCGCGCCCGCGGGTGGTGGAGGCTTGCTCATGCCTGGAACGCCGGGCACCCAGAGCGCGAGCGTCGTTGTGCTCGGGGGTGGCGTTGCCGGCACGAACGCGACACAAGTTGCCGCCGGAATGGGTGCCAGGGTTACTGTGCTTGATACGAACGCCGCCCGACTGCGGGAACTCGACGCGCTGTACCAGGGCAGAATCCAGACCATCGCGTCAAACACTCTCGCAATCGAGCAGGCTCTGCTCGAAGCAGATTTGGTCATTGGCTCAGTCCTCATCCCGGGCGCCCGTGCACCCAAGCTGGTGAGCAACGATCTCGTTCGACGCATGAAGCCCGGCAGCGTGCTGGTTGACATTGCCATCGACCAGGGCGGATGCTTCGCCGACTCGCGCCCGACGACGCACGCCGACCCCACCTTCCGTGTGCACGGCTCGCTGTTCTACTGCGTCGCCAACATGCCCGGTGCCGTTCCGCGCACCTCGACCTACGCCCTGTCAAATGCGACGCTGCCCTATGCCCGCGCTCTCGCAAACGCGGGATGGCTCGAAGCTCTGCGCGCAGATTCGGCCCTTCGCCGTGGGCTCAGCACGCACGCCGGCTCGCTCTTCAACGCCTCTGTGGCCACCGCTCAGGGGCGTCAGTCGGTAGACACCGATACCCTGTTCTGAGTCAGCGCCACTCGACGGTATCCCTGCTCGGCGGTTAGTTCGAGCAACGTCTGGTTGCGCGGGGGCGGCAGCGGCAGCGCCGAAAGCCGCAACGCGCGGGCATCTGCGGGGGTGCATCCGCTCAAAAAGACGCGCCCGCGTTCGTTCTCGCGCGAGGAGAAGATCCACTCATCGGGGGTGACGACGCGAACACCTGCCGACCCCACGTACTCCCACGGCCGAGGGTAGGGCGTGATCAGGGTGTCACCGGCACGCAAGAATGCCTGGGGTAATGGGCGAGTGGGAGTGTTGAACGGTTTCCCCGTCATGAGGTCGAGAGACTGCTCGGCAGAGGCGCTTGGCCCGACCCATTCGGCGGTGGTAGCCGCGACGTCAGCGTGCAGATTCAGCTGCTGCGAGGCAATCACCTCAAGACGTCTGAGCAGGGCGGAGTTAGCTGTGACGCCGAGCATGACCGGAGCACCCAGGTCGACGCATCGCAACGCCTGCCGAACCACTTCGTCGAGAAAGTCGTCGCGCCAGGGCAGGGGCAAACTAGTCACCGTCTCGTCGAGGAACGGAATCGCAAGGGCGAGACCGGCTTCGGCATCGGCTTTGAAACCGGCAACGGATGCCTGTCCTGCGGCAAGCGCGAAGAGGCTATCCCACACCTCACTGGGATCTCCGGCCAGTATCGCGGGCGTAAGCCCCTGACCGGCGAACACAGCGGTGAGCTGCTCGCGGCAGGCGCGGGCTCCCGCGACGATGAGAGCACCCTCCCGTGGCAGCCATTTCACCGGGATGCGCTCAAGTCGTTCATGATCGTCACGCGTGCCAAACACAAAACCGTGTTCTCGCGCGAATGCCAGCGTTGCCTCGGGCGCGCTCAGAGGGTGAGTCAGCCCCTCGAGCCACAGAGGTGGCTGTGACTGGCCACCAACCGATGACAGTTCCGGCCTCTCTCCCACAGTTACTTCTAGGGTGACCACCGGCTGACCCGAGCGAGCGATGAGTCCGTGACCCGGCTCGAGCAAGGGACTCGCCGCCCGGGCATCCCCCACGACAGCCACAGACTCCGCGGAATCGGTGACTCGAAAGCACACGCGGAGTGCGATGTTGGCCGCGAGAGACTCCAGCCCCGATCGGGCGAACCGCTGCGTGGCCACCACCAGGTGTAGTCCCAGTGCCCGGCCGCGAGCGGCAATGTCTTCGAAAACTGCGAGCGCCTGCGGGTGCAGTCGGCTCAGGTGAGCGAACTCGTCGACCACAATCACCACCCGTGGCGGTTGTTCACCCGGATCGACCTGATCGAGGTGAGACACCCCCCGGGCGGCAAGAAGACGCTCGCGGCTGAGAACGAGTGACCGCAATCCGGCAATCGCTCGGCGGGTGGCCCGGGGGTCGAGATCAGTCACGAGATGACGCAGGTGAGGCAGGTCGCACAGGCTGGCAAACGAACCGCCACCCTTGAAGTCGAACACGACAATTGCCAGGTCATCGGCCGTTTGCACCTTCGCCATGCCTGCGAGGAACGCCAGCAAGAACTCGGTTTTGCCCGAGCCGGTTGCTCCGATCACCATGGCATGCGGGCCATCGCGGTCAAGATCGATGGAGGCGGGAGTAATCACGCATGCCGGTGCTCGCCACGAAGCCATAACCTGAACAAACTGGGCAGGCACGAGGTCAACTTCGATGCCGTCGACCGGAGAACGCTCTCCCAACTGGTCAACGAGTTCTCCTCGACCGTTGGGCGAAACGTCGAGCCGCCATCGAAACTCACCCTCAACACCGTCATGAGCGATCACCGGCATGCTCTCATGCGGTGCATACTCGAGCGCAGCCGAGAGATTCAGAGCCAGGACGGCGGCCTCGGCAACATGCTCGGGCCCGGCCACGAAGCATCCACCGCTGAGATCTGCGGCCAGCACCCGCGGGCTACCGCGTTCGATGAGCGTTCCGAGTCGCACCCGGCGTTCGTGGGGTGGCTCCAGACCGAAAACCCACCAACTTGGCGGATGCGCGCGCTCAATGAACTCGAGAGGAGAGCGCCGGTGTGCATCCTTTGCCCACCGGGCCTCGGCCTCGCTGGCAGCCTGCTTGCGTGCGGTGAACAGGCGCTCGACAATCTGTGCCACGAGAACTCCGGTCGTGCTCACCCCCAGCAACAGCGAAATGGGGCTGCCCAGAGCTACGGCGATCACGATGGAAGTGATGAGGCTCAGTGCCGAAGAGACGATGAGGGTGCGCATCCGACGCAGTGTGCCGGATGCGCGAGAGGCGCGTGCGCCGCGCCCGACCTACCCGTGGATAAGTGGTGGGTTTACCCCGTGCACGTCAATGACAACCAGGGTGACGTTATCTCGGCCGCTGTTTCCCAGCGCCGCCTTGAGCAAATCATCGACGGCGTCTTGCGGGGTGGGCGACGAGTCGAGGAAGTGGGCGATACCCGCGTCGGTGAGCTCTTTGGTCAAGCCGTCAGAACACAGCAGCAGTCGCATTCCTGGTTCAACATCGAAGAAAAAGTAGTCGGGAATTGGCTCTTCAATCAGACCGACGGCCCGAGTGATGACGTTGGAGTGCGGGTGATAATCGGCTTCTTCGCGGGTGATTTGGCCAGCATCCACCAACTGCTGAACCACCGAGTGATCAACGGTGACCTGGAGAAGTTCATGGTCTTTCATGACGTATACGCGTGAGTCACCAATGTTAAAGACAGCCCAGCACACGGCATTATTTCGCAGTGTCAGGGCCGCTCCGGTCACCGTTGTTCCGGCGCCACGCTGTTCCAGCGTGAGAGTCTGCTCAAGTGCGGCGACTCCGGCGACGAGTGCCTCTTCGATGGCCTCGGTGGTTGTGAACCCCGGGCCTTCGATTGTGGCCAAGCCACACACCACAGCGTCACTGGCGACGTCACCGGCCGAGTGGCCACCCATGCCGTCGGCAACGGCAAACACTGGGGAGGCAACAACGAAGCTGTCTTCGTTGTCCGCTCGGTGGTGACCCACGTCGGTAGTGGCGGCCCAGGAGAGTGTGACGCTGGCGCGAGTAGCCTCGTCGGTCACTGTGTGACCCGAGGCGTTCTTACCGATAGCGGTCACGACAAAATCTCCGCAAAAAGCATAGGGAATTGGGCACCTGCCCAGACCCTCAAAGTCTAATCGCTAGCCAATGAACGACATGACGTGCTTGATGCGCGTGTAGTCCTCGAAACCGTAGGCGGAGAGGTCTTTGCCATAGCCCGAGTGCTTGAAGCCACCGTGCGGCATTTCAGCCGCGAGCGGGATGTGGGTGTTAATCCACACGCATCCGAAATCGAGTTTCTTGGCCGCCCGCATCGCAACGCTGTGGTTCGAGGTCCAGACCGAGGAAGCCAAACCGTACTGAACGTCATTGGCCATGGCCAGCGCCTCGTCCTCGGTTGCAAACTTCTGCACGGTGATGACCGGTCCAAAGATTTCGCGCTGAATGGCTTCGTCGGTCTGCTTGAGGCCCGTGACGATGGTTGCCTCGTGGAAGTACCCCTTGCGGTCGATGGCCTTACCACCGAGTTCGATGTTGGCGTTGTCGGGCAGTCGTTCGATGAATCCGGTGACCTGCGCGAGCTGGTTCACATTGTTGAGCGGGCCGAACATAACACCCTCGTTCGGCGCACCGGTCGTGGCGTTCTCGCGAGCGTAGGCGACGAGCGCGGCCACGAACTCATCGTGGATGCCCTCCTGCACCAGCACGCGGGTGGCGGCGGTGCAGTCTTGGCCGGCGTTGAAGTATCCGGCGCCAACGATGCCCTCAACGGCCAAAGCAATGTCTGCGTCGTTGAAGACGATGACCGGAGCCTTGCCGCCGAGCTCGAGGTGTACGCGCTTGAGATCCGCCGAAGCTGCCTTGGCAACCTCCATACCCGCGCGAACCGAACCAGTGATCGACACCATCTGCGGGATGTGGTTTTCAATCATCGCGCGACCGGTGTCGCGGTTTCCAGTGATGACGTTCATTACACCGGCAGGCAGGAACTCAGCTGCCACTTCGGCCAAGAGCAGGGTGGATGCCGGAGTCGTGTCGGAGGGCTTGAGAACAATCGTGTTTCCGGCTGCAATAGCCGGTGCAAACTTCCAGGTAGCCATGTTCAACGGGTAGTTCCAGGGCGTCACCTGACCGATGACACCAATGGGCTCCCGACGAATCGACGAGGTGTGGTCTTTGACGTACTCGCCGGTGGCCAGGCCCTGCAGGTTGCGGGCAGCGCCGGCGAAGAAGCGAATCTGGTCGACTGAGGGAAGGATCTCGTAGTCGACGAGCGTCTCGCGTGGCTTACCGGTGTTCTCCGACTCGAGGTCGGCGAACTCTTCGGCACGAGCCTCCATCGCATCGGCGATGCGAAACAGCGCGAGCTGACGCTCGCTGGGCGTGGTCTCGCTCCAGTCGTCGAAGGCCCTGCTGGCGGCGGCAAACGCCTTCTCTACATCGCGCTCGTTGGTGACCGGCGATGTGGCGAACACCTCTTCGTTTGCCGGGTTGATGATGTCGAGCGTTTCGCCCGAATCCGAGGACACGAATTCACCATTGATGAAGTTCTTGAGTTCGCGCTTTGCCATGACTTTCCTTCCAGAACGAGCCCCGCCGTCTACTTCGACGCGCAGTACTGCTCATCCTATGACTTTTCGTTTTCACCCATTCGTAGACAAAGATAGAGAGAACACCAAGGAGACCTCGATGACGAACACCTTCGATCACGCTGACCTTCAGGAGAAGGCATCCGACCACCTGTGGATGCACTTCACACGTCAGTCGATGCAGCACGATGGCAAGCTGCCCATCATCGTCGGCGCCGAAGGTCATCACATCATCGACAGCACGGGTCGCCGGGTCATCGACGGCCTCTCTGCCCTTTTCACCACCAACGTGGGACACGGTCGCAAGCGTCTGGCCGAGGCCGCAAAGAAGCAGCTTGAGACGCTCGACTTCTTTCCGCAGTGGTCGTTCTCGCACCCGACCGGCATTGAGCTGGCCGACCGCCTGGCCGATTACGCACCTGGCGACCTGAATCGTGTCTTCTTCGCCAGTGGCGGAGGCGAGGCTAACGAAACCGCGTTCAAGCTGGCCAAGCAACACTGGAAGCTGGCCGGTCGCCCGATGAAGACCAAAGTCATCTCGCGTATGTCGTCGTATCACGGTACCCCGCAGGGCGCGCTGTCGATTACCGGCCTGCCCTACATGAAGCAGCCGTTCGAGCCCTTGCTGCCGTCATTCCGTGTTCCGAACACGAACTACTATCGCGCCGAGGAACAGAACGGTGCTCCCACCGAGAGCCGTGAAGACTTTGGCATCTGGGCCGCCGACCGCATCGAAGAGATGATAGTCATGGAAGGTCCCGAGACTGTGGCGGCCGTCTTCCTTGAGCCGGTTCAGAACGCCGGCGGATGCTTCACTCCCCCGGCCGGCTACTTCCAGCGCGTTCGCCAGATCTGTGACAAGTACGACGTACTTCTCGTTGCCGACGAAGT
>JAHEGZ010000117.1 GCA_024644865.1 Aurantimicrobium sp.
CTCACGACTTCCAAGCGCGACTTTCACTCTCGCGCGAGCAGCTCGATCGCGACGCGGTGGCTCGCACCAGCCCCGAGCTACTAGATGCCCTGCGGGCCGACTCGGCAACGCGCATCCTGCTGATCCGCAACGGTCGCACGGCTATCGCCAACGACCAACTTCAGTTCTTCGCTGCCAGCGACATTGCACCGACGACCACGCTGGTCTACCTCGGTCGCGACCTCGACGACGGCAGCCCGTACCTGGCCGCTTTTGCCGATGAGGACGGTTCTCTTACCGGCGATGGATCGCAACTCGACGACGAGCTCTGGAGCGACCTTCGCGTCGTCGGCACCGCCCTGAGCGCGCGCGACTCAGGCCTGTTCACGCAGGCGCTGGCCATGTACCACTGGCACGCCTCGCACCCGCACTCGCCCCGAAGCGGTGCCCCGACTCAGGCCGTCGATGGTGGCTGGGTGCGCAAGTCACTCACCGACGACTCACAGGTCTTTCCTCGCACTGACCCGGCCGTCATCGTTCTCGTCACTGACCACGATGACCGCCTGTTGCTGGGAAACAACGCCATGTGGGAAGAAAATCGCTTCTCTCTGCTGGCTGGTTACGTCGAGCCGGGGGAGTCGCTCGAGTCAGCCGTAGTGCGCGAGGTATTGGAAGAGAGTGGCTTGCGCGTTGAAAACCCGCGCTACCTGGGTTCGCAGCCCTGGCCTTTTCCGGCCTCGATCATGCTGGGTTTCGAAGCGCGCTTGATTGAAGGCCAGCACCCCGAGAATCACCAAGCCGACGGCGAAGAAATTCTCTCGCTGCGCTGGTTCACTCGCGATGAGCTCAAGGCCTCGCTTGACGAGATCAAACTGCCCGGTCGCGTCTCGATCGCTCGCGCCCTGATCGAGCACTGGCTCGGTGAAACCCTCGACCAGGATGCGGGCTGGACTGGTCGCAAATGAGTTCGGCTTTTCCCACCGCCGACGAGATCCTCGCGGCACTCGACGACGAACAACGCATTGTTGCCGAAACCTCGCGCGGTCCAGTCCGCGTTCTCGCCGGGGCCGGAACGGGCAAGACTCGCGCAATCACACACCGAATCGCCTACGGCGTAGCCACCGGCGTCTACACGCCCGACAAAGTTCTTGCGCTCACGTTCACTAACCGCGCGGCGGGGGAGATGCGCACGCGATTGCGTCACCTCGGTGCGGCATCCGTGACCGCTCAGACGTTTCACGCCTCGGCTCTGCGCCAGGTCAATCACTTCTGGCCGCAGCTCACCGGCGGCAATACCCCTCGAGTCATCGAGAGCAAAGCCCGCACAGTGAGCGAGGCGGCGCAGCAGTGTGGTTTGCGCGCTGACACGGCGACTCTGCGTGACCTGGCCGCCGAGATCGAGTGGCGCAAGATCTCAAATCTGACCATCGACGAGTACGCCCGCAAAGCCCATTCGCGCACGATGCCCAGCAACCTGAGCGTCGACGACGTCGTTCGCGTGAACGAGGCCTACGAAAAGCTCAAAGACGACCGCGGGCAGATCGACTTCGACGACGTGCTGCTGCTCTGCGCAGGCATGCTCGAGTCGGAGAAGAGCGTGCTCATGGAGGTTCGTGACCGCTACCGATTCTTCGTCGTGGATGAGTACCAAGACGTCAACCCGCTCCAGCACAAGCTCCTCGACCTGTGGTTGGGCGATCGCCAAGAGCTGTGTGTCGTGGGAGACGCGAGTCAGACGATCTACTCCTTCAACGGTGCGACCAGCCAGTACCTGCTGAACTTCACCGAGCGCTATCCGCAGGCGCAGACGGTGGAGCTCGACCGCAGTTACCGCTCTACTGCTGCCATCGTGGCCACGGCGAACGCCCTCATGCGCGACCGCGCCGGCGCCCTCGAACTCACCTCGCAGGGGGAGGTCGGCGTGACTCCCGTGGTGAACCAGTACCTGACCGAGCAGGCTGAAGCCCGCGCAGTCGCAGCCAGTATCGCCGAAGAAATTTCGCGCGGAGTACCGCCCGAAGACATCGCGGTTCTGTTTCGCACGAACGCGCAGTCAGCCGCGCTCGAGCAGGCACTAGCTGACGTGAGCGTGAGCTATCACGTGCATGGAGCAACTCGTTTTTATGATCGGCCCGAGGTCAAGCAGGCAATCATGGCCTTGCGCGGCGCATCCGTGGTCACTCGCCCAGTGCCGCTGTTTCAGCAAGTCAGCGATGTGTTGCGCGAACTCGGCTGGACACAGGATGCCCCGGCGGGCGTGGGCGCGGTGCGGGCCAAGTGGGAGGCGCTCAACGCCATCATGGCGCTGGCTGACCAGGCTCCCGAGTCGATGACGTTCCGAGACTTCACTTCAGACTTGCTTGCCCGGCAAGAGGTGCGCCACGAGCCCACGATTCACGCGGTCACGCTGGCCTCGATCCACTCGGCTAAAGGTTTGGAGTGGAACTCGGTGCACATCATCGGCTTGACCGAGGGGATGCTGCCCATTAGTTACGCGCAAGGACTCGAGGCCATCTCTGAAGAGCGACGGCTGCTCTACGTGGCGATGACGCGAGCGCGCAAGACGCTCAACCTCTCGTGGGCGAGCCAGAGCGGTGCACACGCTAAGCAGCATCAGCCATCCCGTTTTCTGGCAGAGCTAGGCACGAGCATTTCGGCCAAGGCGAAGTCACATCGCTTGTCCACAGCCCAGTAGTCGCATCCAGCGTCAACACCTCCGACCGGCCATCGGCCTCGAACGAGTCGTCGCCATCGCCCGCCCCGCGCACAAACTCCTGCACCCAACGCGCCACTACGGAAGCAACCTCCACGGCCACCAAGACACTTTCAACCCCGGCCGGCTTGCCGTGCAGCTGAGCCAGAATTCCGCGCCAGCTCGGGTCGGCGTCGGCTCGGGCGAGCTCACCACAGGTCACACACGCAGAACGCCCCGGCCGCACAAGTGGCCCGACTCGCACGCTGCGATCGGCGAGAACAACGGCCAGATGCGGCACGTCACGCGACAGCCACGCGCCCGCTCGCGCCGGCGCAATCGCAAAGGCTCCTAAAACCACCACGAGGTCAGGCTTCCACGACGGCGGCGCTGAATTTACTGCCCGCACCTCACAAAATGACCCGAGCAGGTGGCCAATCCAGTCGGCGGTGGCGCCCACCCCGTCAACGCCCACGCGCAACCGAGCCACCGCCGGCCGCTCGAGAGATGCATCAAACAGAGCAACAAAATCGGCAACGTCAGCAGCCGAAAGACCCTGCATGCGCCCGATCGCGTCGAGAGCCACGGCACTGACTCCCGCACGAACAGCAACGAGCAGATGCTCTTGTGCCGGTGCCAACTCGGCAACAACGACGGGGTCGGGAACCCCGACTTGAACACAGGTCGGAGTGCGCCACACGAGCGCGAGGGCGGGGTCGATACGCAGCATCTGCGCAGTGTGCCCGCTGTCAGCTAGACGGGTGTGCTGCCATCCACAGGGCTGTCGCCAGAATCGTCACCGTCGACCGAATCTTCGGGCGGGGCATCCCCAAACGACTTGCCATCGAGCA
>JAHEGZ010000008.1 GCA_024644865.1 Aurantimicrobium sp.
GAAGTCGGGTCGACGAGCGAGATCTTCGATGGGATACCCGGTTATTGCCATCTCGGGGAAGGCAACGAGGTCTGCACCCGCGTCAAACGCTTCGCTGACTCGGGCCGCAATAGCGGCGCTGTTCGCGGCAAAGTCACCCAATCGAGGGTTTGTCTGAGCGAGCGCAACGCGAAGAACCGGCATATTCAGTAGCCTAGTAGTGACCAACGAGAGGGTTAGAAAACCATGGACAAGCAACAGGATTTCGTTCTGCGCACAATTGAAGAGCGCGGCGTCAAGTTCGTTCGACTGTGGTTCACCGATGTCGTGGGCACGCTCAAGTCTGTCGCGGTCGCTCCGGCCGAAATCGAAGGCGCCTTCACCGAGGGTGTCGGCTTCGACGGCTCCGCAATTGAGGGCATGACGCGCTCCTACGAGGCCGATGTTCTGGCTCAACCAGACCCCTCCACCTTCCAGATTCTGCCGTGGCGCGGAGAGATCGATCCGACCGCCCGCATGTTCTGCGACATTGTCACGCCCGATGGTCAGCCCGCTATCGCCGACCCTCGAAACGTGCTCAAACGAACGCTCGACAAAGCCGCCAAAAAGGGGTTCACGTTCTACACCCACCCCGAGATCGAGTTTTACCTGCTCAACAACTCGGACTGGGAAAACGGCGGGGCGCGCCCGATTGACGCTGCGGGCTACTTCGATAACGTTCCCGGTGGCACCGCGCACGATTTCCGTCGTCGGGCAGTTCGCATGCTCGAAGACATCGGCATTTCGGTTGAGTTCAGCCACCATGAAGCTGGCCCCGGCCAGAACGAGATCGACCTTCGCTACGCGGACGCGCTGACCACCGCCGACAACGTCATGACTTTCCGCACGGTCATCAAAGAGGTAGCCATGGAGCAGGGCGTATACGCGACCTTCATGCCGAAGCCCTTTGCCGAGCATCCCGGATCGGGCATGCACACGCACATGTCGCTATTCGAAGGTGACACGAACGCCTTCTTCGAAGCAGGCGCTCAGTACCAGCTCTCGAAGACCGGTCGCCAGTTCATCGCCGGTCTGTTGCACCACGCTCCTGAGATCACCGCAATCACGAACCAATACGTCAACTCGTACAAGCGACTCTGGGGTGGCGACGAGGCACCGAGCTTCGTCACCTGGGGGCACAACAACCGTTCGGCGCTCATTCGCGTGCCGCTTTACAAGCCGAACAAGAGCCAGAGCGCGCGTATTGAGTACCGCGCTATCGACTCGGCCGCGAACCCCTACCTGTCTTACAGCCTGCTGCTCGCCGCTGGACTAAAAGGCATCGAAGAGGGCTACGAGCTACCGGCTGAGGCTCAAGACAATGTTTGGGAGCTCACCGACACCGAGCGAAAGGCCCTGGGCTACAAGCCCCTTCCGTCGAGCCTGCACCACGCTATTTCGATCATGGAAGAGAGCGAGCTCGTCGCCGAGACACTGGGCGAAAAGACGTTTAACTACGTGTTGCTCAATAAGCAGCGAGAGTGGGATGACTACCGCGCGCAGGTTACGCCGTTCGAGCTGCGCAACAACCTCGAGACGCTCTAACCGAACGTGTCCGAACAGCTGTCGCTTGCCGCGATTGCTCGAGCTGGATTTTCGGATCTCTCTCAAGGGCGAACGAGCGTCGAGCTCCTAGCTGGCTTCGCGAAGATTACCGACGAAGATGCGGCGCAGTGGTATTCGCACGCGGCCGATCCGTCGCGGGCTGCTGTCGAGTTTGAGCGGCTTCGAGAGACACATCCCACCTCGGTCGCGCCTTTCCTCACTAAGCAGGAGTCTTTCGCTCGCCTGATTCGGGTACTCGGTGGATCACGTGGCCTGGCGGAGTTTATCCAGCGTCACCCCGGCTCTCTCCGGGCCATATCAAAACCCGTAACGCGGCTTCTGAGCCAGCAAGAAGCCCGCACCAAGCTCTGCGCGGCCGTGAAGTCGAAAGACTCAGTGGCGGCTCTGTCGGGCGACGAGGGTCGAGATGCTCTGCGCATCGCCTACCGAGAGCAGCTCCTCGCCGTGGCGAGCTTCGACTTTGACGCGCAGAATCCCATTACCGTCGTTGACGCGGTGGCTGCTGCGCTGGCTGATCTTGCGGGTGCGGCCATCGAAGCCTCGCTCTGCGTTGCACGCGCTGATCTCGCGCGAGACTTTTCGCCCGCAGACATCGCTCTCGTTGATTTTGCCGTCATTGGCATGGGCAAGTGCGGGGCTCGTGAACTGAACTATCTCAGTGATGTCGACGTAATCTTTGTGGGGCAGACGCTCGACGAGGAGTCGTTGACGACTGAACGCGCGCTCACGATCGCAACTCGCATGGCACAGCTCACCACCCGCGGAATCTTCGAAGTCAGTCGTGAGCCGGGCCTGTGGGAGGTCGATGCCAATCTTCGCCCCGAGGGCAAAGATGGGGCGCTTGTTCGAACCCTCGATTCGCACTTGGCCTATTACGATCGCTGGGCTAAGAACTGGGAGTTTCAAGCACTTCTGAAGGCGCGACCCTTGGCTGGGTCAACCGCTTTGGGAGAGGCCTACATGGCTGGCGTTGCGCCCAAAGTCTGGTCTAGCGCGTCTCGCCCCGGTTTCGTCGACCAAGTTCAGCGAATGCGCGAACGTGTAACCGAGAACATCCCCGCCGCTGAAGTTGACTGGCAAATCAAGCTCGGACCGGGTGGTCTCCGTGATATCGAATTCACTGTGCAGCTGTTGCAGTTAGTTCACGGGCAGTCTGATGACTCCGTTCGTCTGCGTGGCACCATTGAGTCGCTCTCCGCACTCTCTCAGGCCGGGGTCGTCGGGCGCGCCGAAGCCTCGAGCTTCAGCAATGACTATCGGTTCTTGCGCGTGCTCGAGCACCGCATCCAGTTGCGTGATCTGAGTAGAACCCACCTCATGCCGCAAGATGAGGATGCGCAACGCGCTCTCGCTCGCTCCTCCGGGTTTGCTCCAACCGACGAAGCACTCGTTGAACGTTGGACCGAGGTAAAGCGCAACGTGCGTCAGCTGCACGAACGACTCTTCTACCGACCCCTGTTGGCCGCCGTTGCGAGCTTGCCCGAAGAGGGATACCAGCTCAGCACCGAGCAAGCGCAGGCGCGACTGGCGGCTATCGGATTCATGGATGCCAAAGGGGCTCTTGCACACATCGGAGCGCTCACCTCAGGTGTTTCTCGTCGAGCCACGATTCAAAAAGCGCTGCTGCCGGTGCTTCTGGAGTGGCTTGCCGCGGGGGCCGACCCCGATAACGGGCTGCTCACCTTCCGTCGCTTATCAGAGGCTCTCGGCGAGACGCACTGGTACCTGCGCATGCTTCGAGACAGCGTTGCCGCGGCAGAACGTCTCACACAAATTCTGAGCGGGTCGCGTTTCGTGACAGACCTGCTCGAGCGCATCCCTGAGGCGGTTGCCTGGCTCGAAGACGATGAGGAATTACGCCCGCGAATTCTTGAAGAATTGGATGCCGAAGCTGCCTCCCTTCTCTCTCGTCACGACGATGCCGAGTCTGCGGTCAAGGCCGTGCGCGCCATGCGGCGACGTGAGGTCTTGCGACTGGCTATGGCGGGAATTGTGCACGTTGGCACGATGGCACAACTCAGTCAGGGACTCACTGACGTCACCACGGCAAGCCTGCGAGCCTTTCTCGACATTGCACAGCGTGAAGTCTCACCCGCGGTTGAGTTTGCCATCATCGCAATGGGTCGATACGGGGGAGCCGAACTCGGCTTCGGCAGTGACGCAGACGTGCTCTTCGTCTATCGCGCACAGACTGATGATGCTGAGGGCGCCCGCAAGAGCGCCGAAACGATTTCGTCACGCATGACTGAATTCGTGGCCGATGCTCGTCTCGCGCTCGAGCTCGACCTCGATCTTCGTCCGGAGGGCAAAAACGGTCCGAACGTGCGCTCGTTGGATTCCTACCGGGCGTATTACGAACGCTGGGCTTTGACCTGGGAAGCTCAGGCGCTGCTGCGTGCGGCTCCTGTTGCGGGCTCGCCGACTCTGCTTGCCGATTTTATGGAACTAGCTGACACGGTGCGATACCAAGAGAACCTGCCCGAGGTGGAGCTGCGCGAAGTTCGTCGTATAAAGGCTCGTGTGGAAAGCGAGCGTCTTCCCCAGGGGGCTGACCCCACACGGCATCTCAAGCTCGGGCGTGGGTCACTCAGTGACGTTGAGTGGACAGTTCAGTTGCTTCAACTGCAATATGGAGCCGCCTATCCCGAACTGAGAACTCCTGCCACGCTCAAAGCTCTTGAGGCGGCTGTTGAGCTCAAATTGATCACGGCTGAGGATTGCTCCCGGCTGAGTAAGGCGTGGACACTTACCTCTCGCATCCGATCGGCGATGACGTTGTGGTCGCAAAGGTCGAATGATGTTCTGCCACGTGATGTCGCCGACCTGAATGGAATTGCCCGGCTTCTGGATTACCCCCGCGGGGGAGCGTCGCAGCTCGAGGAGGACTACCTCTCGACTACTCGGCGCGCACGCACTGTGGTCGAACGCGTCTTTTACGGCGTCGAGAAATAGCAAAGTGGCCGCCCCAAGAGGAGACGGCCACTTTGTTAGCAGTGTCGACTAGACGCCGAAGTACAGCTCGTACTCGAAGGGGTGCGGACGCTGAGCGAGCGGCTTGATTTCAGCTGCGCGCTTGTAGTCGATCCAGTTCTCGATGAGGTCCTTCGTGAACACGTTTCCAGCGAGGAGGAATTCGTGGTCGTTTTCGAGGGCAACGAGTGCCTCCTCGAGCGAAGCGGGAACCTGAGGAATGTTCTTTGCCTCCTCGGGGGGAAGCTCGTACAGGTCCTTGTCTACGGGCTCGTGCGGCTCGATGCGGTTCTTGATTCCGTCGAGGCCAGCCATCATCTGAGCAGCAAATGCCAGGTAGGGGTTCGAAGCGGCGTCAGGAGCGCGGAACTCGATGCGCTTTGCCTTGGGGTTGGTGCCCGTGATGGGGATACGGATGGCGGCCGAACGGTTACCTGCCGAGTAGACCAGGTTGACCGGAGCCTCGAAGCCCGGAACCAGACGGTGGAACGAGTTCACCGAGGGGTTCGTGAATGCGATGACAGCGGCGGCGTGCTTGAGCAGACCACCGATGTACCAGCGTGCGATGTCCGAGAGACCGCCGTAGCCGTTCTCGTCGTAGAACAGCGGCTTGCCGTCGTTCCACAGCGACTGGTGGGTGTGCATACCCGAGCCATTGTCACCGAAGAGCGGCTTGGGCATGAAGGTGGCAACCTTGCCCCATTCGTTGGCGGTGTTCTTGACGATGTACTTGAACTTAAGGATGTCGTCAGCGGCGTGAACCATAGTGTCGAAGCGGTAGTTGATCTCACACTGACCGGCGGTTCCCACCTCGTGGTGGCTGCGCTCGAGGATGAGGCCAGCAGCCTCAAGCTTCAGGCAGATGTCGTCACGAAGGTCGGCCAGCTTGTCGACGGGCGAAACGGGGAAGTAGCCACCCTTGTAGGGGGTCTTGTTGGCGAGGTTTCCGCCCTCTTCCTTGCGGCCGGTGTTCCAAGCGCCCTCTTCGGAATCAACCGAGTAGAAGCTCGTGTGCTGGTTCACTTCGTAGCGAACGTCGTCGAAGATGAAGAACTCAGCCTCAGGAGCGAAGAAGGCGGTGTCGGCGATGCCGGTCGATGCGAGGTACTTCTCTGCCTTCTTGGCAACCTGACGCGGGTCGCGGTGGTAGATCTCACCGTTGCGCGGGTTGTAGATGTCGAAGATCATGATGAGTGTGCGCTCGGTGCGGAACTCGTCAATGTACGCGGTGGTGACATCAGGGATGAGCTGAAGGTCCGACTCGTGGATGTCAGCGAAGCCACGGATGGACGAGCCGTCAAACAGCTGACCAACGGTGAAGAACTCTTCGTCAACGGTCGACGCTGGGATGTTGAAGTGCTGCTGCACGCCGGGAAGGTCGGTGAAGCGAATGTCAAGGAACTTAACGTCAGTGTCCTTGATGAACTTCAGCACCTCAGATGAATCTTTAAACATGCCTGAATATCTCCAAAAGCGATGGATGGAAGAGGTTCTCAAAGGAGAACCTTTTGTAATCTATGTCTCGGGCATAACGCACCCGTGACACAAACGTTTCTACTATGTTACGGCTCTGTGGTTCTGGGTAAAAATCCCTTGTGACGCTTGCGATTTAGACTGTGTTCATGGCCAGCAATTCGCGCGCAAATTCGAGCCCTTCAGCACAGCCCAGCACGTTCCCCGGCGAGCGTTTAGGGCTACCTCCCCAGGGGCCGCGTTCGGTCGGGCGCGTGGGCAGGCGTATCTTCGCTCTGGTTCTCGATTGGGCATTGGCGACTGTCATCACAAACGCGCTCACGGGCTCGTGGGACCCGGCTGCCAACGCGATGCCGACCCACCAGCTTCAGACATATGGCATGTGGGTGTTGCTGATGATTGTTGTCGTGCCCATTTTGGGCGGCACGGTTGGTCATCGATTGACCGGTTTGGCGGTAACGCCCCTGCGCGGCGGCTGGCCGGGAGTGTGGCGACCGATAGTGCGCGCGGTGCTGCTCGCGCTTGTCATTCCTGCGCTCATCTGGGATTCAGACCAGCGAGGATTTCACGACAAGGTTGCTGGAACGGTACTCGTTCGTAGCTGACTGCCTTAGCCTCGAGGTTAGCGAGGGCGACCGGCGCGTACCTTGCGTGGGTCGATTCCCTTGGGAATGGGCATGCCCGGCGTGAGGCTGCCCAAACGGCTTGAGATGACCTGAACTTCACGCTTGGTGAGAGTGCGCTTTATCTTGCGAATCTCGCGAGGAAGAGCCTTGAGGGGGATCGAACTAGCGTCAGGACCGACATGCAGGATGTGGGTCGGAACGTTCGGCACGACGCGAGAAACCTTGCGGACCTCGTCGTCTGCCATTCGTGCGGTTCGGCTTGATGGACCTTCAGCGATGACCACAATTCCGCCTCGACCGATTGCGCGGAAAACTGCGTCGCGGTTTTTGTTGACGGCAACGGGAATGTCACTCGTGATCCAGCCGCGTCGAAGAGCTGAGACGAGCACAGCTCCGGTCGCGCCCGGCTGTCCGGTCATCTGGGAATAGGCGGCAGCTTCAGCGCGGCGACCGAGAATGACCAACCCGAGAAGCAGACCTGCCAGGATGCCCAGCACGATCAGCAGAATGAGCGAGATGACGTTGCCGGCAAATACGACGAGTGCGATAACTAATGCAATAGCGATCGGCCCCAGGAATGAGATCAGAACCAGCGGCAAAACTGCCTTGTCGGTTCTACGGGTCATTTGGAAGACCTGCCACATCTGTGCAATGCGACCGGGTTCTTTTTTCTTTGCCTGAGCCATGCCTAAAAGAATACCTATTCAGTGAGAGTGCTATCGACGCCGAGCGGGGGCGAAGCTAAACGGCCTGCGAGAAGCCGAGTTTCTCATCTGCGAGGTGGGACAGGGCCTCTGGAATCTCCCTACCCTTGGCGCGCATCGACTGTGCATAAAGACGCCCAGCGCGGTACGAGCTGCGAACCAGCGGGCCTGACAGCACGCCCAGAAAACCAATTTCTTCGGCCTCTTGCTTGAGCTCGATGAACTCCTCAGGGTGAACCCAACGCTCGACCGGGTGGTGGCGAGGGCTCGGGCGAAGGTACTGAGTGATGGTGATGATGTCGGTGCCTGCGTCGTGCAGGTCGCGAAGAGCCTGAGAGACCTCGGAACGTTCTTCACCCATGCCAAGAATGAGGTTCGACTTGGTGATCATTCCCGCATGGCGACCTTGAGTGAGCACGTCGAGCGAACGCTCGTAACGGAAGGCCGGACGGATGCGCTTGAAAATGCGGGGGACGGTCTCGACATTGTGTGCAAATACCTCGGGGGCTGCGTCAAACACCTGCTGCAAGAATTCGGGCTTGCCCGAGAAGTCGGGAACGAGAATCTCGACGCCGGTGTTGGCGCACTGGCGGTGGATCTCGCGAACTGTCTCGGCGTATAGCCAGGCGCCCTCGTCGTCGAGGTCGTCGCGAGCGACACCGGTGACCGTGGCGTAGCGCAAGTTCATGGATGCCACTGACTCACCAACGCGGCGCGGCTCATCGGCGTCGAAGGCATCGGGCTTACCCGTGTCAATCTGACAGAAGTCACAGCGACGTGTGCACTGAGAACCACCAATCAGAAATGTGGCTTCACGGTCTTCCCAGCACTCGTAGATGTTCGGGCATCCGGCCTCTTGGCACACCGTGTGCAGGCTCTCGGTTTTGACGAGGTTTTGGAGTTTCATGTACTCCGGACCCATTTTTGCCTTGGTGCGAATCCATTCGGGCTTTTTCTCGATTGGAGTTTCGGCGTTACGAACTTCAAGGCGCAGAAGTTTGCGTCCTTCAGATGGCTGCATGGGTTTCCTCAAATTGACGGGTGAAAAGTTCTTCGACGACGGGCAAAACTTCGGCCACCGTTATGTCTCGGCCAGCGATGAGCGACATCGTGGTGGCTCCAGCGTCGCGAATGCCACAGGCAACGATGGATTCGTAGGCGACGAGGGAGTTATTGCAGTTGAGCGAAAAGCCGTGCATGGTGACGCCTTCACTCACGCGGATTCCAATCGCTGCGACCTTGTCGCGAGTAAGACCTCGCTTGACCCAGACGCCAGATCGGCCCTCGACTCGTTCTCCAACAATGTCAAAGCGTTCAAGGAGTTCGATAATCAGGCCTTCGAGCATGCGCACGTAGTTCACGACGTCGATGGGCTCGGCAAGCTTGGTAATGGGATAGCCCACGAGCTGTCCCGGACCGTGCCAGGTAATCATTCCACCCCGGTCGACATCAATAACAGGGGTGCCGTCGGTGGGTCGATCGCCCTGCTCAGTACGTTTTCCAGCCGTATAAACGCTGGTGTGCTCAAGAAGCAGGAGTGTGTTTGGAGCTGCTCCGTCGCTAACGTTTCGGTGGACCTTACGCTGTGTTTCCCACGCGCTCAGGTAGTCAACGCTATTGGCGCCAAATCCGAGGTGGGTAATCTCAAGCACGGCCTCAGTTTACTCTTCCTGACTGCGCATATTTATGCCTCCTGCACGGCCGAGCGTTGTCAGACTGCATCCACAGAGCTCCTGGCTGGAACATCGTTCAACGATTCGTTTGAAACTCTGTCCGGATGAACGAATTACCTCCGGACGAACACTGTCGGTGTGCCTGCACTCGCGCTGCGCGAACTGAGGGGGCTCTCGCGTCGCCGCCATTACGTGAGCACGTGCCCCTTGCCGCGAGTTCCAGATCTCATGCTTCCCCCACCATTCAAGAAATTCTGAGTTTGCGCTCTCGTGAAACCGGGGTGATCCGTGAAGAGGTGTTTCCGCCCGGCGATTCCGAAACGCGGCAACAGGGGGTGACCCGGTGGCTGAAGACTCATGCCAGATCAGTGGCTTTCACGGGCGGGCTTGCCACTGTGCTTATTGGCGTCGCGCTGTTTTCACTCGCGACGTCGGGTACTCAGTCCAGCGCAGCACCAGTACATCCGTCCCCAAGTTCTGCAACGTCGTCGGCATTGCCCGCGTCCGATGAGCCGTCAGATGAAATGAATGATGGTGCCTCCGCACCGGATGGTTTCCTTCGCTCGGTTATCACTGGGGACATCGCTGATCCATTGGCTGGCGCACTAAGAACGCAACTTGGGTGTGTGTCGGAGTGTGCTGTGGTCGTACGTGTGATTTCGGCGACTGGGGACGTCTCAATCTCAGTGATCTCGAGCATTGGCGCGGCCGGTCTCGTACGGGCACGCAGCGTGATTGTCGAGTCAACAACGGGCGGGATGCGCATCCGACAAATAATTCAGCCGGCGACACAGAGTGCAACCGGCTGAATACAACGAGGCGTCGACTAGATGCCGAGGTCCTTTTCGAAAGCGCCCTCTTCGAGGCGCTCCTTGATAGCGACCAGGAATCGTGCTGCGTCAGCACCGTCGATGATGCGGTGGTCGTACGAGAGGGCGAAGTACACCATCGAACGAACGGCAATCACGTCTTGACCATCGAGCGACACGACGACCGGACGCTTCGTGACAATGCCCGTGCCCAGAATTGCGAGCTGGGGCAGGAACACGACGGGAGTGTCGAACAGCGCACCGCGTGAACCGGTATTGGTCAACGTGAAGGTGCCGCCGGCGAGTTCGTCGGGCTTGAGCTGGTTGTCACGCGTACGGGTAGCAACGTCGTTGATCGCCTGAGCGAACTGCGAGATGTTCAGACCGCCAGCGTTCTTGACCACCGGGGTGAGCAAACCACGGTCTGTGTCTACGGCAATGCTGACATTCTCAGCAGCCGGGTAGACGATGTTGTCACCGTCGACCGTCGCGTTGATAATCGGGAACGCCTGCAGAGCCTCAGTTGCGGCCACAGCGAAGAAGGGCATGAAGCTCAACTTGTTGCCAGTAGCTGCCTGGAAGGCACCCTTGACGCGGTCACGCAGGTGAGCGATGCGAGTGACGTCGATCTCGACAACGCTGGTGAGCTGTGCAGTGTTCTGCATCGAGAACACAGCACGCTCGGCAACAACTTTGCGAAGTCTTGACATCGGAACGGTGGTGCCACGAAGCGGCGAAACCGTGAGGGGAGTGCGTGCGGGTGCTGCCGCATCCAAAACCGGACCGGCCTGCAAGACGTCTTCTTTGCGGATGCGTCCACCAACGCCGGTTCCCTGAACACGCGACAGGTCAACGCCCTGCTCGTTGGCCAGCTTGCGAACGATAGGAGTGACATACCCGGTGGGTGCGCCGGTGTTGACCGGGCTTGCAGGAGTGGCAATAGGAGCAACCGAAACTGCGGGTGCCTGAACGACCGGCGGTGCGATAACAGGAGCGGCCGGAGTTACGGGTGCTACGGGAGCTGTGGGAGCTGCAACGGCGACCGGGGGTACAGGCGCAGTGGCAACAGGAGCTTCGACAACAGGTGTCGGAGCGGGCTCGGCAGCGGCAGCGGGAGCGGGCTCGGCAGCGGGCTCGGCAGCGGCAGCGGGAGCCGGGGCTGCACCAGCACCCGAGCCATCGCCGATATGTGCCAGAACGGTGCCAACGGCAACGGTCTCGTCTTCTTGCACCAAAATTGCCTCGACGACACCTGAGATTGGCGACGGGATTTCGGTGTCAACCTTGTCGGTCGAAACCTCGAGTAAGGGCTCGTCAACCTCAACACGGTCACCGACCTGCTTGAGCCAGCGGGTGACGGTTCCTTCGGTAACGCTCTCGCCGAGCGCCGGAAGGCTTACGGATTCACTCATGAACCTAATACTCCTTGAATGGGAAAACAGTTAGTAGTTTAGTGCGCTTGCTCTGTTGTCTAGAGCGTGTGCAGTGGCTTGCCGGCCAAGTACAGGAATGCTTCGCCCAGCGACTCGTTCTGAGTCGGGTGCGCGTGGATGAGGGGAGCGATGTCTTCGGGCTGTGCTTCCCAGTTCACGACGAGCTGGGCTTCGCCTACGAGCTCGCCGACACGCGCGCCAATCATGTGCACGCCAACGATGGGACCATCGATGACGCGAATAGCCTTAACGATTCCAGCGGTTCCCAGAATCTCGCTCTTGCCGTTTCCGGCGAGGTTGTACTCGTATGCCTGGATCTTGTCTGCGCCGTACTTCTCGGCCGCC
Organism: Aurantimicrobium sp.; assembly: GCA_024644865.1. Lineage (GTDB taxonomy): Bacteria > Actinomycetota > Actinomycetes > Actinomycetales > Microbacteriaceae > CAIOLM01. Next base: position 11,618 of record JAHEGZ010000008.1, read on the forward strand.
TTTGCCTCCGACAGACCTACCGATGCAATCTCGGGTTCGCAGTAAGTGACCTTGGGGATGTTCACGTCGTCAATGACGATGGGGTTCAGACCAGCAATCTCTTCGGCGACGAAGATTCCCTGCTGGTATCCGCGGTGTGCCAGCTGGAGGCCGGGAACGATGTCGCCGACGGCGTACACGCCCGGGATGTTCGTGGCAAGCCGCTCGTTAGTGATGACGTAGCCGCGATCCATGGTGATGCCCAGCTCTTCATAACCGCAGTTGGCGGTAGCTGGGCCACGACCTACTGCGACAAGCAGGATGTCGGCCTCGACGCTCGAGCCGTCCTCGAGGGAAACAACGACTCCGGCGTCGCTCTGCGTCACGCCCGAGAAGCGAACGCCTACCTTGAAGTCGATGCCGCGCTTGCGGAAGGCGCGCTCCAGGTTCTTGCTGATGACCTCTTCTTCGTTGGGTACGAGGTGTGGAAGGCCCTCGATGACCGTGACCTCGGAGCCGAACGAGCGCCAGACACTTGCGAACTCAACACCGATGACACCGCCGCCGAGAATGGCAACGCGTTGAGGAACCCAGTTCATCTGCAACGCGGTCTCGCTGGTGATAACGCGACCTTCGATTTCAAGCCCCGGAAGGGACTTGGAGTACGAGCCGGTAGCGAGAACGATGTTCTTGCCAATGATGGTGTCTTCGCCAACCTGAACGGTCGTCGGCGAAGTGATGCGTCCTGCACCCTCGATTGTGGTGACGCCTCGTGCCTTGATCAGGCCCTGAAGGCCCTTGAACTTCTTGGTCACGATGTTGTCGCGGTAGGCGTTGACGCCATTCATGTCGATGCCGGTGAGCTGGCTGATGACGCCGTACTCGGCAGCTTCGCGCGAAACGTCAGCAACCTCGGCTGCGTGTAAGAGAGCCTTCGTCGGGATACATCCGCGGTGGAGGCAGGTGCCACCAACCTTGTCTTTCTCGATGAGAGCGACGTTCATTCCGAGTTCGCTGGCGCGAATTGCAGCTGCGTAACCGCCGCTTCCGCCTCCGAGAACAACAAGGTCAAAGGTCAGTTCAGCCACAGCTTTGGTACTCCTCAAAAATGGGTCGGTGCGATTACCAGCGCGTCAAAAACCTTACTACGGTCTACGCACCCGAAATCAGGAAGTCGATGAGCGACCGAACCGTTACACCGGTTGGGCCCGCGCCGGTGAACCCGAACGGCGAACCCGGATTGTCGGCAGTTCCCGCAACGTCGAGGTGAATCCAGGCGATTTGCTCAACACTGTCGGGTGCGTTTCCGACGAATTCCCGCAGGAAAGTACCGGCTACGAGCATCCCGGCGACGGTGTTGCCCGGTTTGGCGTTGACCATGTCTGCTATTTCAGAGGAGAGCAACGCCCCGAGCTCGTCTGGAAGCGGCATCCGCCAGAACTGCTCACCGCTGCTCGCTGCACTTTCCACGAGCCGGGAGACATCATCGGTATTTCCCATGGCTGGGACTGTTCTCGTTCCGAGCGCCCCGCGGGCTGCGCCCGTGAGAGTGGCAATGTCGATGATGAGGTCAGGATGCTCTTCGCTCGCCAGCGAAAGCCCGTCGGCCAGAACCAGGCGACCCTCGGCATCCGTGTTGAGAACCTCAACCGTCTTTCCATTTCGAATCGTCAGGATGTCGTTGGGCTTGATCGCTGTTCCGGAAGGCATGTTCTCGGCCAGGCAAAGCCACGCCGTCACGTGCACGTTGGCTCCGATGGCCGCGAGAGCACGGATGACCGCCAGGGAAGTCGCAGCGCCGGTCATGTCGTATTTCATTCCGACCATGCCCGAGGGTGTTTTCAGCGAGAGTCCGCCCGTGTCAAATGTGATGCCCTTGCCCACGAGTGCAACGTGACGTGTTGCACCTTGTGGTCTGTATGAAACCTTGACCAAGCGGGGAGGATTTGCTGAACCCCGACCGACGCCGAGAATTCCACCCAAGCGTTCTCGCACGAGATCTTCCTCGCTCCACACGGTGACATGGAGATCCAGCCCAGCGCAGGACTCCACAGCGAGATCGCTCAGCGCCACGGGGGTCAATTCACTCGGCGGAATGTTTACGAGGTCTTTGACCAGCGCTATCGCCGCCACCTTCTCACGAATGACTGCTTGGTGCGCGTCGCTCAGGTTGCCGTTGGTTCGAATACAGATGTTGGCAAGCGCCTCCGGTTCATCCTGCGAATTCTTGGACTTGAAGCGCGTGAACGAGTAGGCACCCAGAAGTGCGCCCTCGAGCAGTGCACTCATGTGGCTCTCGTCTTCGAGTCCCAAGGCGAATTCGATGCAGGCGAATGATCGCAGTTTGCGAGTCGCAGCCCCAGCGGCGTTTCGGAGGGCATCGGGCGTCAGGGCACTTCCCAGTCCCATCACTGCAATCGATGACCCAGGAGTCGACGGGTGAGGAATTCGCGTGAGGGATTCCAGAGTGGAAGTTGCACCAACGCTGTCGAGCAGTGAACTGAGGGTGGGTAGGTCATCTGCAGCAAGGATTTGCCTCGTGTCGCCGCTTCCAACAAGACCAATAACACTGATGCAGTTGGTGTGCGTGTGCGTGGTGGCGGAGATGCTGAATGAAGGAATAGTCACGGGATAACCATAAGCCGGGCGTGCTTAGACTGAGAGAGTGACAGACAAGCCATCGCTCGTGACCTTCCTCGTGGATGAGGCTGAACTTCCGCGCGGAATTCCTCTGGTGGCCGGTCTCACCGGCTTCATCGATAGCGGATCAGTGGTGTCCCAGTTCACCGAGTATCTTTCGGACACGTTGGACTCGACCCTGATAGCCACCTTTGACACCGACGAGTTACTCGATTATCGGGCGCGCCGTCCCACGATGTACTTCGACCAAGATCACTTCACCGGTTATGAGTCGCCGCGGCTTGCCGTTTTTCTGATGCGGGACGACCTCGACCAGCAGTTTTATTTCTTAACGGGATTCGAACCCGATTTTCGATGGGAACGATTCTGTGACGAAATAATTAAATTTGCGGACCGCTTTGAGATCTCGGTAGCTACGTGGGTTCACGCTATTCCGATGCCCGCGCCGCACACGCGTCCGTTGGGAGTCACAGTCAGTGGCAGTCGACGCGATCTCGTTGAGGCAATGTCAGTCTGGCGACCGCACACGCAAGTCCCCGGCAATGCAATGCACCTCGTGGAATATCACCTGCATCGAACCGGGCATGCAGTGGCAGGGTTTGTGGTTTTAGTTCCGCACTATTTGGCTGACTCGGAATATCCAGCAGCGGCTCTTGTTGCGCTGCAAAGCATCACGGCGGCAACCGGGCTCATCTTCCCCACTGATCGATTGCGCGGTGAGGCCAGAGAATTTGATTCCAACATCGATTCACAGGTACAGGACAACGAAGAGCTCGCCTCACTCGTGGGCAAATTGGAAGTTACCTATGACGACTACATGAAAGTGCAGAACCTTCGATCGCCCTTTATGAACTCGGATGGCGATTTGCCGAGCGCTGATCGTATTGCTGCCGAGCTCGAAGACTTCTTGGCAATGCAACGCCGTCGTGACGACGGAGCTGACGGCGTCCTCTAGTCGCCGGGGGCGGCTGTCAGAACGCCCGTCAAATGCGTGCAAGAATGTATCTAGGCCCATCAAGACCTTCCTCAGGACTTGACATGGGTCCTCATTGTGGGCGCGGTACCGTTTTGGTATCCGTTGAGCTTCAAAGTTTGGATGTCAATGGCTCTGTTTGGTCGTCGTAAAAAGGGCGAGGAAGCCCCCGTTGTCGCAGCTGCCCCCGCGGCGCCAGCAAAGGCCTCTGCATCGAAGACTCCGGTAGCCAAGACTCCGGCTGCCAAGACTCCGGCTGCCAAGACTCCGGCTGCCAAGACTCCGGCTGCCAAGACTCCGGCTGCCAAGTCGGCAACAGCTAAGAGTCCCGTTGCGAAAGCCGCACCGGCCGCAAAGTCGGCAGCCCCCAAGGCTCCAGTCAAGTCAGCCGCGAAGGCCCCCGCGAAGTCTGCTGCTCCTAAGGCTCCCGCTGCTGCCAAGACTTCGGTGGCTGCCAAGACTGCCCCGGCCGCGAAGGCTCCCGCTGCCGCGAAGGCTCCGGCCGCGAAGGCTCCGGCCGCCAAGACTCCGGCCGCCAAGACTCCGGCCGCCAAGACTCCGGCCGCCAAGACTCCGGCCGCGAAAGCTACTCCAGCCAAGGCGAAGAAATCGGTTGCAGACGCGAACGTCGCGACTGAAGTAGTTCCCCCGAAGACGCCTGCAGCGAAGCGCGGTCGTCCGGCTAAGGCCAAAGCAGTGGCTGAAGACGATGTTGAGATCGACGAGGAGGACCTTGCTGTCGACCTCGTCGATGACGACGCCGAAGAAGTTGACGTTGTTGACGTCGTTGCTGAGGTTGTTGCCGATGTCGAGACTGAAGAGGTTGAGCTCGACGAAGACGAAGAGTCGAAGCCGAAGTCGACCATCGATGCGGATGAGCCACTTCCCACTGGGGCAATTGTCATCTCAAACGCGGACGACGACGACGACATTCCTGTCATCTCGACAGCAATTACGGGCGCAACCGCCGACCCGGTCAAGGACTACCTCAAGCAAATCGGTAAGGTTCCTCTGCTCAATGCGGTCGAAGAGGTCGACCTTGCTCTGCGCATCGAGGCGGGGCTTTTCGCTGAAGACAAACTTGCGAGTAACCCGAAGATTGACAAGCAGCTCAAACGAGAGCTGATGTGGGTTGCTAAAGACGGTCAGCGCGCCAAGAGTCACCTGTTGGGGGCTAACCTCCGACTCGTCGTCTCGTTGGCAAAGCGCTACACCGGTCGCGGAATGCAGTTCCTCGACCTCATTCAAGAGGGAAACCTTGGTCTGATTCGTGCCGTCGAGAAGTTCGACTACACCAAGGGGTTCAAGTTCTCGACTTACGCCACGTGGTGGATTCGTCAGGCCATCACGCGTGCGATGGCTGATCAGGCGCGTACGATTCGTATCCCCGTTCACATGGTCGAGGTCATTAACAAGCTCGCTCGAGTGCAGCGTCAGATGCTTCAAGACCTCGGGCGCGAACCAACGCCCGAAGAACTCTCGCGCGAACTCGACATGACGCCGGAGAAGGTCGTCGAGGTTCAGAAGTATGGTCGCGAGCCCATCTCGCTCCACACCCCGCTTGGTGAAGATGGCGACAGCGAGTTCGGCGATCTGATTGAGGACACCGAGGCCGTCGTTCCTGCCGACGCCGTAGGATTCACCATGCTTCAAAAGCAGCTCGAGTCGTTGCTCGATTCGCTATCCGAGCGAGAGGCCGGGGTCATTCGCATGCGTTTTGGTCTCGGTGATGGCATTCCCAAGACACTCGACCAGATCGGTGACACTTTTGGGGTGACTCGCGAGCGCATCCGCCAGATTGAATCGAAGACGATGGCCAAGCTGCGCCACCCGTCACGTTCGCAGTCGCTGCGCGACTACCTCGAGTAAACCGATGCTTCGGTACGCGCCCGTTGTGGCCATCGGACGTCTCGTTCGTTGGGTCGCTCGCAAGCGCAAGCCCGGTGGGGGAGCCGCCATCCCCGGCGTTGTCGTCAATAAGCTCGCACCCGGCTTCCTCGGCAACACACTCAACTCGTTCCCCCAAGGACTCGTCGTTGTCACGGGTACCGCAGGTAAGTCGACAACGACGCGCATGTTGGCCGCTGTAGTTTCTGCACACGGTCGACGGGTCTTCACGAATCCTTCGACGGCAAACATTGCACAGGGGTTAACTTCGGCGATTCTGGCGCAGTCGAGTTTCACGGGCCACATCGATTCAGATATCGCCATTCTCGAGATGGATGAGGGTCACGCCGCGAAGTTGTCAGCCGAAGCTGCGCCCCGAGTGAGTATCCTTCTCAACGTTTGTGTCGACCAGGTTGACCGATTCTTCGATCCACAATTGGTAACAGCGATGCTCAGTCGTGTGGCCCAAAACACTTCGGAGACCATCGTCTACAACGGCGACGACGCGAGCGTTGTGGATGCGGTCGCGGGCGTCGCAGCGCAAAAAAACTCATTTGTGATGGGTTCGCATCTTCGTGCCCAAGACATCGATAAAATGGGCTACGCCCGAGTCTCGACAGCGGCAACCTCGATGCCTACCGTCACTCTGCAGTCTGCCGAAAAGAAGCTGGCATCTCTCGAGGTCGACGGCCATGAGGTAAGCGTTTCACTTCCGAGCGCAGGAATCCATTACGGCGTGGACGCGGCTGCGGCCTTGGCTGCCTCCCGATCGATTCTGGGTAGCGACTTTGACGTCGCGTTAGCGGTGAGTGTTATTTCGGCGCTCGACCCGGTGTTCGGGCGAGGTGAAACCATAACCGTGCGTGGTCAAGAGATCGATTTCGTTCTCATTCAAAACCCCACGAGTTATCGACTCAATCTCAACAGCATGGCTCCGAACGCCGAGTGCGTCATGATTGCCGTGGGCTCCGATGTACGTGACTATTCGTACCTATGGCCGGTACATATGGATCACCTTGAAAAGGTCGCTATTGCAGCCGGCCCCAAGGCCAAGGAGGTCGCAATTCATGCGCTTTACGGTGGATGTGTTGTGGGACTCGTGGAGCCTGATCTGAATCTCGCGTTGGAGAAATTTCTCGCACTTCCGACTCCGCTAGACGGCCGAAAGACGCTGGTGTTCAGTGCTGACTCGATGCGGCGAACTCGTCGCTACTTCGGCTTAGCCGAACAGGAGGCATGGAGTTGATGATGAGAATTGGAAAGCTCCTTCCTAGCCTCACGAACTCACAAGGCGATGCTGAAAATGCGGACGCACTCGTCAAGGTCCTGACCTGGTATGGCGTCGACGCATCCCTTGTGGTGTTCGAGCCTGGTTCTCACCTAGAGTCTTGCAATGTTTACGTTCTCGGCCATGTGACCGAGAGCGATCATGCCACTGCTCAGGTACACCTCGGCTTGTGGGGCGCAGAACTCGTTGGCTATGTCAGTGCCGGGAGTGTTGTGTTGGCTGTGGGGTCATCGTTGTCACTGCTCACTGACGTCGGGCTACTCGGGGGAGTCACGGCTGTGCGTTCCGAGCGTTTTGTGGGCGACACTGTGGTTGAAGCAGAGACAGGGCTTTTGTGGGGCTTCGAGAACTCTGCCCAGACGTACTCGTGCGCATCCGATGAGAGCGCGTGGGGCGCGGTCCTCATCGGCTCTGGCAATGGTGACGGCACCGAGGGAGTTCGTCGTCGTATCGCTGATGGGCTGGTCTTGGGAACTCACCTGCACGGGCCCGTGCTGGTTCGCAACGAAGAAATCATGGATGAGGTCATTCGACACATCACCAAATCCGATAAAACTCGAGTCATCGCACCCGAAGCCCTGCGTGCTCGTGAACTCGCGCGAGAAAATAGGGCCGAAAGGATCGCCCAGCTCAGGAAGTCTTAGTCACGTGACGCGACGAGACGTGCGCTTTCGTCGTGCCAGGTGGCTCCGAGAGCGATGAGCTTATCTTTGTTTTCACGACCATGGTGGCCGCAGAAAAGCAGTTGACCGCCAGAGGTGAGGGTGGCTCGAATGTAGGCCTGAGCGCCGCAGCTGTCGCATCGATCGAGGGCGGTAAGCTCGTGCTCGACGCCGGCCGATGTTGCCTCTTGTGCTTCTGCCTGAACTGACACGTGATGCTCCCTAGTTGACGACGCGATCGCTTAACCAACTAAACCACGCCGGCAGAGAGTGTTGAGGCACTTTTGGGGGTATTTCGCTCAAAGCATATTCACGCCCGCACGGCGTTGCCGGGGCCGTGAGGACGGGGTCGCCGGTACCTTGGGAACGCAATCACATCAGGGAGTTTTGTGTCTACGGAATATTCAGCTCGGCACCTATCTGTGCTCGAGGGGCTCGAGGCTGTTCGTAAACGTCCAGGTATGTACATCGGTACGACCGACTCCCGCGGACTCATGCACTGCCTCTGGGAAATCATTGACAACTCCGTCGATGAGGCCCTTGCTGGTCACGGAAACACCATCGACATCCGCCTTCACAAAGACGGCTCCGTGGAGGTTCGCGACAAGGCACGAGGTATTCCTGTCGACATTGAACCCAAGACTGGGCTCTCTGGTGTTGAAGTGGTCTTCACAAAACTCCACGCAGGTGGAAAGTTCGGTTCAGGTTCCTACGCCGCGTCCGGCGGTCTTCACGGCGTTGGCGCCTCGGTTGTCAACGCCCTTTCGGAACGACTCGATGTCGAAGTTGATCGTGACGGCAAGACCTACTCAATGTCGTTTCACCGCGGTGAGCCTGGCATCTTCGACGATAGTAAGGGGATTGCTCCCGGCAACCCCTTCACTCCTTTTGACGACCACTCGGAGCTGCGCGTAACAGGCAAAGTTGCGAAGGGTGTTTCGGGAACACGTGTTCGCTACTGGGCTGACCGTCAGGTTTTCACGCCCGGGGCCGAGTTCCAGTTTGAAGACTTGGTATCTAGAGCTCGTCAAACCGCATTCTTGGTGCCTGGACTTCACGTTCGCATTGAAGATGAGCGGGCCGCCGAGCCCATCTCGACCGAGTTCTCCTACTCTGGTGGCATCAGCGAATTCGTCGATTTTCTGGCGTCCGACTCGCCGCTGACAGCAACGTGGCGTTTGACCGGAGATGGAACATTCACAGAAAACGTTCCCGTGCTTTCCGACGGCGGCGATATGGAGATGAAAGAGGTCGAGCGCAGTTGTGCGGTCGATGTCGCTCTTCGCTGGGGAACAGGCTACGACACCGTGGTTCACTCGTTCGTCAACATCATTTCCACTCCCAAGGGGGGAACCCACCTCCTCGGCTTCGAACAATCGCTGCTCAAGGTGATGCGCACCCAGGTTGAGGCCAACTCGCGCAAGCTCAAGGCCGGCAACGACAAGCTCGAAAAAGATGACGTGCTCGCCGGTCTCACGGCCGTTGTGACGGTTCGATTTGCCGAGCCTCAATTCGAGGGACAAACCAAAGAGGTTCTCGGTACCCCAGCCGTTCGTCAAATCGTTGCCAATGTTGTTTCAAAGGCACTGACTAGTCGATTGACGTCAACAAAGCGAGATGACAAGGCACAATCGACTCTCCTTCTCGAGAAGGTCGTCAGCGAGATGAAGAGTCGAATATCGGCTCGAACCATGAAAGAGACGCAGCGGCGCAAGAACGCGCTTGAAACATCTTCGCTTCCCGCAAAGCTGGTCGACTGTCGGAGCAACGATGTAGCCGAGTCTGAGCTATTCATCGTTGAGGGCGACTCTGCACTGGGAACCGCCAAGCTGGCCCGACGCAGTGAGTTCCAAGCTCTCCTTCCTATTCGCGGCAAGATTCTGAACGTTCAGAAAGCGTCGGTCAGTGACATGTTGCACAACGCAGAGTGCGCGTCGATCATTCAAGTCATCGGAGCTGGATCGGGTCGCACTTTCGACCTCGAAGCCGCTCGCTACGGAAAAGTCATTCTTATGTCTGATGCCGATGTTGACGGTGCACACATTCGAACCCTGTTGCTCACGCTGTTCTTTAGGTACATGCGCCCGCTGGTCGAAGCTGGCCGCGTCTTCGCTGCGGTGCCTCCACTTCATCGTGTCGTCGTTATGAACCCAGGATCGAAGCCGAACGAGACCATCTACACCTACAGCGAGGCCGAACTGCAGACACTGTTAGCCACGCTGGCGAAGCAGGGCAAGCGCTATCAAGAACCGATTCAGCGTTACAAGGGTCTGGGCGAAATGGATGCTGACCAACTCGCTCTGACGACGATGGATCGCGAGCACCGTTCGTTGCGTCGGGTTCGCATCGAAGACGCAGCCATGGCTGACACCGTTTTCGAACTTCTGATGGGCAACGAGGTCGCACCCCGTCGCGACTTCATCATCTCCGGGTCAAGCCGAATGTCTCGCGACCGTATCGACGTTTAGGCGAGATCCGCAGAACCGAGGAAGCTAACGTCTGAAGCGAGTTTTTCACCGGATCCGTCGCGCTTGCCCAGTGTTGTAGGCAGGTCACGAGGGCTACCGTCGAGCCCATTTGCTCGTGGAACTGACGTTGACACGAGCGCCACCAAAAGTGCGTCTTCGCCCTTGAGGAGCGCGTGTGAGCGCACTCCGCCGGTGCCACGCCCCTTTGCCGGGAACTCAGACCACGCTGAGACCTTGACGCGTCCGGCATCCGTGCCAATGAGCGTGGAGAAGCTGGTTGAAACCGTGGTGACAAACGCTTGCACACCAGCCGGGACTGAACCGAAGTAAATAGCTGAGGCCTCGTCGCTGAGTCGGATGCCTGCCATTCCCGCCGCGCTCGCCCCCTGTGGCCGAACCTGGTCTGCCGAGAAGCGCAGAAGTTGCGTGTCTGAAGTAATAAAGACCAATTCGGAGCTGTCGTCGCTTATGCTCGCCCCGACAACGCTGTCTCCTTCTTTGAGGCTGATAATCGAGATTCCCGATTTCGGCGACAAGGCAGTCACGTCGATTCGTTTGACGACACCAGCCTTGGTGCCAAGTGCCAGCGGTGACTTGGACGTGAGAGACACAATCCCTACAACGTTCTCGCCGGAATCGAGTTCGATGTAGTCGCGGGAAGGAACACCTGCCGAGAGCGAAACTGCCGAAGCGGGCACCCCTGGCAGATTGATGGGGGAGAAGTGAACAAGTCTCCCGTGGCTTGTCACAGCACCCACGGATCCTCGTCGACTTGATGCGACAACTCCGCGGATGCCGTCATGCAAACTGCGGTGCTGCGACATTGCCACGTCGTCATCATCAGACGTCTTGTCGATTCGAGCTAAAACTCCGTCGGAGCTCAGCACGACGACACACGCTGAATCTTCTACTTGCATGGGTGCGGCACTGGCAGCGCGCTTGGCGGAGACTGTCTCTACAGTGGACGTCGACAGCACCGTGCGGCGTGGCGTACCCAGCGCCTTGCTGACCGCGTCGAGCTCGGAGCCAACAACTCCTCGAAGTTTGCGATCATCAGCCAGAATTTGCTCGAGCTCGTCAATTTCGGCGCGAAGGGTTGCTGCTTCCGATTCAAGTTCGATTCGACTGAATTTGGTCAGTCGACGAAGCCTCAGTTCGAGAATGTAGTCCGCCTGGGGGACGGACAAGTCAAAGACATCTATCAGACGAGCACGTGCCTGTTCAGAGTCGTCGCTGGCTCGAATGACTTGAATCACTTCGTCGATGTCGGCAATGGCGATGAGCAGTCCGTCAACTAGGTGCAGGCGATCTTTTCGCTTGCCCAGGCGGAATGCACAGCGGCGCTGAACCACAGCGAGTCGGTGATTGACGTACACCTCGAGCATCTCGCGAAGGCCGAGTGTTTGAGGGCTGCCGTCCACTAGCGCAACGTTGTTGATGTTGAATGTGTCTTCGAGAGGAGTAAACCGGTAGAGCTGCTCGAGCACAGCATCCGGGTTGAATCCAGTTTTGATTTCGATGACGAGCTTGAGTCCGTGATGACGGTCGGTGAGATCTACGACGTTGGAGACACCGGTGATTTTCTTGCTGTTGACGCCCTCTTTTATTTTGTCGATGACCTTCTCGGGCCCAACGAGGTAGGGCAGCTCGGTAACGACGATTCCGGTCTTGCGCGCCGAAACGTTCTCAACCGTGGAGCGGGCACGAACTCGGAATGCCCCTCGCCCGGTTTCGTAGGCTTCTCGGATTCCATCGAGCCCCATAATGGTGCCACCACCGGGGAGGTCAGGGCCTGGAACAAAAGCCATGAGCTCGTCGAGGGTGGCTTGCGGGTTGTTGAGCAATACCTTTGCGGCGGCGATGACCTCGACCAGGTTGTGTGGCGCCATGTTGGTGGCCATGCCCACCGCAATGCCGCTGGCGCCATTGACGAGCAGGTTGGGGAACGCAGCAGACAACACCTGTGGCTGTGTCAGCTGGTTGTCGTAGTTGGGCTCAAAGTCGACGACGTCCTCATCGAGGCTTTCCGTCAGCGCCAACGCAGACGCGGCGAGTCTGGCTTCTGTGTAGCGAGCTGCGGCGGGGCCGTCATCCAGCGACCCAAAGTTTCCGTGACCGTCAATCAGCGGCACCCGAAGACTGAAATCTTGAGCAAGTCGCACGAGTGCGTCGTAGATGGACGCGTCACCGTGTGGGTGGAGCTTTCCCATGACTTCACCCACGACTCGAGCCGACTTGACGTGCCCACGGTCGGGCCTTAACCCCATCTCTGCCATCTGGAACAGGATGCGCCGCTGAACGGGTTTGAGTCCGTCGCGGGCGTCAGGTAGCGCCCGAGAGTAGATAACCGAGTAGGCGTATTCCAAGAAGGAATCTTGCATCTCAGTTGCGACGTCAATGTCAGAGATGCGCTCGGAATTCAAGGTGTTGGGCGACGAAGGAGACATAATTACCCTCATGGTATCCAGCGCGTCGACAGAGTCTGTGAGCCTTGCCGACGTTGTGCCAAGTTGTCTCTCGGCGCTCGGGTGGAACACTCAAACGGCCGCCATCAATCTTGCTCCGTGTGAGACTCTGGTGCTGTTTCTCATCGACGGACTCGGCACGCGCAACATCGAGAGTGCGCGCGGTTACTTACGGTTTATCTCGGCGGGGACGCCAGTGCACAGCAACGGTAGAACCGTCTTTCCGTCAACTACGGCCAGTGCTCTATCGTCACTCGTCACGGGCGTTGCGCCTGAGGTTCACGGCATCACGGGCTATCGCGCTTGGGACGAAGCCACGGGGCAATTCGTCAACCAACTCAATGGCCTGACTTTTGCGGATATCGACTCTGGTTGGATGCGCGCCCCAAGCTTGCTCTCGCAAGCGGCCGTGGCAGGGCACTCGGTGTGTGTTATTGGTCACCCGCGTTTTGAAGGCTCAGCCCTGACTCGCATGCTCTATCGGCACTGCACCTATGTGGGTGCTCGATCCGTTGAAGACAAGGTATCGGCGACCATCTCACAAATACAGAGTGGACGCAGCGGGCTTTTCTTGGTGTACATCTCGGACCTCGACGAGGCAGCGCATCAGGTCGGTATCGCCTCTGACGATTGGGTTCGAAGAGCCGAAGAGCTCGACGCTCAGGTCCGTCGGTGCGTCACCGCACTGGGTGCATCTGTACAAGTTGTCTTGACGGCCGACCACGGCGTGGTCGACGTGCCCTCATCGCGTCACATTGAGTTCGGATCTGGTCCCGAAATGGATGGCGTGCTCGCGGTGGGTGGTGAGCCCAGGTGTCTTCAGATCAAGGTGACACCTGAGTCAGACATCGACGAGATCATGGCCACATGGCGCCAAAGTTTTGGCGAAAAGATTCGTGTCGTACAAGGAGCGCTCGACGTGCCGGCTGCTGTTCGCGTCCCTGACTTCTACGTTCACGCACCCGAGGGGCACGCCTTTTATGACTCTCGAGAGCCAGAGTCGCCTGCGCGCAAAATGGTCGGACAACACGGCGGTCAGAGCGAAGTCGAGATGGCGATTCCGCTACTGGTCTGGTCGAGCTAGAGCAGGTCGTCGTCAGATTTAGTTTCTGAAACGATTTCTTCCCACGAAGGCATGGCGGGGCGGTTGCGTTTGTGGCTGCTCGTATTCAACGGAAAAACGGAACCTGAGTCACTTTGATCGAACTCAGCGCTGTCAAAAAGGCCGTCTGAGACGTCCAGCGAGTCTTGGAAGATTTCTTCAACCGGTGCCGTGCGAGCTGCGACATCTTCTCGAAGCCACGCGGGAGCCGACTCGGACTCTCTGCGACGGCGGCGGAGCGCCTCGAGAAGATCTTCGGTTGACCCGGTGTGACCTTCTTCGCCAGCTGAAGAATCAGTGGCGACGGAGTCGGTCAAAATCTCAGCCCCTTCGTCGATATCAAAGAGCACGGCAGTCGCGGGTGTCTCAGAAACGATGGGGATGCTTCCGGTCACAGCACGCAGCGAGGGAACGAGTGCAGAAGTGTCGAAGGTTCCCGCGTGAGAGAGTCGAGCAGCTTCATCATTGTGCGGGTTGACGCTCTGGCGTTTGCCGTCAAAAGTCCAACGTGCGTCGCGCTCGGCGCCCGAAGAAACAAACGTGAGCTTGAGGATCCACTCGCCGCCATCGTTTTTCCAGGCTGTCCAAGACACTTCTCGTGCGTCAACCAACGCGAGGCGTTCGTCGATCAACTCACCGAAGAGCGTTGCATCTTGAGTGTGCTCGATGTGACTAAATGCTGGAAATGTTTGGGCGGCCGTGACCACATATTCCCGCTCGGCCAGAATAGGGGCTGCATAGCGCTCAATCTGCTCGAGGCTTGCCCCGGTAAGCGCAGAAACCTCGGCGGCCGAGAGACCTGAACGCAACTGAGTCTGGATCTCGCGAGGACTCACTCGAGGCCCAGACTCGCTGGATGTGTTGCGCTTGAGGCGGGCAAGGGTGGCTTCATCAACCGGGACTCGGAACTCTTCGCCCTCGCCGTCGACGGCAATGATGGTGTTCGCATCCACTGAGGAGACGTGCAACTCGTTCATGTCAGCCCTTTCAACAGGCAATACCGCTGCTTGGAAGAATGCCACGGATGGGCGTGTTTGCCTCTGTTTTTACGTGGCGCGTTGACATATTTATCAAAACCTCATCGCGACACGGCAGTTTGTTTTGTGTTTAGAAGTTTTCTCAGGCAAACTATCGGCGCGCGGAGGCAACAGCGCAGCGAACACTTACGAATCTGGATGACACATGGCTACTGACTACGACGCCCCTCGAAAGAACGACACGGATGATGCCGAATCGATCGAGGCACTCAAAGAGCGTGTGCCCGACAAGCTCTCCGGTGTCGTTGACGGAGATGACGCCGACAACCTAGGCGGCTTCGAGCTCGGTGGTGCTGACCTCTCGGATCTGGAACTTGATGTCGTTGTTCTTCCCCCGCAGGCAGACGAGTTCACTTGCGTCGAGTGCTTCATCGTGAAGCACCGCTCGCTTCTGGAAAAAGAGACCAAGCTTGGTCCCGTGTGCAAGGAGTGCGCCGCGTAGCTCCCGCTACTTTGTGCGAGCTTGGCGCAGGGCCTGCGCTAATTCTTGGGGGCGCCGAGTCGACACGAGCCAGTACGGTGTTGGGTCGTCGGCGTCGGTGATTTCGACCCTGACGACTGAGTTGAGGTAGGCGCGGAATTTCACCCACGCTCGTGCGTCCAACTCGGGCCCTCGCTGTGCTCGTGCGCTTTCTCCTGAGTAGGCACTGACAGAGCCGATGAATTCGAGCTCAACTTGAGCATTTCCGTAGGTGAAGTAACCGTTGCCAACGGTAGCTTGAGGAACCCTGGCGTAGATGACGCCCAAAATTGCTCCATACACAACGACTGCAGCAGCCACGCCAATCCACACGCTGAACGGCGCGCAGACGAGGATGAGCACTGGTACCAGCGGTGAGTACGCGAAGGCAACCAATGGTGACGGCCACAATTTCTCTACGTAAGAAGTCATAACTCCATTCGACCACGGTTCTGGACTAACCTCGTCACGTGAGCGAAACAGTTGAGATTCTTGCGGTCGGAGATTTTATTCCCGCGGCGGCCCTTCCGGGGGATGCTGGTTCGGACTTGCGGGCGAGTGAGGCTCTCGTGCTTGGTCCTGGCGCCCGCGCCACGGTCGGCACCGGCCTTCGGGTCGCTTTACCGAGAGGTTTTGCCGCGTTCGTTGTTCCACGCAGTGGTCTAGCGTCTAAGCACGGGATCACCATCGTCAACTCGCCCGGAACAGTCGACGCTGGCTACCGCGGTGAAATACGGGTGACGCTGTTGAATACGGATAGCACTGAGCCCTTCGTGATTGAGGTGGGAGATCGAATCGCGCAGCTGATTGTTCTTCCCGTCTCGTCGCCCGTGTTTATCCCTGTCGATCGCCTGCCTGAATCACATCGCGGAACCGGCGGTTTTGGTTCGACCGGAAAAGGCGCGATCGGTCAGGGCGTAGGGAGTGCCTCATGAGTGACGAACTATTGCCGACAGACCTTCCGGTGATTGACAGCGAAAACACAGTCAGTGAAGTAGTTGCTGATCGCGAGGCGGCGGGGCCGTTCGACGATTCTGAGGTCAGCTCAGTTCGTCCCTGGGTCGATTTGGGCTCGGTAAAACTCATTCCTCGCGAGGGACTCAATCTTCGGTTAGAGGTCGAGGAGGGCACTGGTCGGGTTGTGGCAGCTTCGCTCGATTTCAAGGGTTCGACGCTGCAGATTCAACCCTTCTCTGCATCTCGTTCGGCCGGACTGTGGAGTTCCATTCGTGACGAGCTCAAGACCCAATTGCAACAGCAGTCCGGCATTGTTGACGAGGTTTCGGGCCCGCTCGGTGTCGAGCTTCGTGCACGTGTGCCCGTGATGGTGCCCAACGAGGGGCTTTCCACGCAACCAGCTCGATTCATCGGCGTTGATGGTCCTCGGTGGTTCCTGCGTGGAGTTATCGCCGGCCCTGCGGCTACCGACGACGAGCTCGGGGCGGAGATGATTGAAATCTTCCGGGGTCTCGTCGTCGTTCGCGGTAACTCGCCGATGCCTCCACGAGAACTTTTGCCCCTGCGCGTGCCCGTTCAGGCCAGTGGAGTCTAAGCCGATGGCGTCAGCTCAGAAGCACCCCCTCCTGCGAGCAATTGGTGGCCCGCTCGGAATTGCTGAAGCCATCATTCCTCCCGCAGTTTTTGTAGCAATCTATGGACTGTCAGGTAGCCCGGTGGGTTTGCCGTGGTTTGCCATGTTGACGTCGGCGGGCCTCTCGATGCTTTTCATCGTTATCCGTCTTGTTCGTCGCGAGGGTGCAACTCAAGCAGTCGCTGGACTGGTCACAGTTCTCGCGTCAGTTCTCCTTGCATCACTCTCAAATCGAGCCGAGAACAACTTTGTCATCGGCATTGTGACTAACGCCGTATATGGCGGAGTGTTCCTCGTGAGCGTTCTTGTCAAATGGCCCCTGATCGGCGTTGCTATTGGTCTCTTTACCAAAAAGGGGCACGGCTGGCGTCAGAACAAAGAGCAGCTTCGGGTGTTGACCTGGCTCACGTTGATGTGGGTTCTCATGTTCGCCGTACGCCTCGTTGTTGAATATCCGCTTTATCTCAGTGGAAACGTTGGCGGGCTGGGCGTCGCCAAATTACTCTTGGGGCTGCCGCTCTATGCGCCCACGGTTTTGTTGACCTGGCTCTTTGTTCGAGGAATGTTTGCCGAAGAAGTGTCCGAAGAGGATGAAAAGAAGGTATCTTGATATCAAGATACTTTTGCGCCTCAATGTGACGAGGTGCGACCTCTGAAGGAGATCGTTCGTGGCTGCTGTCAATAGCTTCGGTGCGAAAAGCACCCTGACCGTTTCGGGTAAAGATTATGAAATCTTCCGCATTGACTCGGTCCCTGGTTTCGAGAAGTTGCCGTTCAGTCTGAAGGTGCTCCTCGAGAACCTGCTGCGTACCGAAGACGGCGCAAATGTCACCGCTGAGCAAATCCGTGCTCTCGGTGGATGGGTGCCCAGTGCAGACCCCGACACAGAGATTCAGTTCACGCCGGCTCGCGTGGTGATGCAGGACTTCACGGGTGTGCCCTGTGTGGTCGACCTAGCGACGATGCGTGAGGCGGTAGCCGAACTCGGTGGCGACCCCAAGAAGATTAACCCTCTCGCTCCCGCGGAGCTCGTCATTGACCACTCTGTCATTGCTGACCTGTTTGGCAGCGAGAACGCACTCGAGCGCAACGTTGAAATCGAGTACGAGCGTAACGGCGAGCGCTACCAGTTCCTGCGCTGGGGCCAGACGGCATTTGATGACTTTAAGGTGGTTCCCCCGGGAACCGGAATCGTGCACCAGGTCAACATCGAGTACCTTGCACGCGTCACCATGTCTCGCGTCGTCAATGGCGTTCTTCAGGCATACCCTGACACGTGCGTCGGTACCGACTCGCACACGACCATGGTCAACGGTCTCGGCGTTCTCGGCTGGGGCGTTGGCGGAATCGAAGCCGAGGCGGCAATGCTCGGTCAGCCTGTCTCGATGCTCATCCCCAAGGTTGTCGGCTTCAAGCTTTCCGGCAACATTCCTGCAGGCGTGACCGCCACCGACGTCGTTCTCACCATCACCCAGATGCTTCGCAAACACGGTGTGGTCGGCAAGTTCGTCGAGTTCTACGGAGCTGGCGTTACGGCCGTGCCCCTTGCGAACCGCGCGACCATAGGAAACATGAGCCCCGAATTCGGCTCGACGGCTGCGATCTTCCCCATCGACGGTGTCACTCTCGACTACCTGCGCCTCACCGGACGCTCCGAGGAGCAGGTTGCACTGGTCGAGGCATACGCTAAAGCCCAGCACCTCTGGCACAACGCTTCGGTTGAGCCTGTTTTCAGCGAGTACCTGGAGCTCGACCTCGGAACGGTCGTGCCGTCCATTTCGGGCCCCAAGCGCCCACAGGACCGCATCGAACTGTCGGTTGCAAAAGAGCAGTTCAGCAAAGACCTCGAGGCGTATTCGCACGGCGAATCGGCGCAGGTCTCCATTGGTGGGGGAGAGTCGTTCGAACTCAAGAACGGTGCTGTCACCATCGCGGCGATTACTTCGTGTACCAACACATCCAACCCTTCGGTCATGCTGGGAGCCGGTCTCTTGGCTCGCAATGCGGCCGCCAAGGGACTCAAGGCCAAGCCGTGGGTCAAGACCATGCTTTCGCCCGGATCGAAGGTTGTCACCGATTACTACGCCAAGGCCGGCTTGACCGACAGTCTCGAGGCGCTCGGTTTCTACAACGTCGGATACGGATGCACTACGTGCATCGGAAACTCAGGCCCGCTTCCCGAGGAAGTGTCGGCTGCAGTCAACCAGAACGACCTCGCCGTCACGGCAGTTCTTTCGGGCAACCGAAACTTTGAAGGTCGAATCAACCCCGACGTGAAGATGAATTACCTGGCAAGTCCTCCTCTGGTCATTGCTTACGCTCTTGCGGGAACGATGGACTTCGACTTCGAAACGGATGCTCTGGGCACTGGTAACGATGGTCAGCCGGTCTACCTCAAGGACATCTGGCCCGACGCTGCTGAGGTGCAGCGCACCATCGACTCATCGATTGACACCGAGATGTTCAACCACGAGTACAACGGCGTGTTTGACGGTGACGAACGCTGGCGTTCATTGCCTACTCCAGTTGGGGCAACCTTCGAGTGGGACGCAAAGTCGACCTACGTTCGCAAGCCTCCGTACTTCGAAGGAATGTCTATCGATCCGTCGCCTGTTTCTGACATCTCGGGTGCTCGCGTCCTGGCTCTGCTGGGTGACTCGGTGACAACCGACCACATCTCTCCCGCCGGTTCGATCAAGGCCGGAACTCCCGCGGCTCAGTACCTCGAGGCCAACGGAGTTTCTCGAGGTGACTACAACTCGTACGGTTCACGTCGCGGCAACCACGAGGTCATGATTCGTGGAACGTTCGCGAACATCCGCCTCAAGAACCAGCTACTTGACGGCGTTGAGGGCGGTTACACCCGCGACTTCACGCAACCGGACGCTCCTCAGTCGTTCATCTATGACGCGTCTGAGAACTACCAGAAGTCGAACACCTCGCTCGTTATATTTGCAGGCAAAGAGTACGGTTCAGGTTCCTCGCGAGACTGGGCGGCTAAGGGCACGAGCCTGCTCGGTGTTAACGCTGTCATCGCCGAAAGTTTTGAACGCATTCACCGTTCGAACCTCATCGGCATGGGTGTCATTCCACTGCAGTTCCCGGCCGGTGAATCCTGGTCGTCACTCGGTCTCGATGGCACTGAAATCGTCAGCATTGAGGGTATCGAGCAGTTGAACGCTGGCATCACTCCGAAGACGCTCAAGGTGACCGCAGTACCGAGTGAACACTCGCCTGCTGGAAAGCAGACGATTTCGTTTGATGCGGTTGTGCGAATCGACACCCCTGGTGAGGCGGACTACTACCGCAACGGTGGAATCCTTCAGTTCGTTCTTCGTTCGCTCGTCGCGTAGCTCCGAGAGCTCCTGTCACGCGTTTGAGTCGTAGACTCACACTCGTGAGCATTCTCGATTCCATCCACGGTCCGCGCGATCTGGATGGCTTGTCGACCGCGCAACTCGAGCAGCTTGCCCATGAGGTGCGCGAGTTCCTCGTTGCTCAGGTGAGCCGTTCTGGCGGTCACCTGGGCCCCAACTTGGGTGTCGTCGAGCTCACAATCGCACTGCATCGCGTGTTTGAGAGTCCGACTGACGCGATCGTCTTCGATACCGGGCACCAGTCCTACGTGCACAAGATGTTGACCGGTCGCAAGGACTTCTCCCGACTCCGTGAACGTGGAGGGCTCGCCGGCTACCCTCAACGCTCGGAGTCCGAACACGACATTGTTGAGAGCTCCCATGCGTCTAGCTCTCTTTCATGGGCTGACGGCATCAGTCGGGCTTTTCAGATGACCGGAAACTCGGACAGGCACGTTGTCGCTGTCGTCGGCGATGGTGCCTTAACCGGCGGAATGACGTGGGAGGCGCTCAATAACATCAGCGCCGACAACACGAGAAACCTCGTGATCGTCGTCAACGACAATGGGAGGTCCTATTCACCGACAATCGGTGGAATTGCTCGATTCCTTGATCGAGCTCGAACTCGTCGGGTTTACCGTCGCATGCACTTCACGAGCAGCAAGATGTTCGCGAAAATGGGACCGTACGCCCGTGCGTTTTACCGGGGTGTGCGCGGTGGAATCCACGGGTTCCTCTCTCGCTTCACGAACAACCAGGCGTTGTACTCAAATCTCGACATCAAATACGTTGGGCCGGTTGACGGACACGATTTGAAAGCAATGGAAGCCGCTCTTCGTCAGGCCAAAGAGTACGGTTCGCCGGTTATCGTTCACGCGATTACTCAAAAGGGTCGCGGTTACGAGCCTGCGCGACAAGACACTGCCGACCAGTTCCACGCCGTTGGCCAGATCGATCCCGAGTCGGGTCTGCCTGTTTCGACAACGACCAAGCAGGGGTGGACAGACGTTTTCGGTGACAAACTTGCCGAGTTGGCTTCGACAAATAAGAAACTCGTGGGCATCACCGCAGCCATGCTTCGACCGACGGGTCTTGACGTCATGGCTAATCGTTTTCCCGACCGCGTTCTTGACGTGGGAATTGCTGAGCAGCACGCTGTGGCCTCGGCGGCAGGCTTGGCATTCGGTGGCATGCACCCCGTCGTGGCTCTTTACGCGACATTTATCAACCGCGCGTTTGATCAGGTTCTGATGGATGTGGGTCTTCACAAGGCGGGCGTCACGTTCGTGCTTGACCGAGCCGGTGTAACTGGCCCCGATGGTGCAAGCCACCACGGTGTGTGGGACCTCGCCATCTTGCAGGTCGTCCCTGGCATTCAGATTGCTGCCCCTCGTGACGCAGCTCGCCTGCGCGAGGAACTTGAAGAGGCTGTTGTCATCGAAGACGCGCCCACGGTGATTCGTTACCCTAAGGGGTCCGTGGGAGACGACATTGCAGCTGTTCGTCGCACCGAGCACGGTGTTGACGTGTTGCGCGAAGCGGCGCACAAAGACGTTCTCATCGTCGCAGTGGGTGCGTTTGCGAAGCTTGGTCTGGACGTCGCTGATCGTCTTGCTCAGCAGGGAATCGGTGCAACTGTGGTCGACCCGCGCTGGGTGGTTCCGGTGTCGCAGAGCATCATCGATCTGGCTCGCGACCACCGTCTCGTCATCACGCTCGAGGACGGCATCCGTGTCGGTGGCATCGGAACACGCATCCGTCAGGATTTGCGCTCAGCTGGCGTCGACACGGCCGTCGACGAGCTCGGCCTGCCCGATCATTTTCTCGAGCATGCAACCCGTGATGAGATTCTCGAGTCTGCCGGACTCACCGCACAGGCCATTGCGCGGGATGTTGTCGCGCAAGTGCTCGGCAGCCGAATTCCGGTCGCTCGCCCTCTGCCCGAGGACGAGCCGGCGAACTCCGAGCACAAACAGTTCTAGCGCGCCCCGAGAATCTTCGGGGAGTGAAATGCTGCGCCGTTGACGCGTTCGCTAGCTCCCACCCGGTCGAGGAACGGCGTGATGCCACCCATTTGGAACGGCCAACCGGCACCCATAATCATTGCCAGGTCAATGTCTTCGGGAAGGCTCACAACCTTTTGGGCGAGCATGATGTGAATCTCTCGAGCCAGGCCGTCTTCGACGCGAGCGCACAGCTCTTGAGCTGTTTGCACGTTGGTGCCGCCAGCCACAATCTCCTTTGCACGTGGCGAGAAGCCGGTTACCCGGCCCTTGCCATCGCGTGTGAGTAGGACATTCTCCTCGGCGAGTTTGTGCAAGTTGTCGCTGCGGAAGAACCGCTCGGGGAAGGCAGTGGCGTGCGTGTCGAGCACGTGGGCGCCAACCTTGAGACCCACAAGGTCGAGAAGTTCAAACGGTGACATCGGCATGCCGAAGGTGTCGAGCGCTGAGTCCACGACTTCAAATGGCGTGCCTTCGTCAACGGCATGCATCGCCTCGCCCAAAACGAGGGCGAGTAGACGGTTCACAACGAATCCGGGGGAGTCGGAGGTGATGATCGCAGTCTTCTTTAGCTTTGCTGCAGTCGCTATGGCGGTAGCCAAAGCGACATCAGATGTCATGGGAGCGTTGACCACTTCAATGAGGGGCATCACCGCAACGGGATTGAAGAAGTGAAAACCAACGAGGCGTTCGGGCCGCTTCAGTTTTGCCCCAATCTGATCTACCGAAAGGGACGATGTGTTGGTAGCGAAAATCGCATCGTGGCTTGCCACTGACTCAACGCGAGCGAACACATCCTGTTTGACACTGAGCTCCTCGAAAACTGCCTCGATAATCCAGTCTGCGTCTGCGAACGCGGCGATGTCGGTCGTACCAGAAACCAAAGCTTGAAGACGGTTCAGGTTGTCATCGGTGAGTTTGCCCTTGGCAAAATCCTTGGCCAGCTCGGCATGGATGTATTCGATTGCCTGATCGAGACGGGTCTGATCCACGTCTGTCAGTAGTACGGGCACTCGAAGTCGGCGAACGAAGAGAAGTGCAAATTGACGTGCCATAAGGCCGGCTCCGATGACTCCCACTTTCGTGACCTTTTGTGCCAATGACTTGTCGGGAGCTCCGCTGGGGTTCTTGGCGTGTTTTTGAACCAGGTTAAACGCGTACATGGATGCCTGAAACTGATCTCCGGCGATGAGCCGAGAAAGACCCAGGTCTTCGCGAACGAATCCATCGTGGACCGAGCCGCGAGCGGAGGCCGCCATTGTGTCGAGGGCAAGGTACGGAGAAAGAGCCACCGTGCCGATTTTTGACTCAAGCTCTTTACGAGCAACTCGTGCGATTGTCGGCCAAGCTATGGCTCGTGTCAGGGGTGACGGGGTGTTCGGCCGAGAAACCCGTTCTTTCTGCGTGAGGACTCGATCTGCCCAGGCCAGTGATTCCTCGAGGAATCTCGCCGGGCCAAACGCGCGGTCGACGATACCGAGCTTGAGGGCATCCAGAGGTTTCATTAGACGATTGTTCTTGAGCGGATTCTCAATAGCTACCGTGATTGCTCGACGAAGCCCGATGAGACGGGGGAGCAATGTGGCCCCACCCCAGCCGGGAATAAGCCCAAGGAAGACTTCGGGCAGAGCCAGGGCGGCAGCGGATGTATCTACGGTTCGATATGTCGCATTGAGTGCGATTTCGAGACCTCCACCAAGCGCAAGGCCATTGACGAAAGCAAACGAGGGAACCCCAAGAGTTCCAAGTTTGCCGAGTCCGCGGTGACCGAGTTGACCCATCTTCTGGGCGAGTTCGACGGAGGAGATTTCGCGCACCTTCGAGAGGTCGGCACCAGCGGCAAGAATGAATGGCTTACCGATGATGCCGACGGCGTGGACTTCACCGTTGGCAACACGAACCTTGAGGGCGTCGAGCACATCGCTCAGCTCAAGGAGCGATTTAGGCCCGAGGGTGTTTGGTCGCGTGTGATCCTTACCGTTATCGAGCGTTATCAGAGCAAGGTTCTTGCCACTGGCCAGGGTGACGTCACGAACATAGGAGTGTGTCACAACCTCGTCATCGGCCAGAGCTAGCAAAGGCGAGTAGTCGACGGCGTCGTAGTTCGTCATGGGCTACTTGCCCGACCAGTTGGGGTTCTCCCAGATCACCGTTCCACCTTGGCCCAGACCGACGCACATCGTGGTCACGCCATAGCGAACATCTGGTCGTTCTTCGAACTGCTTGGCCAGTTGAATCATCAGGCGCACGCCGCTGGAGGCCAGCGGGTGGCCATATGAAATTGCACCACCATAGGGGTTCACTCGGGGGTCATCATCTGCGATGTTGAAGTGCTCGAGGAACGAGAGGACCTGCACCGCGAACGCCTCGTTTATCTCGAAGATGCCAATGTCCTCGATGCCAAGGCCTGCCCGAGCCAAGGCTTTCTCTGTCGAGGGAATCGGACCGAT
This sequence comes from Aurantimicrobium sp., assembly GCA_024644865.1. Lineage (GTDB taxonomy): Bacteria > Actinomycetota > Actinomycetes > Actinomycetales > Microbacteriaceae > CAIOLM01. Next base: position 35,979 of record JAHEGZ010000008.1, read on the forward strand.
TCCCATCACCTCAGGCTCGACCCCGGCGAAGGCGTACGTCACCATCCGCATCTTGACCGGGAGTCCAAGTTCACGGGCCTTGCTCTCGCTCGCCAGAATACTGATCGTGGCGCCGTCCGTCAGCGGGGATGCATTTCCTGCGGTTACCCGTCCGTGTGGGCGGAACGGCGTCTTGAGGTCAGCTAGGCCCTCCATTGATGTGCCCGGTCGAGGGTGTTCATCGACGGTGAGCTGTCCCCAGCCTTCAGCTCCCTTGTAGGCAACAGGTATCAGGTCGTCCTGAATCTTGTTCGCTGCGTAAGCGGCAGCAGTCTTGGCCTGGCTGTTGACGGCGTAACGGTCTGCACGCTCTTTGGTCAGCGCAGGAAATCGATCGTGCAGTCGCTCAGCGGTTTCGCCCATGTTGAGCGCACCGGGATCAACTAACTTTTCACTGACGAAACGGGGGTTAGGGTCGAATTCGCTGCCAATCGGGTGATGTCCCATGTGTTCAACACCCCCGGCGAGGGCAATATCGTAGGCTCCGGCTGCAATGCCCCCCGCAACAGTCGTCACGGCGGTCATTGCTCCAGCGCACCATCGGTCGATGGCATAGCCGGGAACGCTGAGGGGAAGACCAGCCAGAATTGATGCCGTGCGACCGAGCACGATGCCCTGGTCGCCCGATTGCGTGGCCGCCGCAATGGCAACCTCATCGATGAGCGCCGGATCCAGCTCCGGGTGTCGTTCGAGCAAGCCCTGCATGGCTTTGACCACGAGGTCATCGGCGCGGGTGAGCCAGAAGGCCCCCTTTTCACCTGCCTTGCCAAAAGGAGTACGAACTCCGTCGACAAAAACGACACTGTTACCTAGAAGCATGGGGAACCTTTCGCTACGTTGCCTTGTCAGTCTACGACTGACCCGAAGCGAAAAACCTGCCTAGTTTTCGTCTGAAGCTGGCGTGAGCGCGGCCAACTTTGTCTCTGGATCGACGAAGGCCGCGATGATTAGGTCAGCGGTTTCTCTGATTTGCCAGGGGCGAGCACCCTCTTTGAGTAATGATGCGCTCACTGTCTCAACAGACAGTGGTTCAGGGGGATTCCACGCAACGGCTCTCAGCGCTGCGGGTGACATCAGATTTTCGAGAGGCATCGTTAGCGCCGAGGCGTGCTCCGACAGCGCGTGGCGAGCCACGGTAAGGCGCGCGTAGGCTTGCGGGTTCTTATCTCGCCACATTCTGGGGGGTGGAAGAGTGTCTGCCTTCACTCGCAGCGGAGGCAAGTATTCGTCGACAGATCCGGCCGAGAGGGCGGTCCACCAGCGGTCGAGTGAGCCACGGGCATCCCGTCCGTTGAAGCCTTTAACTGCCATAAGAGCAGATTTCGAAGTCGGATGCGCTGCTGCCGCGGCAATGATAGCCGAGTCGGGAATCAAGCGGCCCGGCGATACGTCGCGACTTCGGGCGAGTTCGTCGCGTGAGAGCCACAGGGCGCGAGCTATGGCCAGCTGGCGAGGAGCTCGAAGCGTGTGGAGGCCGGATAGCTTGCGCCAAGGTGTTTCCGACGCCTGCTTTTCAGGCCTCGTTCGGGTGGCCTCAAACTCTGCCTGGGCAAACGCGAGCTTCCCAGCGTCGATCAACAGATGTTCGAGCTTGTCGCGCAGGTCAACCAAGTGTGCAACATCCGCTGCCGCGTAAACCAACCACGGCTCCGGTAGAGGGCGCGTCGACCAATTGACCGCGCTGTGCTCTTTTGCGAGGTGAATGTCGAGAAGGGCTTCGACAACTGAACCGAGTCCGACGCGCTCGAGACCAAGAAGCCGAGCCGAAAGTTCGGTATCGAAAATGCGCGGGGGATGAATACCCACCTCACGCAGGCAGGCAAGGTCCTGACTTGCGGCGTGCAGAATCCACTCTTGGTCGTCGCACATCTCAGTGAGTGCAGACATGTCACCAATTGCTGGCGGGTCGAATAGAAAAGTGCCCGCCTCGCGACGATAAACCTGAATCAGGTATGCCCGCTGTGAGTACGTAAAACCGGATGCGCGCTCAGCATCGATGGCAAGTGGGCCCGATCCCGAAGCCAGAGTGCGGCACGCGTCGAGAAATTCTTCGGGGGAGTCAACGACGTGAACGCTAACCACGCTCCCGCGACTTGGACAGAATGCTTGCGACCTCGGGGCTCGGCGGGAGTCCGGCGAGCATGCACAGCAGATCACCCCAGGCTTCAAGTTGCCCAGAAAGGTCTGCTGACGTGGGGGTCCACGAGGCACGCAGTTCAATCTGAGCGCCGTCAGGACCACCCGCGAGCTCACCGAATCCGGTCGAAAGAATTCGCGTGGTGGTTCCCGAAGGGCGCTCGTACGCAGCCTTGCGGCCATCCAGCGCGTCGATGAGCCACGACCAGGTCACTTTCGCCAGGAAAGGATCGAGGCCGATTTCGATCTCAAGAGGAGCTTGGGCAAAGCAGACCACACGAAAAACTCCGCCCCAGGCATCTACCTGAGAGGGGTCGTAGAGCAATATGAAACGACCCGTGCCATGAGGTGATGCGTCGTCGTCGGAGACGCTGAGAACGTCCGCTGCAAACGCGTGACTGTATTGCGCAACAGATCCTGGGCTAGGGATCTCCCGAATGCTGATTTCGGGGCGCACCTGCGCGCGTGCGAGAGTTTTTACGGCGAGTGTGAACTCTTCGGGCACCATGGGTGATTCAGTCACGAGTGCAAATGTAGCCGCAGGTTCTTGGGCCTACTCGGTGGCTCGCCGCCATGTTGTGAAAGCTTGGTTGTCCGTGACGAATTGGGTGTGCAATCTCCAGGAAGCATTCGAGCCGGCCGTCATCCATTCGGGCAACAATGCGATATGCGAGCTTGGTGAATAGTCGACTGTCAGACAGATCTCGTCGACCACATCGAGCGCGAGCAGTTGCTGGGCGACTGATTTTCCGCCCTCGCAAACAACTCGTTCGAATCTTTCGGCCAACTGCAGGATTTCGTCGAGAGTTCCGAGGCGCACTCGACTTGGATCAGGGCAGCCGGGTGGCAGCGCCTGCGAATGACTGACAACAGCAAGAAGACCATGAGGCGGAAGGTGCCAGCCCTCGGTCGTCACCGAACGCGACCCGACGATGACGAGTTCGCATTCTGAACGAATGAGTTTGAGAATCATGCGGTCGACGCCACTGCTCAAAGAGTTGGAGGTTCCATCGGTGCCAGCAACATTGCCGTGTTCATCCACGACCATGTTCAAACGAACCCAGTGCTCGTCTGGCCACGCGTACGCTAGCTCGAACACCTCCTGAGATGCAGACACGTGATCTACTGATCCGACTTTTCGATTACTTGACGTTTGATGCGTCGCAGCATGCCTGACATTCCTCGCAACCTCAGTGGCGAAATGATTGCCGATAGGCCGAGACTGCCTGGGAAGTCGTCACTGACCTCAAGCACTTCCGCGGCGGTGAGGCCGGTCAGTCCCTGAGCTAAAATCGAGGCAAACCCACGGGTTGTCGGCGCTTGCTCGGGTGCCGTAGCGAAGACGTGAACTTTCGCGTCGGCGCCCACCTCGACAAAAATGTAAACCGGAGACTGGCACTCCTCGACACGTTCAAAGAGTTCCGGGTGATCGCGGTAGCGTTCCGGTAAGTCGGGCAATTCGAGCGCGAACTCGAGCAGAAGCTGGATACGGTCATTTCCCGAGAGCGCGTCGAAATCTTCGCGAATCTCAGCGAGTTTAGGCGGCAAGTTCAGGCTCATCGCCTAACAGTCTGCCACGCTGACGTTAGATGCTGCCCGGTGCCTGTCCGGTAACAATCGGAACTCGTACAGCCGAACCCCATTCGGTCCACGAACCGTCGTAGTTTCGAACGGACTCAAAACCGAGCAGGTACTTGAGGGCAAACCACGAGTGGCTTGAACGCTCGCCGATACGGCAATAAGCAATGACGTCTTCGCCGGGTACAAGACCGGCTCCGTCGAGGTAAAGCTCCTCGAGCCCGGTGCGCGATTTGTAGGTGCCGTCTTCGTTTACAGCACGCGCCCAGGGAACACTTGCCGCCCCGGGAATGTGACCGCCGCGAAGGGCTCCCTCTTCTGGGTATGCCGGCATGTGAGTGCGCTCTCCCGAGTATTCCTCAGGACTGCGAACGTCAATCAGTGCTTTACCGAGGTGAGCCAGAACATCGTCCTTGAATGCGCGAATTCCCTCGTCATTGCGAGTTAGAACGGGATAGGTGCTGTGAGCAACGACCGGTTTTTCGGTTGTGAGGGCACGACCTTCGGCGATCCACTTATCGCGACCCCCGTCAAGAATGCGCACGTCTGCGTGACCAAAGAGTTTGATAACCCAGAGGGCGTAGGTGGCCCACCAGTTGCTCTTATCACCGTAAAGAACGATCGTGGAGTCAGGAGTGATACCGCGCTCAGAGAACAAGCGACTCAGCCCTTCGCCGTCGATGTAATCACGAATGACGGGGTCGTTTAGGTCGGTGTGCCAGTCAATCTTGTGCGCACCCGGGATGTGCCCAATTTCGTAGAGCAGAACATCTTCATCGGATTCGAGGATGACCAGACCCTCAGTGGTGAGATTTGCTTCCAGCCACGCGGTTGAGACAAGCACCTCAGGATGCGCATAATCGTCGAACTTTTCGTTGTTGTCGAGAGCGACAGGCATGGAAATACTCCTTGAGCGAGATAACTGTGTGGCTCGCACACACGATTGGGCGAGAACGCTAATACGAGACTATGTTTTTGACAACGGGGTCATCTACTCGTGTTACGAAATAAGCCATCAACAAGGGTCGGTATTTAGCATGACGCACCAGCTGAAGGCATTGGTCGAGCGTCATCCCGAACTTGATGCCGCAGGCATCCTGGCGAGTCTCGTCCCGCCGGCGCAGTTCGCTCACGCAAGTTTCGACAACTACATTCCCGACGAGGAATACCCGTCACAGGCTCAGGCCCGTGACACGCTTCAGACGTTCTCACGGGGGTCGGTGACGTCAAAGCCGTCCAAGCTTTTCGGTCGCAAGCAGGCCAATACCGATTCGCTTCCCGGTGTCTACCTCGACGGTGGATTCGGCGTCGGTAAGACTCACCTGCTGGCAGCTGCCTGGCACGAGAGCGCCGGGCGCAAAAAGTTCTTCGGTACCTTCTTGCAGTACACCTCTCTGGTTGGCGCCCTCGGGTACCAGAACGCGGTAGAGGCAATGAGCGGCGCGAGTCTGATTTGCATTGACGAATTCGAGCTCGACGATCCGGGCGACACCATGGTCATGACGCGACTTCTTGGCGAACTCATTTCACGGGGAACTCGCGTGGCCGCGACCAGTAACACCCCACCCCATGCCCTGGGCGAAGGTCGATTCGCGGCAGCAGACTTCCTTCGCGAGATCCACGCGATGGCGGCCAACTTTGAAACCCTGCGCATTGACGGTACCGACTATCGCAAGCGCACAGCCTCGGGCGAGGCACTCGTTCTTTCAGCCAAAGACCTCGACGCTGCTGTCGAGTCCGAGCGGGCTGAGGGCAGGTGTGTGACCCTCGACTCTTTTGATGCGGTTCTCAAGCACCTCTCAACAGTGCACCCCTCGACGTACGTGCGTCTCATTGCAGGTGTTGACGTCATTGCACTGACGGATGTTCACGTTCTTATGAACCAGACGGACGCCCTGCGGTTTGTCGCTTTCATCGACCGCGTGTACGACGCGCAGATTCCACTTCGTTCTTCCGGCGTAGCGCTCAGTACGATTTTTGGTGGCGACATGATCAACGGTGGCTATCGCAAGAAGTATCTGCGCTGTATGTCTCGTCTCATCGCACTCACAAACAGCTAGTTCGAAACAAAAACGAAACTTTTGGCCCCATTTTGTAACCGGGGCGACACGACTGTGTGTCCCTTCGCGTAATCCAGTTGCCCGAAACTCGTCTCATCGACCGTGGTTTGCAATCAGGCATCACGGCCCCCTGATACGAAAGAGGTTCACATGGATACGGGTAATACAACCTGGGTCCTCGTCAGTGCGGCACTCGTGCTGCTGATGACTCCCGCTCTGGCGTTCTTCTACGGCGGTCTCGTCAAGACGAAGAGCGTTGTCTCGATGATGATGCTGAGCTTCGGCGCCATGGCACTCATCGGCGTCACCTGGGTTCTCTACGGATACGCCATTGCGTTCCCCGGAAGCCAGAACAGCCCCGAATCGACGTACTTTGGTATTCCGCACTTTCTCGGTATCAACACCGCGTCTATTGGACTGAACAACTTGCTCACTGTTCCTGAGGGCGCAGTCTTCCCGCCGCTGGCGTTCGCTGCCTTCCAGGCAGGTTTCGCCATCATCACCGTCGCCCTGATCTCCGGAGCGATCGCAGACCGTGCCAAGTTCGGTGCATGGTTGCTCTACGCGTTCCTATGGTCGACAATCGTCTACTTCCCGGTCGCACAGTGGGTCTTCAACTTCACCCTCGGCGGTGAAAACGGAACCACCGTTGTTGACGGCGGTTGGCTCGTCTATCAGGTTGGTGTCATTGACTTCGCCGGTGGAACCGCTGTTCACATCGCTGCCGGTGCGGCCGGATTCGCTTTGGCCATTGTTCTCGGCAAGCGCATCGGTTTTGCCAAGGGCGTGGACAAGCCGCACAACGTGCCGCTGGTCATGCTTGGCGCCGGTTTGCTCTGGTTCGGTTGGTTTGGCTTCAACGCCGGTTCAGAGCTTGCTGCTGATGGCATCGCCGCACAGGCATTCATCAACACAATCGCCGCTCCGGCTGCTGCAGTGCTCGGTTGGCTGCTCGTCGAGCGAATCAAGGATGGCAAGGCCACTTCGGTCGGAGCTGCTTCAGGTGCAGTCGCTGGGCTCGTTGCGATTACTCCAGCCTGTGCAGCCCTCACGCCGGGTTGGGCAATCGTTCTCGGCGCCTTGGCAGGAGTGCTGTGCGCATTGGCTATCGAACTCAAATTCAAGTTCGGCTTCGATGACTCGCTCGACGTCGTCGGTATCCACCTCATCGGTGGAATCGTGGGAACGCTGTTCATCGGCTTCTTCGCTACCGGCGTTGGCCTGCTCGAGTCTGGTTCATGGGATCAGCTGGGCAAGCAAGCAATCGGTGCTGGCGTAGTTCTGGCGTTCTCCTTCGTGGCCAGCCTCATCATCGGTTTCATTATCGAGAAGACGATGGGCTTCCGAGTCAAGAACGAGGATGAGCTCGCCGGAATCGACACCGTGGTCCACGGTGAAGAGGGCTACCAGCTCGCCTAACTAACAAGCTGCAAGACGCGGATAGCCGAACACCTGCTCATGGGTGTTCGGCTATGCGTCGTTCTGTAACACGCCGGAAACACGACCACCAATAAGTTTCTTGGTGGAGGTTCCCATGATTGACACCGGAAACAACACTTTCGTGCTCATTAGCGCCGCTCTGGTTTTGATGATGACGCCAGCCCTCGCGTTCTTCTACGGCGGCCTCGTCAGAGCTAAGAGTGTGGTGTCGATGATGATGCTGAGCTTCGGAGCTCTGGCCATTGTGGGAGCCATCTGGATCATTTATGGCTATGCCATCAGCTTCGCCGGTACATCGGGTGACGGGTTCATTGGGTGGAACGGCGTTTTTGGAATCAATGTCGGTGACATTGGGCTCGAGGGCCTCATCAATGGGAAACCGGATGCCAACGGTATTCCGCCGCTCACTTTTGCTGCGTTTCAGGCGACCTTTGCCATCATCACGACGGCCCTGATTTCCGGCGCGATCGCTGACCGCGCAAAGTTTGGTGCCTGGTTGGTCTTCGCCGGAGTGTGGTCCACGCTCGTCTATTTCCCCATTGCGAACTGGGTATTCAACATTGTCAAGGATGACAAGGGAAACATCATCAACGGTGGTTGGCTCGTACATAACATCGGGCTGATTGACCTTGCCGGCGGTACGGCCGTCGAAATCAACTCGGGGGCCGCCGCTCTGGCTCTTGCCCTCGTTTTGGGCAAGCGCGTTGGCTTTGCCAAGGGAATTCACAAGCCGCACAATGTGCCATTTGTGCTCCTAGGTGCTGGATTGCTCTGGTTTGGTTGGTTCGGTTTTAATGCCGGTTCTCAGCTCGCTGCAGACGGGATTGCCTCCATCGCGTTTATCAACACGATGGCCGCGCCCGCGGCCGGTATCCTCGGCTGGCTCGTGGTGGAGCGAATCAAGGACGGCAAGGCGACCTCGGTCGGTGCCGCTTCGGGTGCTGTCGCTGGCCTCGTTGCAGCGACCCCGTCGTGCGCATCCATCTCACCCCTGTGGGCGCTCGTTATGGGTGCGATTGCTGGCGTGCTGTGCGCTCTCGCAGTTGAGCTCAAGTTCAAGCTTGGCTTTGATGACTCCCTCGACGTCGTTGGCATCCACCTCGTGGGTGGCGTGATCGGCACGCTCATGATCGGTGTGGTCGGTTACAAGGTTGGACTGTTGGAGACGGGCTCGTTTGAGCAGCTTGGTCGCCAGGCGTTCTCTGCTCTCGTCGTGCTGGTCTTCAGCTTTGTCGTGACCTACCTGATCGGGTTGGCCATTGAGAAAACGATGGGCTTCCGGGTCAAGAACGAAGACGAGCTTGCCGGTATCGATACGATTCTTCACGGCGAAGAGGGCTACGCAATCGAAGGCTAGGCGCTGCCAATTTCAATGTATGTGGGCGATACCAGACTCGAACTGATGACCTCTTCCGTGTGAAGGAAGCGCGCTACCAACTGCGCCAATCGCCCTCGCCGATCGGCGTAGAACCAGACCGGACTAGTCCAGAATAGCCAAAACTAGAGTCCCCGGAATGCATGCGAGTCGTTTTGCCAAACGAGCGCAGGGCTACTAGAGTCATCAATGCGTTCGAAAGAATGCACGCGGATGTGGCGCAGTGGTAGCGCATAACCTTGCCAAGGTTAGGGTCGCGAGTTCGAATCTCGTCATCCGCTCGAGTGTGGTCCTGCCGGACTGCGCTAAGCAGGTGTGGGAAACCACGCACGGTGGATTGGCCGAGAGGCGAGGCAGCGGCCTGCAAAGCCGTCCACACCGGTTCGAATCCGGTATCCACCTCAACAGGTTCTCGCAAGAGAATCTGGCCCGTAAGGGCGATTGGCGCAGCGGTAGCGCGCTTCCCTGACACGGAAGAGGTCACTGGTTCGAACCCAGTATCGCCCACAAGAATCCCTCGCTTCGGCGGGGGATTTTTTGTACACCGGGCTAGTGACGCTTGTGTAACGCTCGCGTCAGTGTCAGGAACCCGGCTCCTAAGCCGATAATTCCTGCGGCGGTAAACACGTGCAGGCCGGAAACTGTTCCGGTATTTGGCAACTGTGAGCTTCCTCTAACAAAGTTCACCTGACTCCAAACGATTCTCGCCTGGGCACTAGATGATCCGCCGATGACGATTGCGGTTATAACCGCGCTCCCTGGCCGCGCCGAGAAATTGCTGAGATAGACGACGATGAGTCCGCGACTGTTTGAAACTGCTGTCGCTGATGAGAGATTTTCGCCTACACCGGTAACACTCAGAGCTACGTTGATTCCCGAAGCCGGAACTCCCGCGCTCAATACTCTGAACTGAACGACACCGGCACCGCCACTCATGCCACGAGTGCTGAGTGTGACGGGGGCGATTGTCTCGATTGGCCGGACGAAATTTACCTGAGCGGCACTCGATTGAGAGATGTTTGGACCGGCAAGCACTAGGAATTTGAAGTGAGAGTCAATCGATGTGTTCGCAAGCGTCATATTGAAAGTTGCCTTGCCCTGATCATCCATGCGGAAGAAGCAGGTGTGCGCATTACCGCCCAGCGTTTGGTGGTCGCACGCAGTGGATGAAACGCCGTTCGTTCCTGACTCGAGTTCGAGACTTACGGTTCCCGAGAAGTCGAAAAAGCTGACCTGGGCAAACTTTCCCCCCTGAGCAACACCCCCGTCGTAAACCATGACCGGGTGCAGTGTCTGGGTGGAAAGTGAATAGCTCGATCCGCTGCCGGAAAGCCCTGTCCCGGTCAAGTGAATGTATGCCAGAGAAGGATTTGATATCCACGTGTTGTCCAGGGCCGAGGCAGGCGAACTCGTGGCGAGAGCCACAAAGACGAGCAGGACAATAAAGGTTTTTTTCATGCGCGCACTTTCGGTCGAGAGACCGTGCGCACACACGACGTGAGAACCGTAGCACGACTGCGTCGAGAACAGAGTTTCTCGCAAAATGTGACTCACTAGGAGCGTGCCCTAGGCTTGAAGTAATTTCATCGAGCTGGAGTCGTAATCCGTGTCTGAAAAAACCACTATTACCGTGTCTGCGCCGAGCGATGGATTTGCTCTCTTCTCCGACCGCTCGATTGTGGCGATGAGGGTCAATGGTGAGCTCCGAGATCTTGCGCACGGTCTCATCATTGGCGACGAAGTCGAGGGCGTTTCTATCAACTCGCCCGATGGCCTGAACATCCTTCGCCACTCGACCGCTCACGTTCTCGCGCAGGCAGTCCAGAACATCAACCCGAAGGCCAAGCTCGGCATCGGCCCTCCCGTGACCGACGGCTTCTACTACGACTTTGACGTCGAAGACCCATTCACTCCCGAAGACCTCAAGGCGCTCGAGAAGCAGATGGAACGCATTGTGCGCGCTGGTCAACGTTTTACGCGCCGCGTCACAACGGATGCTGACGCACGCATCGAGCTCGCAGACGAGCCTTACAAACTCGAGCTCATCGGGCTCAAAGGTGGGAACACCGGAGACGACAACGAGAACGTCGAAGTTGGCGGTGCTGAACTGACCATCTACGACAATGTCGATCCAGCGACGGGGGAGACCATCTGGAAAGACCTGTGCCGCGGACCGCATGTGCCGAGTACACGCATGATTGGTAACGCATTTGCACTGACTCGAACGGCAGCCGCTTACTGGCGGGGGAGCGAGAAGAACCCTCAGCTCCAACGCGTGTACGGCACTGCGTGGCCGTCCAAAGAAGAACTTCGTGCTTACCAGGAGCGAATCGAAGAGGCGCTCAAGCGCGACCACCGCCGGCTGGGCGTTGAACTAGACCTGTTTTCATTCCCCGAAGAAATCGGATCGGGTCTTCCCGTGTTCCACCCCAAAGGTGGCATCATGCGCCGAACCATGGAGGATTATTCGCGCCGACGCCATGAGGAATCCGGTTACGAGTTCGTTTACACGCCGCACATCACGAAGTCGAACCTGTTCGAGCAGTCGGGTCACCTCGGTTGGTACGCCGACGGTATGTTCCCGCCAATGAAACTCGATGAGCTTCGCGATGAGACCGGGCACGTCACTCGCCAGGGTGTCGACTACTACCTGAAACCGATGAACTGCCCGTTCCACATCCTGATTTATCGCTCCCGGGGTAAGAGCTACCGAGACCTTCCGCTTCGACTCTTTGAGTTTGGATCGGTCTATCGCTATGAGAAATCTGGCGTGGTGCACGGCCTCACCCGTGTGCGTGGTATGACTCAGGACGACGCACACATTTTTGCTACTCGTGATTCCATGAAAGTTGAACTGAGTAACGTTCTTACCTTCGTGCTCGATCTTCTGCGCGATTACGGCCTAGATGACTTCTACCTTGAGCTGTCGACGAAAGACCCGAATAAGTACGTCGGTGACGACGATATTTGGGAAGAAGCTACCGAAACACTGCGAAGCGTTGCCGAAGAGTCGGGGCTGACCCTCGTTCCCGACCCGGGCGGCGCTGCTTTCTATGGTCCGAAGATTTCTGTCCAAGCTCGCGACGCCATCGGTCGCACCTGGCAAATGTCCACCATTCAACTCGATTTCAATCTTCCCGAACGGTTCGAACTCGAGTACACCGGCCCGGATGGCAACAAACACCGTCCGGTTATGATCCACCGCGCGCTGTTCGGCTCGATTGAACGATTTTTTGGTGTCTTGACCGAACACTATGCCGGCGCTTTCCCGTTGTGGCTGGCACCGGTCCAAGCGACAGGAATCGCCGTTGCCGCCGAGTACGAGGAATACCTCAGTGAGGTGCTCGGCCAACTGCGTGCAAAGGGTGTTCGCGTGGAGCTTGATGCCTCAGACGATCGCATGCAGAAAAAGATTCGCAATGCAACGTTGGCGAAGGTTCCCCTCGTTCTCATCGCCGGAGAAGAAGACCGCGCGAAGGGTGCGGTATCAATACGTTTCAGAGACGGTTCTCAGCGCAACGGAATTCCGGTAGCTGAGGCGGTGGCAATCATTTCTTCAGCAATTGCTGACCACCGTCAGGTGTCCAGAGGCGAAGATCTCTGATGTCTTCCGACGCAGAGTTCAATGGAGCAGATGGGCTTGAAGACGCCGCCCGGCTTGTCGGCGTTCCGGATGAGTACCAACGCCTGTGGACTCCACATCGCATGGCCTACATCAGCGGGGGCCCAGACGCGCACGATGACAATTGCCCGTTTTGCAACGCCCCCTCTATGGACGACGAAAAGGCTCTGATTGTTCACCGCGGTGAACACGCCTACGTGGTCTTGAATCTTTTTCCCTACAACACAGGCCATGTCTTGGTCTGTCCGTATCGCCATATTGCGATGTATGACGACGTGACACTCGATGAGGCAGTCGAAATCGCTACGCTAACTCAGCAGGCAATGCGCGTTCTGCGTCACGTCAGTGGCACAGAAGGCTTTAACATTGGAATGAACCAGGGCAAAGTCGCCGGGGCTGGAGTCGCCGGTCATCTGCATCAGCATGTCGTACCTCGCTGGTCAACTGACTCGAACTTCCTGCCCATCATTGCGAGAACTAAGGCGATGCCTCGGCTGCTCGGTGAAGTTCGCGACAGCCTCGCCGAAGCGTGGCAACAGTTCAGCTAATTCAGTACCTAAACATCTTCAACCCCATCGATAGTGAGCGAGAAAATCATGTCAGCACAGCAGAGTGAATTCGGCGGAGACCGTGTCAAGCGTGGCCTTGCAGAAATGCTCAAGGGCGGCGTCATCATGGACGTCGTTACCGCCGAACAGGCAAAAATCGCCGAGGATGCCGGAGCTGTAGCTGTGATGGCACTCGAGCGCGTTCCCGCTGACATCCGAGCTCAGGGTGGCGTTGCTCGCATGAGTGACCCGGATCTCATTCAGCAGATCATTGACACCGTATCGATCCCTGTCATGGCAAAGGCTCGCATTGGGCACTTCGTCGAGGCTCAGGTGCTCGAGTACCTCAAGGTTGACTACATCGACGAGTCCGAGGTTCTCAGCCCGGCAGACTACGTCAACCACATCGACAAGTGGAAGTTCACTATTCCCTTTGTTTGCGGTGCCACAAACCTCGGTGAGGCGCTTCGCCGCATCAACGAGGGTGCAGCCATGATTCGATCCAAGGGCGAGGCCGGCACGGGTGACGTTTCTGAAGCGACCAAGCACATCCGCAAGATCAACTCAGAAATTCGTGCACTTTCGGCCATGTCGGAAGACGAGCTTTACGTAGCAGCAAAAGAGCACCAGGCTCCGTTCGCTCTCATCAAAGAGGTCGCTGCTACTGGCAAACTGCCGGTTGTTCTCTTTACCGCTGGTGGCGTCGCTACTCCCGCCGATGCAGCAATGATGATGCAGCTGGGTGCTGACGGTGTGTTCGTTGGCTCGGGAATCTTCAAGTCGGGTAACCCCGAGGCGCGCGCCAAGGCAATCGTGAAGGCTGTTGCTCAGTACACCGACCCCGCGGTCATCACTGAGGCTTCCCGAGGACTGGGTGAGGCCATGGTAGGAATCAACGTCTCCGACCTTCCTGCTCCCCATCGCCTTGCCGAGCGTGGCTGGTAACAGTCCGCGTATCGGGGTTCTTGCGCTTCAAGGGGATGTGCGCGAGCACGTCGAGACGCTAAACGCACTCGGTGTGGTTCCGAGTGAAGTGCGCACCATTGATCAGCTCGGTCAAGTAGACGCGCTCGTCATTCCTGGAGGCGAGTCAACCGTCATCGACAAACTGACGCGCATGTTTGGACTGGCTCCCGTCATTTCAGAACGCATCGCTGAAGGAATGCCGGTGCTTGGCACCTGTGCAGGCCTCATCATGCTCGCGAATCACCTTGCCGACGGCACCGCGGATCAGCAAACTTTTGGGGGGCTCAACGTCACTGTGCGTCGGAACGCCTTTGGTGCGCAGGTTGACTCCTTCGAAACCGAGCTCTCGATGCCCACTGTGTCGCAACAGTTAGTAGCCGCAACATTCATCCGTGCACCGGTCATCGAATCACTTGGTGAGGGCGTTCACGTTCTCGCATCGCTGGCAGACGGAACCGTCGTCGGCGCTCAGCAGGGAAATGTCATTGGCATTTCGTTCCACCCCGAAGTCTCTGGTGAAACAAAGATTCACGAGTACTTCCTCGGTGTCGTTGAGGCGTTTCTCAGTTCAACTCAAAGATAAAGTAGAAACCATGTCTGGACATTCCAAGTGGGCGACAACCAAGCACAAAAAAGCGGTCATTGACGCGCGCCGCGCCAAGTCTTTCGCCAAGCTCATCAAAAACATTGAAGTTGCCGCACGTGTTGGCGGTGCCGACATCAACGGCAACCCGACGCTGTACGACGCCATCCAAAAGGCAAAAAAGACGAGTGTTCCGAACGACAACATCGACCGTGCCGTCAAGCGTGGTGCTGGTCTCACTGGTGATGCAGTTGAGTACACCAACATCATGTACGAGGCCTATGGTCCCAACGGTGTCGCACTCCTGATCGAGTGTCTGACCGACAACAAGAATCGCGCTGCAGCAGAGGTTCGCGAAGCTCTCAAGAAGAACAATGGAACACTCGCTGACCCTGGTTCGGTCGCCTACAACTTCGCGCGCAAGGGCGTTATTCGCGTTCCTGCCGCAGGCACGACCGAAGACGACGTCCTCGCTGCTGTTCTGGAAGTCGGGGCTGAAGACGTCGAGAACCAAGGCGAGACATATGAGATTTTGACAGATCCCAGTGACATGGTTGTCGTTCGCGAGGCACTGCAAGCTGCTGGCATTGAGTACGACTCAGCTGACAGCGAATTCGTTGCCAACCTCGACGTTCCGATTGACGCCGACACCGCGCGAAAAGTTTTCAAACTGATCGATGCACTTGAAGACAGCGATGACGTGCAGAACGTATTCTCGAACTTCGATTTGAGCCCAGAGGTTCTCGCCGAGCTCGAGCAAGACTAATCCCGTGCGCATCCTGGGCGTCGATCCTGGTCTGACTCGGTGCGGTATCGGCGTTATCGATGTCTCGAGCGGAAACCGGCTCGTACTCGTAGACGTGCGGGTCATCCAGACGTCACCAGCCATGGGTCTTGGCGACAGAGTGCTTGCCATAAAGCGGGGACTGGTTGAGGCCCTTGAGGAGTTTTCGCCCGATCGCGTTGCACTCGAGCGGGTTTTTGCTCAGCACAACTTGCGCACCGTGATGGGTACGGCACAGGCCAGTGGAATTGTTCTTGCTGAAGCGGCCGAACGCGGCTTGAGCATCGACCTGCACACACCAAGCGAGGTCAAAGCGTCCGTCACAGGGAGTGGCCGGGCAAATAAGGAACAAGTTGCCACCATGGTTCGCAAACTCTTGAGCATGTCTGACGCCGCACTTTTACCCGATGCCACAGACGCGCTTGCACTCGCCATTTGTAATGCCTGGCGCGGGGGAGCGGGCTCACTTGTTTCGAACGCCAACGATCAGTCGACGCTCACACCTGCCCAACAGAAGTGGCGTGACGCGGAGCGTCAGAGTCGGCGACGCGGCTGAGCAACCTAGGCTAACAGCGTGATAGCTTCCCTGACTGGTGTCGTTCGAGCTGCATCAAAAGACTTGCTTGTTGTCGACGTCAACGGAGTCGGTTATGCGGTCAGCGTCACTACGGCGGTAGCCAATGCCCAGGAAATTGGTGATCCTATTGACCTGCTCACCACGCTGATTGTGCGCGAAGATTCGATGACCCTCTATGGGTTTCTCTCTCAGCAGGATCTCCAGATTTTCGAATCGCTCATTACCGTCACCGGTGTGGGGCCCAAGTCGGCTCTTGGCGTTTTGAGTGCCCTGTCTCCAGCTGAGGTTTTTGCTGCAGTCACAGACGAAGATGAGAGCGTCTTTAAGGCGGTCTCGGGCATTGGACCCAAAACCGCAAAATTGATTATCGTTTCCCTGGGTGGGCGCTTGTCGGCGGTGGTTCCCGCATCAGGACAGACTCGTCAACCCGTATCCAGCACTGTGGCCGATCAGGTTGTAACAGCTCTCGTTGGCCTCGGCTGGCCGGAACGCATCGCTCGGGATGCCGTGTCCGCCATTTCTGACGACCAGCCCATGACTGTTGCTCAACTTCTCAAGGCCACGCTTGCTTCACTTGCACAAGGGTCACGCGCATGAGCGAGCCCGTGGAGTACCCCGAGGGTGTTGTTGCCGCGAGAGTTATCAATGACGAAGAGCGCGCAGCAGAGGGAGCGCTTCGACCTCACGATCTCACGGAGTTCGTCGGACAAACTAAGGTTGTCGCGCAACTCGATCTCTTGCTGAAGGCAGCACGTGTATCCGATCGAACGCCCGACCACATTTTGCTTGCGGGCCCTCCGGGACTAGGCAAAACGACGTTGGCGATGATTGTGGCAGCCGAGAGTGGCCGCACCTTGCGCATGTCGAGCGGACCAGCCATCTCGCATGCGGGTGATCTCGCCGCACTGCTATCGGGAATTCAAGAGGGCGAAGTTCTTTTTATTGACGAGATTCACCGGATCGCTCGCTCCGCTGAAGAGATGCTGTATCTGGCCATGGAAGATTTTCGCATCGACATCATGGTTGGCAAGGGTGTCGGTGCAACGTCGATTCCCCTCGAGCTTCCGCCATTTACTTTGGTGGGTGCAACAACTCGTTCTGGTTCTCTGGCTGCGCCACTTCGAGACCGTTTTGGATTCACCGGTCACCTCGAGTTTTACGGCGAAGACGAGCTGGTCGAGGTAGTGAGGCGATCGGCTGCATTACTTGAGCTCACATTGAACGAGGATGCTCTCGTTGAATTGGCCTCACGAAGCCGCGGTACACCTCGAATCGCGAACCGTTTGCTGCGGCGTGTGCGTGACTACATTCAGGTGCATCCAGAGGTCGATCCGCTCGAAGCAACGCAGTCAGCACTGGGTATTTATGATGTTGACTCGAGAGGTCTTGACCGTCTCGACCGGGCCTACCTGGAGACGCTGGGTAAGCGTTTCAACGGTGGCCCTGCGGGATTATCCTCTCTGGCCGTCAGCATTGGTGAAGACGCCGAGACAATTGAAACAGTTGTCGAACCATTCCTCATCCGTGAAGGTCTGATTACTCGTTCATCTCGCGGTCGAGTGATCACCTCTGAGGGGTGGAATCATCTGGGAATTTCCCCGACGCAAGCTGGCTATGAGCCGGGTGCAACACTCTTGTGACCTATACTCAAAGGGCGCGAAAACGCGCGTTTTCTTTGCGTTAGTTAGGACTAACAATGCAGTTTGACCCCACAATGATTCTGATGCTTGCCGTTCTGGCAGTGCTGGTCTTCTTCATGATTCGAAACAACCGCAAGCGCAAGCGTGACGCTGAAGAACTTGCGACTAAGTTTCTTCCTGGTGCAGAGGTCATGACCTCGTTCGGTCTCTACGGCACCATCGTGAGCATCGACACAGCTGAGAACGTTGTTGTTCTTGAGACGTCGCCTAAGGTGACTGTCAAGTTGCACCGTCAGGCCGTTTCGCGCGTTGTGAAGGACGCACCGGTATCAGTACCCGCCGCGGCCAAGAAGGCTGCTATTACTGGCGAGCCCCAGTTCGGCGAACGAACTGTCGCCAAGAAGCCTGCAGCCAAGAAGCCCGTGGCTTCGCAGAGCGCGAAGACCGCATCCGCCAGCAAGGCAGCAGCAAAGCCCGTTGCAAAGAAGCCGGCTTCCAAGCCCGCTGCCAAGTAACACACTCCACACTTCGACAGGATTTTTGTGTCTAAAACACCCATGCGTCGCGCCTGGCGTAGCTTGATTTGGCTGCTCGTTCTCATCGTTGCGCTCATCGGCATCAACGCCGGTGGTGTTCTCTTCGGTGGCGGATCATGGACGCCCAAGCTCGCTCTTGACTTGCAGGGTGGAACTCAGATCATTCTGACACCGCAAATTACTGACGGTTCGTCGGTCACGCCCGAGCAACTCAATCAGGCAGTGTCGATCATTCGTCAGCGTGTGGACTCGGCTGGTGTCAGCGAAGCTGAAATCAACACTCAGGGAACCAATAACATCGTTGTCTCGATTCCCGGAACCCCCGACCAAGACACGATCAACCGCATTGAAGCATCGGCCAAGCTCGACTTCCGCGCTGTGATTGAAACGTCACAGGCGGCCGTAAGCGCCGTGGGCAAAGACGGCAAGGCGACTCCGGCTCCCAGCGTTAATCCCAATCTGCCCTCAACTCCCTCGGTTAAGCCGACCGATGCCAGCGACCCTGCTTGGGTGACGCCGCTTCTCCAGGCACAGTACGACGTCTTCGACTGCAAGTCAGCGGCTGCACAAGACGCCTCGTACGCACCGGCCGACAAGCCTCTCATCACCTGTGATGAGACCGGTGCGTACAAGTTCTTGCTCGGTCCAGTCGAGGTGACCGGCTCGCAGATTGCCGACGCCACCAGTGGCGTGATTCAGACCTCACAGGGCAGTTCGACGGGGCAGTGGGCTGTCTATATGACCTTTGATGCCGCAGGCACCAAAGCGTTTGCCCAAGTCACCACTCGTCTCGCAGGTCTCACCGGAGCCCGGAACCAGTTCGCGATTCTTCTTGACGGTAAGGTCATTTCTGCTCCCGCGACCAAATCGGCAATCACTGATGGCAAGCCCCAAATTTCGGGTGGCTTCACGCAGCAGTCGGCCAAGACTCTCGCCGATCAGCTCAAGTACGGCGCCTTGCCCATCGGATTCAAGGTGCAAAGTTCAGACACGATTTCGGCGACCCTCGGAAGTACGCAGCTGCTCAATGGTTTGCTTGCCGGTTTGATCGGTCTGATTCTTGTCATCGTTTACTCGTTGATTCAGTACCGCACTCTGGGTCTGGTCACCGTGTTCTCTCTGGCCGTCGCCGCGGTAATCACGTACTTATTGGTCACGATTCTTTCTTGGTACCAGGGATATCGCCTCTCGTTGGCTGGTGTAGCCGGTCTGATCGTGGCGATTGGTATCACCGCCGACTCATTCATCGTGTTCTTTGAGCGAACGCGAGATGAGTTGCGTGAAGGCCGCGGCCTTGAGTCCGCTGTCGAGACTGGTTGGCGTCGTGCCATCCGCACAATCATCGCCAGTGACGCGGTCAACTTCTTGGCTGCTCTCGTTCTTTTCATTCTTGCCGTGGGTAACGTTCGTGGTTTCGCCTTGACACTCGGTCTCACCACGGTTGTTGACCTTGTTGTGGTGGCCTTGTTCACGCATCCTGTGCTTGCACTTTTGGCCCAGACGAACTTCTTTGCGGCAGGTCACCGCTTGAGTGGGCTAGACCCTCAAGCTTTGGGAGCTGTTTACCGAGGTCGTGCCCAGTTCGCTCCCTCTAGGGAAGTGCGCGCAGCCAAGATTGCTTCGGCCAGTAAAGAAGCCGCCAAACGCCAGACCATCGCAGAACGCAAGGCGGCGATGTCTAACGAAGCCGGTGCAGACTTTGGAAAGGCGGAGAACTAATGTCTCGCTTTACTCAGCTCGGTAACGATCTTTACTCGGGTAAGCGTTCGTTCGATTTCGTGGCTCGTCGCAAAACCTGGTATCTGATCTCGGTCATTTTGGTGGTCATCAGTATCGCCGGACCCTTTGTTCGGGGTGGGCTCACTAACTCTCCCGCGTACAACTTTGGTATCGAGTTCACCGGCGGCAGCGAGTTCATTGTTTCCTCGCCCACGTCAACGGATCAAAACATTGCAACCGCCGCCGTTGAGAGCATTGACGCGACCGTCATGCCCAAGGTGTCAACGATCGGCGCGTCTTCGATTCGCGTGCAGACCACGCAGATGACCAACGAACAGACTGTCAAGGTAAAAGTTGCACTAGCTAAGGGATACGGCGTACCCGAGACGAACGTCACCTCGTCGTTCATCGGCGCAACGTGGGGTCAGGACATCACACAGCAGGCAATCCGTGGCCTTGTTGTGTTCATCATCTTGGCCGCCCTCGTCATGGCCCTGTACTTCCGCACATGGAAGATGTCGATTGTCGCCATCATTGCGCTGTTGCACGACGTCATCATCACCACGGGAATTTATGGATTGACCGGATTTGAGGTCACGCCCGGTGCCGTCATTGGTCTGCTCACGATTTTGGGTTATTCGCTCTACGACACCGTGGTTGTGTTCGACAAGATTCGTGAGAACACCATCGGAGTTATGCGAGACCCGGGTAAGACGTTTGGACAGCAGGTCAATCTTGCTGTCAACCAGACTCTGGTTCGCTCCATCAATACGAGTGTTGTGGCAGCACTTCCGGTCGCGTCAATTCTCTTCATTGGTGCTTTTGTCCTCGGTGCTGGAACTCTTCGTGACATTAGTCTTGCGTTGCTCATCGGTATTGTCGTGGGGACATACTCAACGCTGTTCTTGGCCGCACCCATGTACGCCGGCTGGCGTAGCAAGGAGCCGACTGTCGCTAAGAATGACGAGAAGCTGCTGGCTGTTCAAGCTCGCGCTGAGGTCTAGTCAGTTTCACCTAGCTGTGTCCTAGATAATGGATACAGGTAGGAGACGCCATGGTTGATACACCCGCACCGACAACTACGTCGCTGCGCCGTCTGATGCCGAAAATCTTCAGTCGAACCAAGAGTGACGGCGGATTTTCCGATCTCATCCGAACCCTACGCGTTCATCACCCTAAGGCCGAATTGGCTAGCGTCGCGCGGGCGTACAACATGGCCAAGGATGCACACGAGGGGCAGTTCCGCGCCAGCGGTGAACCGTACATCACGCACCCCGTTGCCGTCGCGCAGATCCTCGCCGACCTAGGCATTGGGCCCAAGACGATCATTGCGGCACTGTTGCACGACACTGTCGAGGACACCGACCTCACTCTTGACGTCGTTCACGCCGAGTTCGGACCAGAAGTCGCCATGCTCGTCGACGGAGTCACCAAACTCGACAAGGTTAAATACGGCGAGAACGCACAGGCCGAGACTGTTCGCAAGATGATTGTTGCGATGTCGAAGGACATCCGCGTTCTTGTGGTCAAGTTGGCCGACCGGCTTCATAATGCGCGCACCTGGGGCTTTGTGTCGCGAGAAAGTGCCGAACGGAAAGCTCGTGAGACCCTCGAGATTTACACGCCCTTGGCGCACCGCCTGGGTATCCAGACGCTTAAGTGGGAGCTCGAGGACCTCAGTTTCGGTGTACTCCATCCGAAAATCTACGAAGAGATTAGCAACCTGGTCACCCAACGCACTCCCGAGCGCGAGAAGTTCGTCGCAGAGGTTATCGAGGCCGTCTCGGGCGACCTTCGAGTAAACAAGATTCGCGGGGATGTCAGCGGTCGTCCCAAGCAGTACTACTCCATCTACCAAAAGATGGTTCTGCGCGGTCGTGAGTTCGATGAGATTTACGACCTCGTGGGCATCCGTGTGATTGTCCCTACCGTTCGAGATTGCTACGGCATTCTGGGGTCCATTCACGCCCGCTGGAACCCGCTGCCCGGGCGTTTCAAGGACTACATCGCGATGCCGAAGTTCAACCTTTATCAGTCACTGCACACAACTGTCATGGGACCGAAAGGTCGCCCTGTCGAGATTCAGATTCGTACTCCAGAGATGCACGCTCGGGCTGAGTTCGGTGTTGCAGCTCACTGGAAGTACAAAGACAAGATGGCCGGAGGCAAGGGAGGCGACTCGCTCGCTTCTGTCGACAGCGACATGGCCTGGTTGGCGCACATCTCGGACTGGGAGTCGGACACCGACGACCCGGGGGAGTTCTTGGACTCCCTCCGCTTCGAGATTGGCGCGAAAGAGGTCTACGTGTTTACGCCCAAGGGTCGGGTTATTGGCCTTCCCGCGGGTGCGACACCGATCGATTTTGCGTATGCGGTCCACACTGAAATCGGTCACCGCACTATGGGGGCAAAGGTCAACGGACGACTTGTTCCTCTTGACACTGCTTTGGCAAGTGGTGATGTCGTAGAAATTCTCACCAGCAAAAACCCCGATTCAGGTCCGAGCCAGGACTGGCTGAACTTTGTTCAGAGCACCCGAACCCGGAACAAAATCAAACAGTGGTTCACAAAAGAGCGTCGCGAAGAGGCTGTCGATAACGGTAAGGACGCTCTTGCCCGCGCCATGCGCAAGCAGAACCTACCGCTGCAAAAGCTTATGCTTCCCGAATCCCTTGCCCAGGTTCTCGCTGTCCTTCACTATGACGATGTTTCCGCGCTTTATGCGGCTATCGGTGAGGGTCACGTCTCGACGCAGTCGGTTATTGAGAAACTCGTGGCGACCATCCACTCGGCCGATGAGGTCGATGACGCTCCCGAGTTCGTCTTGCCGGCACAACAGTCGATGCGAAACGCTCGTCGTTCCGAGTCGGGCGTTCTTGTTCGAGGAGCCCCCGACATTTTGGTGAAGTTGGCCAAGTGTTGTACTCCGGTACCTGGCGATGAGATCACCGGATTCGTCACGCGCGGTCAGGGTGTTTCGGTTCACCGCAGTACCTGCAACAACGTGAAGTCGCTCGAGCGAGAGCCGGCTCGACTCATCGATGTCGAGTGGGCACCCAACTCGAAGAGCGTGTTCTTGGTGCACATACAAGTCGAAGCGCTTGATCGCTCTGGCCTGCTGTCTGATGTCACACGGGTTCTCTCAGAACACCACGTGAACATTCTCTCGGCCTCGGTCAACACGACTAATGAGCGCTTAGCGCTCAGTCGTTTTGTGTTCGAGATGAGTGACACTGTTCACCTCGAGCGTGTTCTCAACGCTGTGCGTCGCATCGACGCCGTCTACGACGTCTACCGAGTGAGCGAGAGCTAGACGACGAAGAGCTCGCACTGCGTTGGGACGATGTTCCATGCCTCTGAGAAGCTGCTGAACCTCGAGACACAGTCTGTGATCGTGCCTACAGACGCGAATTATCGTGTCGGTCACGTCGGTCTGAATGACATGTGGATCGCGAAGAAGATCGACGAAGGCTCTCTTCGAGTCGTGCATTCGCGCCGTTCCTACCCACTGCAGTCCGTTTTCAACAGCGGCTAGTTCACGCACCCGTCGTTTGCTGAGGGTTTCGTGGTTGGCTCTGATGCCACCGCACAGTGACACAGTATGTATTCGAGGTTCGGGGGAGAGTCCGACGCACCAGAGCGCGCTTTGACCCGATGCCGCAAGTCTGGCGGGGTTCTTGAGAGTGACGACGAGGGCTTTTGTCTCAGGGCACGTCGGTACGTCAGCGTAGACAAATCCGTCGGCAATGTTGAAAACGTCGCCATCGAGACGCATGGATTGAAGCTCAACCGACAGTAAAGGCTGGTGTTCACTAGGACTAAGAAATACGTCACGCTCGAAATACATGGACGATGTCTACCAGAGCGAAGGGCGAGGTGGGAGGATTCCTTCGTGACTGTTGAAAGTTAGTTGGCGAGAACGCCGAGCCAGGACTTCTGTGTTGTGATTGCCTCGGTCAGGTCAGCAATCTTCTTTGCATCCTTGGCCTTTGTCGCCTCACTGAGTTCCGCTTCGAGCTTTGAGATCTTTGCCTCGATGGCACCAGCAAGACCCTCTTGGCGAGCCTGCTTCTCGGGGTTCGACGATGACCATGCTTCATCCTCAAGCTTCTTGACCGCCTGCTCGAGCTTGCGCATGGCAGCTTCTGTGTCCTTGACCTTAGCGCGGGGAACCTTCCCGGCTGCATCCCAACGCTTTTGTAGCGAAGTCAACAGGGCACGAGCCTCGTCACGATTGGACATCGCGAGAAGCGGTTGACCATCGGCAATAATCTGCTCTTTGACCACGAGGTTGCCTGCATACGAAGCGTCTTCAGCTGCGTCAGCTTCAGTCTTTGCGTTGTACAGGGCATCACCAGCAGCTTTGAACTTGGCCCAGAGAGCGTCATCGACCTTCTTCGAGGCGCGACCAGCCTTTTTCCACTGTTCCAGCAGTTCCCGGTACGCGTTGATCGTCTTCTCGCCTGTGGCCGAGCTCAGGGCTTCTGCCGCAACGACGAGTGCCTCCTTGCGAGCCTTTACTTCCTTGCCGACGCTGTCGACGGTAGCGAAGTGAGCTCGTCGTGCACGATCAATGGCAGCGCGAGCGGTGCGGAACCTCTTCCACAGCTCGTCCGCCGCTTCTTTAGAAACCTTGACACTCGACTTCTGAGCTTGCTGCCATTGTGCAAAGAGCTCGTCAACCTTTGCAGTCGTGGCTTTCCAGTTCACACTTCCGAGGTTGGACTGAGCAATCTTTTCGATGCTGTCCACGATTGCAACGCGGGCCGCGAGAGCCGCTTCCTTCGCTTCCTCGCGAACTTCTGCCGCTGCTTCTTTTGCTCCCTCAAGCTTGATTTCGAGCGCTGCAACGCGCTTGCGAAGGGCTTCAAAGTCACCGACGCCAATACCGGCATCGATACTCTTCTTGACTGACGCAAGACCTTTGAGAACCTCTGCGACGGGTGCACTTGTCGCTACTCGACGCTCGAGGAGATTGAGGGCGACGGCAATGTCGTCAAACTTACGCGCGAAGTAGCTCAGTGCTTCTTCTGCGGGGGCATCCGGATACGCGCCAACGGCACGTTCTCCGTCGACGTCGCGAACGTAGACGGTGCCGATCTCGTCGACGCGACCCCAGCTGGTTTCAGACATGTGTTCATCCTTTGCTTTAGCCTGCCAAGCCTAACGCACGCAAGGAGCGCCGAAAATGCCCGAGCCGGTGGTTAACCCAGGATGTCGAAGTAGTTGATGGATGCGCTGACGGCGGGCTTCCCGTCGGTAGCGCCGCCCTCAACACCCTTGTCAATGACCGCCTTCATGAGCTGGGGCAGACCACTCTTAATCGTTCCGATGACGGTGTATCCGCCAGCACTATCTGCGGGTATGGGGCTGTCTTTGTAGACAATGAAGAATTGACTTCCCTGACTTGACGGATTGTTGGCCTGTCGAGCCATTGCGATCGTGCCAGCCGGGTAAATCCCGTTCGCAGGTGCGCTCTCGATAGGCCCGAATGAATAACCCGGACCGCCAGTGCCGTCGCCCTTCGGGTCTCCACACTGGAGTACAAATATTCCGGCCGTAGTGAGACGGTGGCAAGAAACATTCCGGTAAAAGCCGGACTGTGCCAATGTGATCGTGCTGCTGACCGCTTGTGGGGCACTCTTTCCATCGAGAAGCACGTAGAGCGGTATGTTGTTGATTCCGAGTGAGGCATTCCATACGCGATTCTGAGCGATCGCCGCGGAGGGTATCTTGCGATCTGCGGCCGTGGGGTTGGGGCTCGCGCTCGGTGTTGCGGGAGTTCCCCAGAGACTGAAACCCACCTGAGCAAGAATCGCGATGGCGATTACGGCTCCAGCTAGGGAGCCCCAGACGCGGTTATCGCGTTTGCGCCGCCGCCGCGCATTCTCAAATGCTTCTTGTTTGGCCTGATATGCGCCGAGCTGTTTGAGTGCTGCCGCGCGTGTTGCTTCAGAGTCTTTGCGTGCCACGATGGCCCTTCTTGTTGGTCACTTGATTTTAGAAGATGTGCGAGGGTGCTCGTGTCCGCTTTCAGTAGTCTCTAAGGGTGGCAAACAGCAATGGACTTCGGGGAGCGACCGCTCCACTCGCGGTGCGCATGCGTCCGCGAACCCTCGACGAGATTGCTGGACAGAAACAGATACTGAAGAGCGGATCCCCTCTGCGAGCACTTGCGGATGCGACGAGTGGTTCGAATGTCAGTGTCATTCTTTGGGGACCTCCTGGCACTGGAAAAACAAGCATCGCGCACGCCCTCGCCGCATCGTCCGGACGAAAGTTTGTTGAACTATCTGCGGTGACCGCTGGAGTCAAAGACGTACGGGCTGTTATGGAGCAGGCGCAAGCTCATCGTGATTTGTATGCCTCGGGCACGCTGCTGTTTCTCGATGAAATTCACCGATTTACCAAAGCCCAGCAGGATGCGCTCCTACCCGGTGTCGAAAACGGTTGGGTCACGCTAGTCGCGGCGACCACAGAGAACCCCTCTTTTAGCGTTATCAGTCCGCTTCTCTCACGCTCTCTTCTCTTGCGACTCAACCTGCTCACCGACGAAGAACTGGGTCTGCTCCTAGATAACGCACTGGAAGCCCCACACGGTTTGAACTCGCAATTCACGCTGACTGGTGACGCCAGAGCGGCCATTATTGGTTTTGCTAGCGGTGATGCTCGGCGCGCGCTCACTTCCCTCGAAGCAGCAGCCCACACTGCTGATTTCGAAGGTGGTTCGACCATCTCCGGTGAGCATGTTGAAACTGCTGTCGATCGGGCACTCTTGCGCTACGACCGTCAAGGTGACGAGCACTACGACGTGATCAGTGCGTTTATCAAGTCGATTCGTGGTTCTGACGCCGACGCGGCTATTCACTATCTCGCGCGAATGATTGAATCGGGGGAGGATCCACGATTCATTGCTCGGCGGCTCATCATCTCTGCCTCCGAGGACATTGGTTTAGCTTCGCCACAGGCCCTTGAAATTGCCGTAGCTGCGGCGGACGCGGTGGCGCTCATCGGTATGCCGGAGGGGCGCATACCGCTCGCAGAGGCGACCATCTTCCTTGCCATGGCGCCGAAGTCGAACGCTGCATATAGCGCCATTAACTCAGCGATTGAGGACATTCGTTCGGGGAAAATTGGCCAGATACCGATTCACTTGCGCGACGGGAGCTACCCAGGGGCATCCCGGCTCGGGCACGGCAAGGGCTACAAATACGCACACAACGAACCGCACGCTGTTGCGAAGCAGCAGTATCTTCCCGACGAACTCGTGGGCACCGAGTATTACACGCCCACAGCTAACGGTCACGAAGCTGATTTTGCGGAACGACTCGCAAAGCTTCGAGCCATCATTCGCGGTCAATCGCTGTGATAGTCTGAGGACGCCTGTTTGGTGACATCGGTGCGGCTGCCAGTGTCACTGTCAAACTTTTGGTAGCCCTGTAGCCGGGCCCGAGGCAAACCTCTCATCTTTGCGTGCACGTATTCGCGTGTTCGTTTCGCATGAATTTGAAAAGGAAATTGTGTCTACCAAGTCACGTACCCGTAGCAAGACCCGCCTTTCGCGTGCTCTGGGCATTGCCCTGACCCCGAAGGCAGCAAAGTACCTTGAGAAGCGTCCCTATGCTCCCGGTGAGCACGGTCGCACCAAGCGCAAAGCCGACTCTGACTACGCAGTTCGTCTGCGTGAGAAGCAGCGTCTGCGCGCTCAGTACGGCATTCGCGAGGCTCAGCTTCGCAACGTCTTCCAGGAGGCTCGCAAGCAGTCTGGTCTGACCGGTGAGAACCTCGTTGAGCTTCTCGAGATGCGTCTCGACGCACTCGTGCTTCGCGCAGGCTTCGCCCGCACAACCGCACAGGCCCGTCAGATGGTTGTGCACCGTCACATCCTCGTTGACGGCCAGCTGGTTGACCGCCCGTCGTTCCGCGTTAAGCCCGGTCAGCTGATCCACGTCAAGGAGCGCTCGGAAGGCATGGAGCCTTTCCAGGTTGCTGCTGCCGGTGGTCACGTTGATGTTCTTCCTCCGGTGCCGGAGTACTTGTCGGTCGAAATTGACAAGCTGCACGCGACGTTGGTTCGTCGTCCTAAGCGCGCCGAGGTCCCGGTGACCTGTGAAGTTCAGCTCGTGGTTGAGTACTACGCAGCTCGCTAGTTCACACAAAGCTGAGGGCCATCCCACATGGGGTGGCCCTCAGTCGTTTTATCGTCCGGCAGAAACGCGTCGGGCGTTTAGACTTTTGCAGTTGAGACTTTTGGAGTTGACATGAAATACATTGCACTTTTGCTCGCCGGCATTGGGCTCGGCTTTGTCGTTGCGCACCAGGTCAGCCGTACCCCTGGGGGTAAAGCCTTTCTCGATGACGTCGACTCCAAAGCACGTCAAATCACCGGCGCAGTAAGCGCTGGATTCACCGAGCGCACTCTGGAGCTTCGCGACGGCCTGAAGTAGCCCGCGATCACATCATGCAAACCTCTGAAATTCGCAAGCGTTGGCTGAGCTTCTTTGAATCACGCGGACACACCGTCGTTCCCTCTGCGTCGCTCGTCAGTGACGACCCCAGCCTTCTGTTCACCGTCGCGGGCATGGTTCCCTTCATTCCTTATATGTCGGGCGTTGTGCCGGCACCGTTCCCTCGTGCAACCAGCGTGCAGAAGTGCATCCGCACTCTGGACATCGAAGAGGTTGGCAAGACGACTCGTCATGGCACCTTCTTCCAAATGAACGGAAACTTCTCCTTCGGTGACTATTTCAAGAAGGAAGCAATCGAATTCGCGTGGGAGTTGCTCACCTCGTCCGAAGCTGACGGTGGTCTCGGTTTTCTGGAGAAAGACCTCTGGGTAACTGTCTACAAAGATGACGACGAGTCCATCGAGTTCTGGAAGAAGACAGCAGGACTTCCCGACTCACGCATTCAACGTCTAGGGATGGATGACAACTACTGGTCGACTGGTCAGCCCGGTCCGGCTGGTCCGTGTTCGGAGATTTATTTCGACCGTGGCCCGGCATACGGTAAAGAGGGTGGCCCAGCCGTCGACGACAGTCGCTACCTCGAGATTTGGAACCTCGTTTTCATGCAATATCTGCGTGGTGAGGGCACAGGCAAATCCGATTTTGAGATTCTGGGTGAACTTCCGAGCAAGAACATCGACACCGGAATGGGGCTTGAGCGCGTTGCGTTTCTCAAGCAGGGTGTGGAGAACATCTACGAGATTGACCAAGTTCGCCCGGTTCTTGACCGCGCTGCAGAGCTAGCTGGGGTGATTTACGGATCGAACAAGGAAACAGATGTTCGGCTGCGCGTCGTTGCTGACCATGTCCGCAGTGCTCTCATGCTCATGAGTGACGGAGTAACTGCCTCAAACGAGGGACGCGGGTACATTCTTCGGCGCCTCCTTCGTCGCAGCGTTCGAGCCATGCGCTTGCTCGGCGTCGACACCGTCACCTTCCCTGAGCTTTTTGCCGCGTCGCGGGATGCCATGAGCGCCTCGTATCCCGAGATTGCTGAGAACTACCAGCGGATTTCGCAGGTCGCTTTGGCAGAAGAAGAAACTTTCCTGAAAACGCTGGTGTCGGGCACAAGCATCCTTGATGTTGCTGTTGCCGACGTGAAGTCGAGTGGTGCACAGAAGCTTCCGGGCGAAACCGCCTTCCTGCTGCACGACACTTTCGGTTTCCCGATCGACCTGACTCTTGAAATGGCGGAAGAGGCGGGACTGAGTGTCGATCGCGGTGCGTTCGACTCGCTCATGCTCGAACAGCGTTCGCGTGCCAAGGCTGACGCCAAAGCAAAGAAGTCCTTGCAAGCAGACCTCAGCGTCTACTCGGACTTTCGTTCGCTCGGCGAAACCGTGTTCTTGGGCTACGAAGAACTCGATGTCGAGTCAAGCATTCTCGGACTGCTCAAGGCAGGGGTTCCGGTTAGTAGTGCGTCGGCCGGCGACCTCATTGAGGTCATCGTTGGAGCGACGAGCCTCTACGCCGAGTCCGGCGGACAAGATTCTGACGCCGGAAGAATCATTGGTTCGGGATTTGAACTCGAGGTTTTGGATGTTCAAAAGCCAGTAAAAGGATTGATTTCGCACACCGCTCGTGTGTCCTCTGGTCAGGTGGCAGTCGGCGATACGGCAACGACAGTTGTTGATCGCGCCTACCGACAGAACGCCAGCGCTGCACACTCGGCGACACACCTCATCCACGCTGCTCTTCGTCAGACTCTGGGTGAGACCGCACATCAGGCGGGTTCTTACAATAAGTCGGGATACATGCGACTGGACTTCAGCTGGAATGAGCCTCTTTCTGCAGCTACACGTTCAGAAATTGAAGACATCGCCAACAACGCTGTGCTCAGCGATCTTCAGGTTGTCACGCGCGAAATGGCACTGGATGAAGCGCGCGAACTTGGCGCCATGGCGCTCTTCGGAGAGAAGTACGGCGACGTTGTGCGCATGGTCGACATTGGGGGCCCATGGAGCCGTGAGCTCTGCGCAGGAACACACGTTTCCTCCAGCGCTCAGATCGGCATTATCAATGTCGTCAGCGAAGCATCCGTGGGGTCTACTAACCGCCGAATCGAGTCACTGGTAGGTGCAGACGCATTCAAGTCATTTGCGCTCGAGCGGGCGATTGTTTCCGAGCTTTCGGTGAACCTGAAAGCTCCGCGCGATCAAGTTCTCACGCGCGTTGCTGACCTGACAGCCTCTCTCAAGGCAGCCGAAAAACGCATCTCAGAGTACGAGGCGAAGGCTGTTCGCGAACGCGTTCCTGCTCTTCTGGCACAGGCAAACCGCTCAGGCTCCATCGTGTTCCTCGTGGAGTCGGTCGATGGGATCTCTCGCGTCGACGATCTGCGCGAACTTGTCACGGGGGTGCGTGAGAAGCTGCAGTCGGAGAGCGCCGTCGTCGCTCTTGCTGCTGTCATCGATAACAAGCCCAGCGTGATTGTCGCAACAACAGATGCTTCACGTGCGGCCGGAGTCAAAGCGGGAGCCCTCGCGAAGGTCGCTGCTGGAGTTCTCGGCGGTGGGGGTGGCGGTCGTGACGACATGGCCCAATGCGGCGGAACAGAAGCTTCAGCCGTGCCTGGCGCGCTTGAGGCCATTCGGGCCTCGATCGCAGGTTAATCGTGCGCACAGGCGTTCGGCTCGGCGTTGACGCTGGTAAGGCGAGAGTTGGTGTCAGCGTGAGCGACCCGTCGGGTCTGCTGGCCACCCCTGTTGTCACTCTCGATCGTTCTGCACCTGATCTGCTGGAGAGGTTCAGCCGGCTGGTTTCCCAGTACGCACCAATCGAGATTGTTGTTGGATTGCCGCTCAACATGCAAGGTAACCACACGCCATCGACCGAAGATGCGATTTCCTTGGCTCAGGAGCTCAGCAGGTCAACCAATATTTCGGTGCGCATGGTCGATGAGCGACTGACTACTGTCTCGGCGCACGCCGCGATGCGCAATGTCGGAAAGAAGCAACGCGGCACGCGTTCAGTAATCGATCAGGTCGCCGCTGTTATGGTTTTACAGCACGCGCTCGACTCCGAGCGCAGCTCCGGTCGTCCGGCCGGTATTGATATCAACGACTTGTAGGGAGCCGGCGTGTATTTTCCCGACGGCGACCAAGCGAAGCGGCCCAAGCACGGAAGCCTGCCTCCTCGCCGTCGTGGGCTCATCATCTCGCTTGTTGTGGTTCTCGCACTCGTTGTAACCGGTGGCTCGGTCATCGTTTTCGGTCGCGAATCGATTTCGAACATTCTTCATCCGGTCGCTGACTTCACGGGTTCGGGCACCACGACCGTCGAATTCGTCATTGCCGACGGCGATTCGGGCGAGACGATTGCCAAGAACTTGGCGTCAGCCGGTGTAACCAAGAGCTTCGACGCGTTTTACAAGCTCATTCTCAAGCAAGACCCTGCGCCAGTCTTTATTCCCGGCGTGTATAGCTTGAAGAAAGAAATGTCTGCTCAAGCTGCTCTTGAAGCGTTGCAGGACTCGAAGAATCGCCTTGTGAATGAGGTCGTAATCCCCGAAGGAACCATCCTTCCCAAGGTGTTCTCACTGTTGAGCCAAGCGACGAAAATTCCGGTTGCAGAGTTCCAGGCTGCAGCCAAGGTCCCCACAGATTTCGGTCTTCCCAAGCAAGCCAAGACGCTAGAGGGTTTTCTCTTTCCTGCCACGTACAGTTTCAGCCCCAACATGACCGCAACTGACCTCCTGCAGCAGATGGTGACTCGCGCTTTTGTCGCGCTCGATAACGCACACGTGGCTCGAGCCGATCAATTTCGCGTCATCACGTTGGCCTCGCTCGTGCAAAAAGAGTCTGGCTCCGTCAAGGACATGTACAAGGTTTCTCGTGTATTCCAAAACCGCCTCGACAAGAATTTGTGGCCGACGCTTCTGTTGCAGTCTGACGCGACTGTGGCCTATGGCACTGGTCACACCAACACGTGGAACACAACAGATGCCGAGCGCGCTGACGCCGGAAACATCTACAACACCTATGTCCATCCTGGAATGCTTGTTGCTCCCATTTCGAACCCCGGCGAAGACGCGATTGACGCGGTATTGCATCCCGTCGCAGGTAAGTGGATGTACTTTGTAGCAGTGAATCTTGAAACGGGTGAGACGGTCTTCTCTGAAACGCTCGGCCAACACGAGGCCGCCGTTGCTCAGAGCCAAGCGTGGTGGCAGGCACATCCTGAGTACAAGTAATCTCGCCGTTTTTGGTTCGCCGATTGAGCACAGTCGGTCTCCAATTTTGCACGCCGCGGCCTACCAGGCGCTCGGCTTGGATTGGTCCTACTCAAAGCGCCAGGTTGAGGCCAGAGAGTTTCGGGGCATTCTCGATTCGCTCGATACATCGTGGCGTGGGCTTTCACTCACGATGCCCTTGAAACACGAGGGCTTCTTGTCTGCTGGCAGCGTTGACTCACACGGAACCTACACGCAGGGCGTCAACACTCTGAGCTTTTCCTACCTCGAAGGCTTTCGCGTCGTTCGTGGCTACAACACCGACGTGTACGGCATCACGGCATCCTTCACCGCAGCAGGCCTGACGAACTGTTCGCGTGCCACGATTCTCGGTGGCGGAGCAACAGCGCTCTCAGCGTTGGTCGCGCTTGACGAGCTCGGTGCTGAGAATGTGAGCGTTGTTCTTCGTGACGTGAGTAAGGCTGATCTCCTGAAATCCCTGGGACGAGAGATCGGCATCAGCGTTGACGTTTATTCACTAGCCGACCTTGATGCTGTACCGGCCGGCGATGCTGTGATCTCAAGCATTCCCGGCACGGCTGCGATTGATATTGAAGCTCTCGATCGAACGACGGGTGCAATCATGCTTGACGTTGCCTACGACGTGTGGCCTAGCCCTCGGGCGGACTCGTGGACTCGGCGAGGGGGAGTCGCTATCAGCGGGCTTTCGATGCTGGCCTACCAAGCCATCAAACAGGTGCGCATCTTCACCGCGGGTGTTCCTGACCAGGAACTTCCCCGTGAAAGCGAAGTTGCGGCAGCCATGTTCGCGAGCGTGGGTCTGAACGAACGTGGTCTCTAGCTCTGACGACCCCACCGCCTGTCAGGCCTAGTCCTTTGCCTATGCCAGACTTAAGGCATGCTTCGTTGGCTTACTGCAGGTGAATCTCACGGTCCTGAACTGATTGCCGTCATCGAGGGCCTTCCGGCCGGAATTCCCGTATTATGCGACGATATACAGGCCGACCTTCAGCGCCGTCGTCTCGGTTTCGGGCGCGGCGCTCGCATGAAGTTCGAGCAGGATGAGCTAAACATCTCTGGTGGTGTTCGCCACGGTCTGACTCTGGGTGGCCCTGTTGCTTTGCGCATCGGCAACACAGAGTGGCCCAAGTGGGAGCAGGTCATGAGCCCGGACCCGGTGGATCCGGCAATTCTGGAAAGTGGCCGAGGAGCAGCACTAACTCGTCCGCGCCCGGGTCATGCCGACCTCGTGGGCATGCAGAAGTATGATTTTGATGAGGCACGACCCATTTTGGAGCGTGCCAGTGCCCGTGAAACGGCAGCGCGTGTTGCGCTTGGAGCGGTTGCGCGAAGCTTCTTAGGCGAACTTGACATCACCTTGGTCAGTCACACCGTGGCCATCGGGCCGATTCAGGTTCCTGAGGGCTACGCCTTTCCGAAAGCATCGGACGTCGATGCAATTGACGAAGACGAGGTTCGCTGTTTCCACGCGGAAACCAGCGCTGCCATGATTGCGGAGATTCAAGATGCTCATGATTCAGGCGACACCATCGGTGGCGTCGTAGAGGTTTTGGCATATGGTCTTCCGCCCGGACTCGGGTCCCACGTTCATTGGGATCGCCGCCTCGACTCGCGCCTTGCTGGCGCACTGATGGGCATCCAGGCAATCAAGGGCGTTGAGGTCGGTGACGGCTTCGAGACGACCCGTCGTCGCGGTTCCGCGGCTCACGACGAAATGGCTTCTTCTGCTGAAGGTATTGTTCGCGAGAGCGACCGCGCTGGAGGCACAGAGGGCGGCATGACGACGGGTACAGTCTTGCGCGTGCGGGCAGGAATGAAACCCATCGCTACAGTCCCGCATTCGCTCAAGACTGTTGATGTCGCTACGGGCGAAGCCGCTGGCGCACACCACCAGCGTTCGGACGTCTGTGCTGTTCCTGCAGCTGGCGTTGTAGCTGAAGCTATGGTTGCACTCGTTCTTGCAGAGGCTGTTCTTGAGAAGTTCGGCGGTGACAGCATCGGCGAGACCCGCCGCAACCTCGAGTCGTACCTGGCGAATATTCCGGCCGCTCTGAAGACCGTACGGGACTAGCGTGCCCGCCCTCGTGGTAATTATCGGACCGATGGCGTCGGGCAAGACGAAGATTGGCAAGCGGGTTGCACGCGCTCTCGGGGCCCAGCGACTAGACACCGACAGCATGTTCGTCAGCGAGCACGGCCCTATTTCCGACTTTTTCGCCAACACTGGCGAAGCCGATTTTCGAGCTCGTGAGGCCGAGTATGTCGCTCAGGCACTGGAAACAGATGCCGTCGTTAGTCTCGGTGGGGGAGCAGTACTGGCCCCAGAGACGCAATCCCTGCTCGAACAAGCACACGTCGTCAGCCTCAGCGTGTCACCCGAAGCAGTTGAATCGCGCTTGGGTGATGGCAAGCGTCCGCTTGTCGCTGATGGTATTGAGGCCTGGACTCGAATCTACGAACAGCGACGACCCATCTACGAACGTCTGGCCGACAGAACATATGACACTTCGAGCACAAGCCTCGACGATATCGCAGAAGATATTTCTAGGTGGGTGCTCAGCGGATACACCGCCGAACAGAAAGTGGGCAAATGACTGCTCCAACAGTGATCCCCGTTTCAGGTGGCCGCGCGTACGACGTGACCGTCGGGCGAGGTGTGCTCGCAGCGGGTGACCTGCTTTCGCAGGCCTTGGGAGACGGCGTCAACAAGGTACTCATTGTGCATCCCGCGACTCTCGGCGCTCGGGCAAACGAGCTTCGCGCCTCGCTGAGCGACAAGTACCAGGTTCTCATGGCTGAAGTTCCTGACGCGGAGGCGGGTAAACGCATCGAGGTAGCGGCATTCTGCTGGCAAGTTCTCGGTCAAGCCGACTTCACTCGATCAGACGCCATCATTGGACTTGGTGGGGGCGCCGTGACCGACCTCGCCGGTTTCGTCGCTGCATCCTGGCTCCGTGGCGTTCGGCTCGTGCAAATTCCGACGAGTGTTCTCGGAATGGTGGATGCTTCCGTCGGCGGTAAAACCGGAATCAACACGAATGAGGGCAAGAACCTTGTCGGCGCCTTCTACGCGCCTCACGCGGTGATTTGCGATCTGGACTTGCTAGAAACCCTTCCGCGTAACGAGTTGCTGGCCGGCTTCGCCGAAATCGTCAAGTACGGCTTTATCGCCAATGCCGAGATTCTCGACATTTTGGAAGCGGATGTCGACGCGGCCACTGACTACACAAGTCCGCAATTCCGGCGGCTCATCGAACTCTCCATTGCTATCAAAGCACGGGTGGTTTCGGATGACTTTACTGAGCAGGGTCAGCGTGAAATTCTGAACTACGGCCACACTCTCGGTCACGCCATCGAACACGCGGAGCGTTACCAGTGGCGTCACGGTGCAGCGATTTCCGTCGGCATGGTTTTCGCAGCGGAACTCTCTCGAATCACGCAAAACCTCGCTGATGAGACGGTGGATCGGCACCGTCGCATTCTCGAGTCACTGACACTGCCGACTCAATATCCGGCAAGTCGCTGGGACACCCTGCTAGCCACGATGAAGCGCGACAAGAAGGCTCGTGGATCCATGCTGCGATTCGTGGTTCTCAGTGACGTGGGCGCTCCCAGTACTCTCAACGTGCCTGACACGTCTGTGCTCTTTGCCGCCTACCAAGAGGTCGCGAGCTAGACTCGAGTCATGTCGCGCATCCTTGTTCTCAACGGCCCGAACCTGGGTCGACTTGGTACGCGCGAACCCGACGTATACGGCAGCTTCACGATTGCTGATCTACAATCGGCGCTCAGTGCGGCCGCAGGTTCGGTAACAGTCGAGGTTCGTCAGACGGATTCCGAGCCCGAGCTCATGGCGTGGTTGTTCGAGGCAGTAGATACCGCGACTCCGGTCATTTTGAACCCAGCGGCATTCACCCATTACTCATACGCGCTTCGGGATGCGGTCGCTCAAGTTACCAAAGCCGGTGTTCCCCTCATCGAAGTGCACATCTCGAACCCGCACTCTCGCGAGGAATTCCGTCACACCAGCGTCATCAGTGCCGTTGCAACCGGTGTCATTGCCGGATTCGGCCAGGATTCATACCTGCTCGCTCTGGCGCAGCTCACGCGTTCGCTCTAATTGCCTTCGGGCTAAGCTAGTTCCTTGGTGCGCGTCGCGCACCAGTCCACAACACGAAAGTATCGCTAGATAACCATGGCAACCACCGCAGACATCAAAAATGGCGTCGTCCTTCGCATCGACGGTGCACTCTGGACCATCATCGAGTTCCAGCACGTCAAGCCCGGTAAGGGTGGAGCGTTCGTTCGCACCAAGATGAAGAATGTGTTGACCGGAAAAGTTGTCGACAAGACCTACAACGCAGGTACCAAGATCGAGACGGCCAACGTCGATCGTCGCGACTTCCAGTACCTCTACAACGACGGTAGTGAGTTCGTGTTCATGGACAAAGACACCTTCGAACAGGTGAGCGTTTCTGAGGCTGTCGTGGGTGACGCCAAGAATTTCCTACTCGAGAACCAAGAGTTGCAGATCGCCCTGAACGACGGCAACCCGCTCTACGTCGAGCTTCCCGCATCCGTGGTTCTCGAGCTCACCTACACCGAGCCGGGGCTTCAGGGCGACCGGTCGACCGGTGGTACCAAGCCTGCAACGCTCGAGACTGGCTACGAGATTCAAGTTCCTTTGTTCCTCGAGACCGGCACGAAGGTCAAGGTTGACACCCGCACTGGTGACTACCTTGGTCGTGTAAACGACTAACTTTCGTGAGTGCCCGCACTAAGGCCCGCAAGCGAGCCCTAGACGTTCTTTTTGCCGCGGATGTGCGTGGCGTTGAGGTTGCTACCGTGCTGGCTGATGAGGCTGCACGTGCAGCTTCGGAGCCCGAACGTGAATCATCGTGGCTCTATGCGCGTGAAATTGTTGATGGATACATCGATCACAGCATCGAAATAGACGAGGCCATCACGACGTACGCGCGTGGTTGGACCCTCGAACGCATGCCCGCTGTTGACCGCGCAGTTCTTCGATGTGCCATTTGGGAATTGATGTACAACCGCGACGTGCCCTCGACCGTTGTTATTGCCGAGGCGGTTGACCTCGTTCAGGAACTCGGTTCGGACGACTCACCACGATTTGTAAACGGGCTCTTGGCTACTGTGGCAGCGACAATTTCCTGATACGCTGTCACCACACAGATTCTCTTTAAAATCCGTCCAGAGAGGCGGGAAAGGGGGTCAGAATGACTGCAACTCTGCTGCAGCCAGCTGACATGACGCGAGCACTGACTCGCATCGCTCACGAAATTCTTGAGGGCAATAGAGGCACCTCGGATCTCGTTCTTCTCGGAATTCCTACTCGCGGTGTAACTCTGGCCAAGCGAATTGCGGCCACACTTGCCCAGATTGACCGCACTGGAGTGCCCGTAGGAGCTCTCGACGTCACGATGTATCGCGACGATCTCATGTCGAATCCCACACGAGCGACGGCAGAAACCGATATTCCCGTGGATATCGAGGGCAAAACGGTCGTTCTGGTCGATGACGTGCTGTACTCCGGTCGCACGGTTCGAGCGGCTTTGGATGCGCTCACGAACTTTGGCCGACCTGAGACTGTTCGGCTGGCCGTAC
>JAHEGZ010000009.1 GCA_024644865.1 Aurantimicrobium sp.
GGCCCTGTAGCGCAGTTGGTTAGCGTGCCGCCCTGTCACGGCGGAGGTCGCGGGTTCAAGTCCCGTCAGGGTCGCAGATGTGAAAGCCCTTCTTCGGAAGGGTTTTTCATCTAGGCGACTGAACAAGTTGTCTGGCTCTGTAGCTCAGTTGGTAGAGCGCACGACTGAAAATCGTGAGGTCACGGGATCGACGCCCGTCGGAGCCACCACGAAAAACCCCCGCAACTGCGGGGGTTTTTGCGTTTAAGCGAGAGTGCAGCCAGCTACATCTCGTCGAGCCGGGGCATCGCAATCTCTTTGATGATCAAAATGATCGAGGCCGCGATCGGAATGGCCACCAATGCACCGAGAATTCCCATGAGTTCGCCACCGGCGAGCGCGGCGATGACGACGACCGAGCCGGGAATCGAGACCGCCTTGTTCATGACCCGCGGGCTGATGACATAGGCCTCAATCTGCATGTAGATCAGGAAGTAAACCAGAATAACCACCGCTGTAAGCGGGCTCGCGAGAATGAGCTGCGAGAGTGACACCGTGATTGCAGAGATGACCGTACCAATGAGGGGAATCAGCGCTAGCAAGAATGCAACGAAGGCCCAGACAATTGCTGCCTTGCCGCCAATCACCGTGAGCATGATGAAACAGAGGAAGCCATTGAGCGCTGCGAGCGCGATTTGACCGACCACGTACTTGCCCACGCCAGCAGTTACCTTCTCAAACATGTCGGCAAAACCGACGCGCTTTGACTTGGGAACCAGCGCATAGGTTGACTGCTTGATCACTTCGAGAGACGCCGTGAAATAGAGGGTCAAGATAATGACAATCAACGTTCCGGTGAAGCCACTGGCGATGCCAACGCCCACCTTGAACAGGCCGCCCGTGATTTTCGAAATGTTTGCCGGGTCCGACAGGAATTTCTGAATTTCATGGGTGATGGCCTTGATGTCAAAGGCATCGCCGAACGTGTGTTGAAGCCATATCACCCATGGCTCCTGAAGAAATGACTTCGCGAAATCGGGAAAACCTTTGATGAAAGCGTTCGTCTGATCAACGAGCGAGGGGACGATGGCGAAGATTGCCCCGACCACAATGAGAAGGAAAACGACAACGACCGTCAAGATGGCCGCCCACTGCGGAAAACGATGCTTGCCCAGCCACTTGACCGCGGGATCAAGTCCGAGTGCCAAGAAGAAGGCGACACCGATATATGTGAGAACGGTAGCGAGCGAGCCGACCATCGTCATGAGCAGCATCGCTAGTCCAACACCCAGCGCGCCGATGAGGCCGATCCGGAAAGCATTCTTAATAACCATGTCTTGAGGGTAGGCGCGCGAGGGGCTAGAACCCGGGAGGGTGGTCGGTGTGTGGATTGCTAGTGCTATGCGCTCTGAAACAAACTCGAACGGGCACGCGGATGCTTTGCTGAAACTATGACCACGACGACGACACCCGCAACCAGACGACTGGCTCCCTATCTGGGCATCATGCTCGTCTCGCTGGGCTTACTAACCGGCGTGACCTCGTTCCCTCCCATTGCGGCCCAAATCTCACAGGACATCCACCTCACTGACGTCACCTACGGTCTGCTCGGCATGCTCTCACCATTCACGTTCGGGCTCATGGGCCTTCTCACTCCGCTGGTGGTCCGTCGAATGTCGCTTGAATGGGCCATTCTGATCGCCGCAGCGTTAATGGGACTCGGTCAACTGCTGCGCGCATTCGCCGGGGAATCGGCGACCTTCTTCACGTTCTCAATCGTCTCGATGCTGGGAATTGGTGCGGCCAACATGCTGCTACCAGCTCTGATCAAGCGCTTCTTTCCCGATCGAGTGGCGTCGGTCAGCACGCTCTACGTTGTGCTCCTCGTTGTCTCGAGCGTCTACCCACCACTGTTTGCAGTGCCCATTGCCCAGGCTGCGGGCTGGCGAGCATCCATTGGCGTCTGGGCTGTCGTGGAGTTCGCCGCCATTGTTCCCTGGGTGATCACCATCATTC
Organism: Aurantimicrobium sp.; assembly: GCA_024644865.1. Classification (GTDB taxonomy): domain Bacteria; phylum Actinomycetota; class Actinomycetes; order Actinomycetales; family Microbacteriaceae; genus CAIOLM01. Next base: position 1,996 of record JAHEGZ010000009.1, read on the forward strand.
GAGGTCGCAATTCGCACACCTCGGTTGCCGTGGAAGCGCCCGTGGCGGGAATGGCCCGCAAGGTGTGGAGCCACCCCGTAAGCTGGTCTCTGCTGATTGGCTATGCGGTCGCCACGCTCAACTTTTATGTCATGGTCGCCTGGCTTCCCACCATGCTAACCGAAACTGTCGGAGCCTCTGCTGCGGATGCCGGGGCTCTACTCTCGCTGTACACGGCGGTCAGTATTCTGACCGGTCTATTCATTCCGGGATTGCTGGCCCGGTCAGGCAACATCGGCATGCTGTTCACCGCCAATGCCGTTCTCATGATCGTCGGTTACGCGGGATTGATGATCGCGCCCGGAACAGCCACCTGGTTGTGGGTTGCCTTGGCGGGTACCGCACCTTCGCTCTTCTCGGTCGTGCTAGTGGGCGTGAATTTTCGAACGGCCTCACAGCAGGGTGCGGTCTTGCTCAGTGGCATGACCACGGCTGGCGGGTACTTCATCGGTGCATCCGGCCCGCTGGTCGTGGGTGTGCTGCGAGCTCAGGGTCTGACGTGGAACACGGTGATGATCATGCTTATCGTTTCAAGCGTGGTCGCGATTGCGGTGAGCTGGAACCTTCGCCGGCGCGTTAACGTCGACCAGTAGCCGGGAGTGCTCGCGCGAGGGCGAGGAGCTGAATGGCCAGCACCAACACCTCGCTGATGGTCACAGCCCAGGCAATGCCTTCAACTCCAACGGACAAGCCGAGAATCACCGTCAGGGGCAAGCCGACGCACGCGCCAGCGACCGTACTGATAGCGACGGTGCGTTGTTTGCCCAGAGCGACGAGTGCGGCCAGTCCAGTCACGCCGGAAATGACGATGAGACCGGTCGTCAACCCCATTGGGATGCTCAGAGTGAAGGGCACGGCGACCTTACCGGCGGTCATGAGCTGCGCGACCCAGGGCAATAGTGCGCCGAGGCCGACGGCGAGAGCGGCACCACAACCGAATGCAATGACGACCGAGCGATTGATTCGTCCCCGCATTCCCGCGGTGTCATCGGCGTTCGGGATGTACCCCTGCACGACCTGCGTGAACGGGGTCATGGCCAACAGGGCAAATCGCTGAATCTTCTCGGCGGCCGCGTAGATCGGCGTCGCCAGTGGAACCGCCGCCGAGACCACAATGAGTGGCACGTTCACATACAGCGCCGCGGTACCTGCGGTGACCATCGACGCGTAGGAGTCCTTGAGCCTTCGAAAACCGTCGCGCACCGATCTGTTCAGCACGCCCTCACGGTGGCGGGTGTTAATACTGCGGGTGGTCATCCAAATTGAGATGAGGATGCCCAACAGCTGTACCGCGACAAACACGAGCAGGCTGTGCGAGACGAAGAGCAGGGCGGCCCCGGCGATGGTGCCTAACGCTCGCGGCAGTGACTCGTTGAAGAGCAGTCGTGCCGGTTGCGCTTCACCGACGAAAAACCATCCGGAGCCGACAGCCACCACGACGGTCGAGACGCCGCCGACTAAAAAGGCACCGATGTCAGAGCGCGCACCAAGCACGAGCAGCACCGTGACCACGTATGCGGGAAGCGCGCAAGCGAACAGCAGCGATCGCGAGACGAGAGAGTCTTTGAAGAACTGACCTCGCGCGCTCGCCGACAGCCCGGCGACCTGCGCGGGGCCGATGATTCCCCAGCCGAATCCCACGCCCACCGCGTAGATGGCACCGATGGCTTGGGCTACCGCGAGCGAACCCCAGGTGGGGGCGCCAACAATCGAAATGATGACCGGGATTGCCAGCAGACTCGTGACTCCACCGAGGGCAACGTTGAGCACATAGAGGAGTGCTTTCGTCGCCTGCCGTTGCAATCGAGTTCCCTTCGCGCGCGTGGGTCAATCCTCCCACGCACCGACAGGTTAGAGCCCGAGGGTGCGGTAGCGCTCGTAGCGCGAGTTCACCAGTTCTCGACCGTTTCGCCGTGACAGGTGCGCGAGGGCCTGCTCGAGGGCAGCGGCCAATCGCTTGGCAAATTCGGCGGGCTCGTCGGCGGCATCTGGAGTCTCGGCTACCACGAGGTCAACGATTCCGTTGGCGAGCAGTGCCTGCGACGAAACACCCTGAGCCTCGGCCATCTCCATGGCGTGCGTCAGATCACGATGGATAATCGCGCTTGCCCCCTCGGGAGGCAAGGGCGCGAGCCAGCCGTTCTGTGCCGCGATCGTGTAGTCGGCGGGCAAGAGTGCGATTGCGCCACCGCCGGTACCTTCGCCCATAATCACCGAGACCACCGGAGTCTCGATGGTGGTGAGGTCAGAGAGGCAGCGGGCGATCTCTTGGGCGAGGCCACCTTCCTCTGCCTCGCGGGTGAGGGCCGCGCCGGGGGTATCAATCACGGTCACGAGAGGGAGCTTGAGTTCGAGTGCCAGTCGCATTCCGCGTCGAGCTTCGCGAAGCGCCGCCGGGCCGAGTGGCTTTCCGGTGCGCTGGCTCACGCGGTCTTGCCCCATGATCACACAGGAGACCCCGCCGAAACGAGCCAGCGCCAGAATCACGCCGGGGTCGTGTTCGCCCTCGCCCGTTCCGTTGAGGGGCAGCACATCGTCGGCGGCGTGCTTCAAGAAGGCGCGAACTCCCGGTCGGTCACGTCGACGTGAGCGCTCGATGGCGTCGGCCGTCGAAACGAATTCGATCGGCTGTTGCTGAGGCAGGGCATCCGCGTATCTCGACTCGCGCGGCGTCATCAGGATGCCCAGCACACGATCAATGATGGCCGGCAGCTGCTCGGCCGGAACCACCGCGTCCAGCAGTCCGTGGCGAAAGAGGTTTTCCGAGGTTTGCACACCCTCGGGAAAAGCGAAGCCAAAGAGTGCCTCGTGCACGCGCGGACCGAGGAACCCGACAAGCGCTCCCGGTTCGGCAACGGTGAGATGACCGAGCGAGCCCCAGGTTGCCATCACTCCTCCGGTGGTGGGGTGACGCAGGTAGACCAGGTAGGGCAGGCCGGCCTCTTTGTGACGTGAGATTGCCGCTGAGATCTTGACCATCGCCATAAACGCGAGGGTTCCTTCTTGCATCCGTGTGCCGCCCGAAGCGGGGCCAGCCAAGAGAGGCAACCCCTCGGCGGTGGCGCGCTCGATGGTCGCGACCAAGCGCTCAGCGGCTGCCATGCCAATGGTGCCGGCAAGAAATGCGAACTCACAAGCGACAAAGGCAACTCGGTGACCACGCACGAGGGCTTCACCCGAAACAACCGACTCGTCGACGCCGCTCTTTTCCGCGGCCAGAGCGAGCTCGGCGGCGTACTCTTCATTCGGGTTCACGTCGATCAGTGGGATGTCCCACGAAACGAAGGTGCCCGGGTCTGCAACCTGAGTGAACAGGTCGTGCGCGCTTGGTCGGGTCATGAATTCACCACGCCAGCCGCTACGAGCTCGTCAATGGCCTGAGCCGAAAGTCCGTAGCTGGCAAGCACGGCACGTGTGTCTTCGCCCAGAGCCGGGGGTGTTTTGAACACCGTTGTGGCAACGTGGTTGAACGAGAGCGGACCGCGCACCAGCGGTAACGTCGAGCCATCTTTTCGATGGGTTTCGACAACCATCTTGAGGGCCTTGACCTGCTCGTCTTCAAACACCTGGTCATAGGTGTAAATCGGCCCGACGGGAATTCCCGCGTCTCGGATGAGCTGCGTCCACACGATGGCCGTGCGCGCGGCGAGCAACCGTTCGAGAGCGGCCTTCAACGCCGGACGGTTCGCGGTGCGGTCGCGGCCGGAGGTGAAGCGTGCATCCGTTGCCAGTTCGGGCTCGCCAAGAATCTCGCAGAACTGAGCCCACTGCTTGTCGTTGCCCACGGCGATGACCAGCGGCCCATCGGATGCCTGATAGACGCCGTAGGGGGTCAGCGAAGGATGATCGTTTCCGGTCGGAGTCGGAGCGACACCGGTGCTCAGCACGCGCTGACCCTGGAACGAAGAGATGGCCAGTGCCGACTCGAGCAGCGAGGTGCTCACGATCGCACCCTCGCCCGAGGAGCTGCGCGCGAGCAGTGCCGAGACGATTCCCAGCGCGCTAAAGATGCCCGAGACGGTGTCGATGATCGGGATGCCGAAGCGGTAAAACTCACTTGCGTTCGGGCCGGTGACCGACATGAGCCCCGACATGGCCTGGGCCACTTGGTCGAGGCCGGCCGACTGTGCCAACGGACCGACTTCACCGAATCCCGAAATCGACGCGATGACCAGGTCGGGCTTGACCGCGCGAAGCTCGTCGGGGTCCAGGCCCATCTCGCTCATCACACCCGAGCGGAAGTTCTCAACGATGACATCTGACTTCAGCGCCATGTCTCGCAGAAGGGCTTGGCCGTCGGCGCTATAGAAATCGAGCGCAATCGAGCTCTTTCCTCGGTTGATCGACTCGAAGTAGAGGCTGTGCTCGTTCTCAAACGGTGGCCAGGCGCGCGTGATGTCGCCGCCCTTGATGCTCTCAACCTTGACGATGGTCGCGCCGAGATCGGCCAGCAGGGCCGTACAAAACGGACCGGCGAGAGCCCGGCTCAGATCAAGAACGGTAACTCCCGCGAGTGGCCCGGCCATGCGCTTAGGCCTTGACCGCGGTGTGACGGAACTCGTTGCCGACGATCGGGTTCGAGACTTTGCCGATGCGCTCGATTTCAACTTCGACCACATCACCGGGGTGCAACAACCACTTCGGAGTGCGCGCGTAGCCAACGCCCTCGGGGGTGCCGGTTGCGATGAGGTCGCCCGGGCGCAGAGTGATCGTGCGCGAGATGTGCGCGAGCACCTCGCCAAGCTCGTATATCATGTCGCGGGTGTTGCCGTCTTGTGCGACAACACCGTTCACGCGAGTCTGCACCCGCAGGCCGTCACGCAAGTCGCCAGCTTCATCGACGGTGACGAGGTGACCCAGCGGTCCGGAGTTGTCACCGTTCTTGCCCAGAATCCACTGCGAGGTCACCTTCTGTGCCCAGCGCGAGGTGACATCGTTGAACGCGGCGTAGCCAAACACGGATGCCCGCGCAGAGTCTGCGTCAGCATCCACGACCGTCTTACCGACGAACGCAGCGATCTCGCACTCCCAGTCGATACCCTCTTCGTTGGCGGGAACAGGGATAGGCGTTCCGTCGACCACCAGGGTCGAGGTCCAGCGCGAGAACAGCGTCGGATACTCGGGCAGGTCGTCGTTCTTGAACGAGCCCTCGGCCACATGCGCGTGGTAGTTCAAGCCGATGCAGAAGACCTTGGCTCCCGGTAGGACTGGGGGAACAATCGTGACCGTGGACAGTTCGACCTGCTTACCCGTGGCCGAGCGCTTGGTCGCGGCAAACGGGTCTGCCCAGAAGGCATTGAGCTCGTCAATGATCTCGGCGTGGGTGGCGCTCAACCGCTTGGCCACATAGACAGCGTTGTCTATAGCCGAACGAATTCCGATGAGTTTCATCTTTCCCTCTTTCATAAAACCTTCTAAAGGTTACAATGTTTATGTGCTGACAAACAACCTTCGCCAAGCCCCACTTTCTCGTGCAGAAACGTTGGCCAGTCGACTCGAAGAGTCGATGCTCGCCGCCAATAAGCAGCCGGGAGACTTCGTGGGAACTCTCGCTGAGTTGCAGCAGACCACCGGGTTTGCTCGCGCCACGGTGAGTGAAGCGGTTCGACTGCTTCGCGAGCGCGGGGTCATGGAGATTCGCCCGGGCCGTGACGGCGGCCTTTTTGTGGCCGAGACATCCCCCGTCATCAAGCTTCGTCACACTTTGCTAACCGTGCGTCACTCGGCCACCTCCGTCGCCGATGCCATCGTCGTACGGGAGGCGCTCGAAGAAGTGCTCGTTCTCGACGCCACCGCTCACCGTCGCGAGAGCGACATCGCCGACCTGCGCGCACTCATGGCCGCGCTGCGCAAGACCAAGGCGTCGCCCGAGAAGTTCATGACCACGAACTGGCAGCTGCACGCGCGCATTGCCGAGATCACCCCCAACGCCCTGGCCAAGGCGCTCTACCTGGGCGTGCTCGACTTCATCAAGTCTGAGACGACAGAGTTTGCACCCGACGACACAGAGTGGAGCGAGAACTTCGACAATCGCATCGCCGTGCACGACCAACTGGTTGAAGCGATCGCATCCGGCAGTATCGTCGCCGCCCGCAAGGCCGTGGCCACCCACAACAGCACCACCTAACCGACCACTCGCGCTGAACTTTTCGACGAAGACGTCGAGCACCGAAAGGAAAGAAATGACTGAGTCAGAATTCCGCAATTATCTGATTCCCTACGACGACGCTCGCCTCGAGGGCATCCGCAAGATTAAAGACGCGTATGAGTATCGAGAGGCAGCAAAGGTTGACGCCTTCACCGGGCAGCTCATCAAGGGCTGGACTCCGCTGTACTTCAACGACTTCGTGGGAGTGACCAGCGACGGCACTGTCATCGACGACCTGTACCACCTCGAGCCGGTTCCCGCGGGTGACGAAGCCCCCACGGCGGCGATGGTCGACGCGGCCAACGCGTTCTTGGCCGGCCTCACCGACGAGCAGCGCGCCAAAGTTCAGTACGAGGTGACCGCCAAAGAGTGGCAAGGATGGGCGAACCCCGAGTTTATGCAGCACGACATCGGTCTGCGCATGGAGTTTGAGCCCGACACCACCAAAGCAGCAGCCCTGGCCCTGCTCGAGGCCAGCCTGAGCCCGCAAGGCTACGAGTTCGCGCGCGGCCTGATGAAGATCAATGCGTTCCTGGGCGGCATCAACGGCATCCCCCAGATCATGAACGAGTACAGCTACAACTTCGCGATCTACGGTGAGCCCTCGCTCACCGCACCCTGGGGTTGGCACTGGTACGGCCACCATGTTGTCTTCAACTGCCTCGTTGTCGGAACGCAGATGATCATCACTCCCGTGTTCTTGGCCGCCGAACCCGACCTCATCGACGACGGGCCAGACAAGGGCGTCGTCGTGTTCGCCGGACGAATCGAACTCGGTCACAAGATCATGGATGAGCTAACCAACGCACAGCGCGCTATGGCTGTCATCTACGACGACATGATGAACGACCCGCGCATGCCCGAGGGCCGGTACCACCCCGGCGACGGCCTGCACCTCGGCGGCGCGTTTCAAGACAACCGAGTTATCCCTTACGAGGGTGTTCGTCTCGACGAGGTTTCCGAGGCAGCTCGGGCGGCGGTCAGTGCGTTCGTGTCTGATTTCATCGCGTACTTGCCCGAGGGCCCTCGTCGAGTTCGCCAGCGCGAGATCGAAGCACACTACGACCAGACCTATTTCTCATGGATTGGCGGAACGCAGCGTGGCGATGTCTACTACCTGCGCATCCAGTCGCCGGTGGTTCTCATCGAGATTGACCACCACTGCGGAGTCTTCTTGAACAACGACCACCCCGGTAGATTCCACATGCACACGGTCGTTCGCACGCCGAACGGCAACGATTACGGCAAGGCTCTGGTCAAGCAGTACTTCGAGAGCGTAGGCCGGTAATGACCTCGCTCGAAACGATGGCGCTGTACCGCCACATCGGCGAGAGCCTGCTGTTTGCCTACGCGCAAACCTCCGACACAAAGAACCCGCAGGCGGCCCGCGACATTCTCTCGGATGCCGTCGTGGTCTTTGGCGACACTCGACTCGAATCCCCCGAGGCGATTGAGGCTCACTTCACCAAGCTGTGGTCACCGCCCGAGCCGCATCGGCATGCCATCACCAACGTGCAGGTGTTCGAGGGTCGGGCAGCAGACACCTTCGTGCTGACGGCCAACTACGAACGCGACGAATTTCGGCCTGACCCGGTTCGAACTACCCTCGGCGTCTACACGGTCACGGTGGCCAAAGTCGGCGACAGCTGGCGCATCCGCGAACTCAACATCAACCGCATCTGGCACCAGCCCTAGGCTGGAGTCATGAAGATCACTGCGCGCATTCTTGGCCTCGTCGCCGCGGGCACGCTCACCCTGAGCGCCCTGTCGGCCTGCTATCAAATGGGCGACGTGCAAGACATCGCCGCGTGCCAGGCTTTTGCCGCCGCTCAGTCTGCCTACGACTCTGCCGCGAATGACGCCATGGCCCATCCTGATGACAAGGCAAAGCAGGCGGCGTGGCTGGGATCGTGGGGGCTCTTTGTTCCGGGTATCGACGCGGCGTCAAAGATTCCTAACACTTCGTCACTCAAGAAACTTCTAGGAGAGTACGCAACGGCTGTGAATCAGGCCGGTGTCGGCGCATCCAAAGAAACGCAAATCGCGATCTGGAAAACCGGCATGCCCAGCAAGATAGTTTCACTCTGCAACGAGCTTGCAGCACCCATCACAATCACTGACCTCAAGGTTCAGTAGGCCGGGCCACAGTCCAAGGTCCTTGCGCAAAGGTAAACTCATTGCGCAACACACGGAAGCCTCCAGTTGCTGTCCATCTGGACCTTTCACTCACCTGGAGAAGCATGTCTCGTCGTTCACCCACCATTGGCATTGCCGCGTCGCTCATCCTCGCAGCCACCCTCACCCTGACCGGATGCACCCCCGCCCCCACACCGGCACCCACGTCAACCAACTGCACGGGGGTTCGCGTCATCGTGAACTTCGACCTGCTGGGCGCGGCCGGAGCTGCCGCGGAAGTTAACGCGTGTGCCCCGCTGGCCAGTGGCCACGAGACCGTTGCCGACGCACTCGCCACCGTGGAAGTAACAACCGAAGGAACCGCCAAGTACGGCGACCAGGTGGTGTGCCGAGTCAACGGATTACCGGCAGCCGACAAGCCATTCACCGTTCCCGGTCACTCGGCATACAGCGAGACCTGCGCGAGCATGGCTCCCGAGTACGCGTACTGGGCACTCTGGATCAAGGCCGGCGCGAAGGCCTGGGACTACGCGGCCGAGGGTGTCTCAACCCAGCAGGTTTCGCCCGGCGACTCCATCGGACTTGTCTTCACAACCGGGGGCGCAACCCCCACGCCCAGCGCATAAGAGTCAGTCATGATCTCGTCGCGAACCCATTCACGCTGGGCGCCCCTGCGCTCGGCGGCGTGGTTCGCCTTGGGCTTCATCGCCCTGCGCCTGCTCTATCGAGTACTGTTCCTGGGCGCGAACGGGTCGGGACTTGTGCTCTACTCCGGTCGCCCGATTCACCTCGACGGACCCTTTCGGTTCATCTCGATTCTCGGGCCAGTTACCACGGGTGGGCTGTGGAGCGCCATCGTTGACGCCGTTCCGTTCGCAGCGGGCATCCTGTTTATCGGGCTTGCGGTCTCGCTCGTGGATGTTCGCAACGCCCTTTCGCGCGTGGCCACCTGGCCCCTCGGCCGCGGGGTGCTCACCGCCCTGGCGATTGGCATCAGCACGTACCCCTCACTGGTGACCACCTGGCGGTCGATGCGACAGATGCACCGACTGCGCCGCGAGCGTGGTGGTCTGTCTGTACTCGGACCCCTGTTTGAACGCACACTGGAGCGCGCAAGCACATTGGCGCTGAGCATGGAGGTGCGCGGTTTCGGGCGTGCGGCTAGAGAACCCGAGCTCGACTGCAATGCACCTCTGGCTCTCGATGGCCTGTGTCTGGGCTTCAACGGTCGCGAGGTTCTTCGCGACGGCACCGCCCGGTTCGGACTCGGCGAGCTCGTGCTCTTGACCGGCGCGACCGGTTCCGGAAAGTCAACTCTCTTGCGCGCCATTGCCGGGCTACACCAGTCCTCGAGCCTGACGAGTGCCTCGGGCCATCTTCGTGTTGGTGGTGTCGACCGCTTCACCACATCCGTCGCCACGTCGTCCACCTTCATCGGGTATGTTCCACAAAACGTTCGCGACTCATTCGTCGCCTCCACAGTTAAAGAAGAGCTCTCGTTCGCTTTGCGTATGCAGCGCATGCCGGCCCCGGCGATCGAGGTCCGTCTTCACGAAGTTGTCACAACCCTGCGGCTGGATGCCCTGCTGAACCGCCGCGTCGAAGAACTTTCTTCGGGCGAGGCTGTCATCGTTGCCCTCGGTGCGGCTCTGGTCTCGCGGCCCACTCTGCTTCTGCTCGATGAGCCCCTCGCTGATCTCGACTCCGACCAGACATCACACGTTGTTGCCCTGCTTCGCCGTCTCGCTCACACGACGTTGATGACCATCATCATCGCCGAACACCGCACGCATGCTTTCACCTCGATGCCTGTCAAGAACCTGCACCTGGCAGACTCGCGACTCTCTTTTGAGAGTCGGCCCGTGTCAGAAGCCTCCCCTGCAGAACCGCGCTCCATCGGCGCTCCAGCTATTACCGCTCTCGTGGGTCCTAACGGCAGTGGCAAGACAACTCGCCTTTTCTCGATGGCACTGGCAGACCCAGCGGGCACCGCGCTCGTGCCCGAGTCGCTCGGCGACTTCTTTGTGCGAGACACCGTGAGCGCCGAGTGCGCACGGTCGGATGCAACCGCCCGCGTTTCCCCCGGAACGACCCTTGCGCTCCTGCGCGACGTGCTCGAGGTCGATGGCTCAACGCTGGAGCGCCACCCGCGCGACCTCTCGGCAGGGCAGCAGTTGGCGCTTGCCATCGCAGTTGCGCTGGCTGCGCATCCGACCCACTTGCTCATTGACGAACCAACTCGCGGACTCGATGCCACGGCACGACACAACCTCATGCAACTTCTCAAGAGCGTGAGCTCAAGAGTTCAGGTGACGATAGCCTCCCACGATGCGCACTTTGTTCGAGACCTCGAAGCGATACCCGAGCAGGTGACCGCGTGACAAGCGCACCCGTTTTTTCTGGCACCATTCTGTCTGGCGCTCGTTCCCGACGTCTGGAGAGGTGGCTTATCGCCTCGGCCAGCACCGTTGCACTCGCGGCGTTCTTCTGGCCATTTGTCGCCAGCGGGTCACCGGTGGGCACTCGGGGCTGGATTCCCCTGGTTGCCGTCGCGATCATCCCGCTCATCGCCGTTGCCGTCGCGCTAATGCTCGATCGTTCCCTGCGGACCGCACGATCGGTGGCGCTTCTTGGCATACTCGCCGCGGTGGGGTCAATCGTGCGCATCTCCACTGTCGGCATCGCTGGCGCGGAGACCATCTTTATCGTCCTGATCTTGGTCGGGCGGGCGCTCGGGGCGCGCATGGGCTTTCTTCTGGGCCTGCTCATCATTGCGGTGTCCTCCGTCGTCATGGGCTCGATTGGCCCGTGGACACCCTTCCAAATGTTCGCGGCCGCCTGGGTCGGAGCTGGGGCCGGGCTTTTGCCGTGGCATCGCCTACGTGGTTGGCGTGAGCTCACGCTCCTGGCCGGTTATGGGCTCATCGCCGCCTACCTGTTTGGCGCACTCATGAACCTGTGGTTCTGGCCATTCGCCGTGGGCGCCGATACGACAATTTCCTATCAGGCCGGGTCCACACCGCTCGAGAACCTCGGTCGCTTCGGTCTGTACACGCTGATGACGTCGACGCTGACCTGGGACACCGTGCGGGCAGTCACCACCGTTGTTGGCATCGCGCTGGTCGGCCGGTTCGTGCTGCGTGCCCTGCGCCGGGTCGTCCCTTAGAGCTCAACCAGGTCGCGCTGAACTTCGCTCCAGCGTTGAGTGTCTGTTTCGAGCACGGCTCGAGTCAGAACATCCACCCGAGCACCCACGAGATCCTCGACCTCAGCGGCAAAATCGACGATGTCAAAGTGGCTCAGGCTCACCGGGCATTCAATGAGCAAATCGACGTTGCTGCCGAGCGATTCTTCGCCTCGGGCCACTGATCCGAACACCCCGACGCCGGTAATGCCGAGTTTCGCGGCCATCCCACGAATAACAGGCGCCTTGCCCTGCAGTTCCGACAAACTCACCGGTCGGTCTACCGGCACCAGACCAGCGATGAACTGCTCGTAACTGACCAAGACCGCCTCGGGCTTGCGGTGACTCCCCAAGACGATGGGAGCGGCATTCGGGTCAAGGCGAAATCGACGAAGTGTCTTGGAAAGGTCTTTTCGAGCGTCGGCAACGCTCACGATATCGCGTCGAGTGAGTCCTGCCATACCCAAACACTAATTTATGTACATAAATTTGTACATATTTTGAGCGCGTGGCATAAATATACCCCGAGCACAGGGCTCGGGGCGGTTTAGCACCCGCAGGAGTGCAGGCGCGGAAGGATTTATCGCGCCTGGCCTACTGCAGGGCCGAGGTCAGGCGAGCTAGGCCATCGAGAACGGTCGATCGCAGCGGCTGCTTGCTCCACTCCTCCATGCTGAGTTGACGACTCACCGAACGGTAACGCTGTTCGACGGCACGCATCTCGTCGACAAACTCTTTTCCCCTGACCAGGAGCGATATTTCAAGGTTGAGCGAGAATGAGCGCATGTCCATGTTGCTCGACCCAATCACGGCAACATCATCGTCGATACTGAGGTGCTTGGAGTGCAGAATCGTGGGCGCCTTGTAGAGCCAAATCTTGACGCCGGCCTCAAGCAAAGCCTCGTAGTACGAACGCTGGGCGTGATAAACCAGGGACTGGTCGCCAATCTCTGAAACGAACAGCTCCACCTCAACCCCGCGCTGGGTTGCCGAGGTAATCGCGTAGAGCAACGACTCGTCTGGCACAAAGTAAGGACTCGTGATGATGATTTTCTTGCGGGCTGCGTAGAGCAGAGCGAGGAACATGCGCAGATTATTCTCTGAAACGAAACCCGGCCCACTGGGCACGAGCTGACAATCGAGATCTCCCTTTGGTGCGGAGCGCTTGACCGGGAGGGCCTCGGTGCTCAACAGCTGGTCAGTCTCGGAGTACCAATCCGAGAGAAAAATTGCGTTAAGTGCGGCGACAATCGGTCCCTGCAGGCGAACATTTGCGTCTTTCCAGTGCAACCCGCGCTTGATGTTTCCGCGCTTGAGGTAGCTGGAGTCGATGATGTTTTGCGAGCCCATCCAGCCAATGTGGTCATCAATGATGAGGAGCTTGCGGTGGTTACGCAGGTCAGGTCGCTCATATTTTCCCTGGAACGGCAGGAACGGAAGCATGAGGTGCCAATCAGCACCAATCGCCGTGAGCTTTTTCTTCGTCTTGCGATACCCCACCGTGCGTAGAGCGGCAACGTGGTCGAAAAGCACGCGAACCGTCACACCGCGGGCGACCGCACGCTCCATCGCGTCAAAAATCGGTTGCGTCACGCTGTCGTGAGACAGGATGTAGTACTCGACGTGAACAAAACGCTTCGCCTTGTCGATATCGGCGGCCATGTCGACCATGTTTTGCTCGTAGTCGATGCGCATGCTCGCGGAGTTGCCGCCCATGAGGGGCATTGCGCCAAGAGTGCGGTTGAGCTCGACGATGGGTGGGAACCACTCCGGTTTGCGCGGGGTCTTGGCCAGGAACTCGACATCGTGCGTCGATTCCTTGATGAACGCGTTAATTTCGCTCTGTTTTGCTCGACGCTTGCGACCCAAGCGAGGGCTACCGATGAGCAGATAAAAAAGTACGCCGACGTATGGAATGAAGAAGATGGCCAACAGCCAGGCCATCGCAGATCCGGGTCGACGGTTGCGCGGCACGAAGATGATCGCGAGAACACGCACGACGAGGTCGATCACCACCGCAATGGTGGCAATCAGCAGTGAAACCTCGGATGACGTCATTGGGCAGCAGGCTTCGAGGGTTTCGCGGGTTTCTCATCGACCGGGGGCATACCGCGCTTGGCACGCTCCTCGGCCTCGATTTTGGAATACGTCTCACGCTCGGTGCGGTCTGCGCGCAGAATCGAACGGATGATGAGCCAAAACAACAAGCCGAGGAGCACGGTCGGTGTAATCGACCACAGCGCGTTCAGCCAGAAGTTGTCCATGGGTTCAGGCTACTTGACCAAGGGGAAGAGAATCGTCTCTCGGATGCCGAGTCCGGTCAGCGCCATGAGCAAGCGGTCGATGCCCATTCCCATTCCACCCGACGGCGGCATGCCGTGCTCGAGGGCACGCAGGAACTCCTCGTCGACCCGCATGGCCTCGACGTCACCGGCGGCACCCTGCTTGGCCTGCTGCATGAAGCGCTCGCGCTGAATGACCGGGTCGACGAGCTCGGAGTAACCGGTGGCCAGCTCGAAACCGCGAACGTAGAGGTCCCACTTCTCGACAACGCCCTCGATCGAGCGGTGGTCGCGTGTCAGCGGGCTGGTCTCGACGGGGAAGTCCATGACGAAGGTGGGCTTAGACAGACCCGGCTTGACGAAATGCTCCCACAGCTCTTCAACGAGCTTGCCGTGGTTGGCCAGCGGAACCTCAACCTCAACCTTGGCGGCGAGCTTCTGAAGTTCGGCGACGCTGGTCTGCGGCGTGATTTCAACTCCGGCGGCGGCAGAGAGCGAGTGGTACAGGCCGATGCGATCCCACTCGCCACCGAGATCGAACTCGGTGCCGTCGGCCCAAGTGACGACGTGTGATCCGGCGACGGCCTGTGCGGCATCCTGAATCAGCTTTTGAGTCAGTCCGGCGATCGAGGTGTAGTCGCCGTATGCTTCGTAGGCTTCGAGCATGGCGAACTCCGGGCTGTGCGTGGAGTCAGCACCCTCGTTGCGGAAGTTGCGGTTGATCTCGAAGACCCGGTCGATGCCTCCGACCACGGCTCGCTTGAGAAACAGCTCGGGCGCGATGCGCAGGAACAGCTCCATGTCGAACGCGTTCGAGTGGGTCGCGAACGGGCGAGCGGATGCCCCGCCGTGCATGGTCTGAAGCATGGGCGTCTCGACCTCAACGAAGTCGAGCTTGCTGAACGTCGAACGCAGCGAGGCAACGGCCTTCGCGCGAGTGAGCACGTTGGTTCGAGCCTGATCTCGGACGATCAGGTCTAAGTAGCGGCTGCGAACACGGGTCTCTTCGTTGAGCTCGTTGTGCAGGTTCGGCAGCGGCAGCAGCGACTTGGTTGCCACCTGCCAGGTCGTGACCATGACCGAAAGCTCGCCGCGGCGGCTTGAAACGACCTCGCCGCTGATGAACAGGTGGTCGCCGAGGTCGACGAGGTCTTTCCACTGCTCGAGTGAGTCTTCGCCCACTTCGGCGAGTGACACCATGGCCTGAATGCGGCTTCCGTCGCCTGACTGAATGCTCGCAAAACACAGCTTTCCGGTGTTGCGCAAGTGCACGACGCGACCGGCGAGGCCAACCGTGACGCCGGTTGTTGCATCCGGTTCGAGGCCAGCGAAGCGCTCACGCACAGCGGGGATGGTGTCGGTCACCGGAACCGAAACCGGATAGGCGCCGGGGCCCGCGTTCAGTCGCTCGCGCTTGGCGAGGCGAACGGCCTTCTGCTCGATGACTTCGTCATCGGTGAGTTCAGGCTGAGGTTCAGTCGCTTCAGTCATGGCAGGCACAAACGAGCTTTCTTGGGTTGGAACCTCAGTTGATCACGAGGTTGATGGTGTCGATGAGTCGGGTTGAACCGACCCACGCAGCGACCACCGCGGTGGCCGGTCCTCGGAACTGTTCATCAACCGGCGTGAAGTCGTGCGGATCAACAATGTCGAGGTAATCAAGTCTAACTTCTGGCTCTGCCTCAACCGATGCGCGCGCCTCGGCAACGGCCTCGGCCGTGCTGGTAGCCGACATCAGGCGAAGCGAGAGATTGATCAACGCTCGGCTGAGCACGAGGGCATGTAGGCGTTCCTCGGCGCTGAGGTAACGGTTACGGCTCGAGCGGGCCAAGCCATCGGCCTCTCGATTTGTGGGAACGACCTCGAGGGTGATCTGCGGGAACATCTGCTCGATGAGGTTGCGCACGAGAAAGACCTGCTGGGCATCCTTTTGGCCAAAGACAGCGACATCGGGTTGCACCATCTCGAACAACCGCGCAACCACGGTCAGCATGCCGTCAAAGTGGCCGGGTCGGGTTGCCCCCTCAAAGGTGGTCGTGGGCTGGCTCGCAGCAAAGGTGCTGATTGAATCGGGCACCTCGATTCGGCCCTGTGGGGATTCTCGGTCCGCGAGCGGGTAGACCTCGTCGATGCTCGGCGCAAAAACCTCGACGCCGAATGGCTCGAGCAGCGCGCGATCTGACTCGAGCGTGCGCGGGTACTTGTCGAAGTCCTCGTTGGCGCCGAACTGCGTGGGGTTCACGAAAATGGATACGACCACGCGATCGGCAACCTCTTTAGCTCTACGCACCAAATCGAGATGACCCTCGTGCAGAGCACCCATGGTTGGCACCAGAGCGGTAGTCACGACAGGTCGTCCTCTGCGTCGATGTAGAGCAGTCGCGAGGCGTCACCCTGTTTGGCAAGGGCGTTGTCGACCGCCGAACGAATGAGCGGGGCCAAGATTCTGCCCGGACGCTCAACCCCGATGTCGGCGAGGATGCCCGTGGACTGCGCCACGATGGCCGCCGAAAACTGCGACGCCGTGGCAATCGCTTCAGCGTAGGCGGCGCGCTTGCCTTCTGGAACAACCAAAGGCTCCGCCCCGAGCTCGACAGCGAGTGCCTGCCCAATGGGTAACACCGGGGTGGGCGCGGTCACGGCGACGTACGCGTCAGTCAGGCGGTGCACATCCACGCTCGTGCCCGTGAAGGACATGGCCGGATGCAGCGCAATCGGAATCACGCCGGCCGCTATGGCAGGGGCCAGCACTGAAATGCCAAACGCCGGCGAGGTGTGCACAACGATTTGCCCGGGCTGCCAGGTGTTGGTTGAGGCAAGGCCGGCAACAAGTGACTCGAGTGCGGAGTCGGGCACGGCAAGAATGATGAGTTCGGCAGACTCGACAACGCGAGCTACATCGAGAACCGGGACTCCGGGAAGAAGCGCGTGTGCCCGCTCGCGGCTCTCGTCAGAAATCGCCGAGATCGCTACAACACGGTGTCCGGCACCCGCAAGTGCTACGCCAAGAACCGGGCCGACATGGCCTGCGCCGATGATGCCAACCGAGAGTCGACCGTCACGCTCGTGGGGCTGGGTCACCGACCGACTCCTGTTCTGGGTCATCCGGTGGCAGAGTGCACATGCGCTCAGCGATGAGTCCCGCTGCCACGAGAATAGCCGCCGAAATCAGGTCGGCGATGGCGCGACCGAGCAGGTCCCAGCCCGGTGCAATAGGCCGTGCGACCAAGAAGATGGTGAGCCCAATGCCGAGGCCCAGTAGCAGCGCACCCACGTGCGAGGAAGACTTCGCCAAGACCGCTACGCGCAGCGAATAGAACGGGCTGAGCGGCTCTTTGCGCTTTCCGGTCACTCGGCGACGAACGGGAATGGCAAGCAACACGACCAACACTGCAACCGCGATCAACGTGATCGACAGCGAGTACGGAGGCAAAACGCTCGGGCGGCCACTCGCCTGCAGCACCAGTTCGACCAAATAGGTGAGCGCCGCTCCGGCAAAGCCGAAGCCGACAATCACGGCAACCCGGGTGCGCTTCATCGGGCGACCTCGGCAATCACGATGTGCGTGGCCTCGGGTGCGTGCTCGCGCAGGAGCGCATCGTTGAGGCGAGCATCCGGTTCGATTTCGAGCCAGGGTGCACACACGAAGTCGCGCTCGAGCACTGACGGATGCGGAACCGTGAGCTCCTCGGACTGCAAGGACACCCCCGAGATGTCGATGATGTCGAGGTCAAGGGTGCGGTCTCCCCAGCGCTGCTCGCGCACGCGACCGTGGTCACGCTCAATCTGCATGAGCGCGCCCAAAAGCTCGCCGGGCTCGTAGTCGGTTGTCACCGTAGTCACCGCATTGAGGTATTCGGGTGCGTTCGGATCGGCGCCCTCGGGCTTGAGCGCAATCGACCGGTAGAGCGACGAATTGAGCTCCACACGAATGTGCGGGTCGGCGGCCATCGCCTCACGCGCTGAGGCGATGGTGGCACTGCGGTCGCCGAGGTTGCTGCCGAGGGCAATCACGGCCCGACGCCAGGTCGCGCTCACGAGCGTTCCCGTCGAAGTGTGACCGAGACATCCGAGAAGGAAACTTCGAGTGGGGCCTGTGGCTTGTGCACGGTAACCTCAACGGCCGAGACGATGAAGCTCGACAAAAGGTCGAAGGCGATCGCCTGAGCCAGGGTTTCAATGAGATTGACCGGGTCGCCGGTGATCTGGTCGATCACGCGCGTGGCAACGAGCGAATAGTCGATGGTGTCGGCAACATCGTCGCTCAAGGCGGCGGTGCTCACATCCGTTTCGAGAGTGACGTCGACGACAAAGGTCTGACCCTCTCGGCGCTCGTGCTCAAAGACGCCGTGAAAACCGGTTGCGCTCAAGCCGGTCAGCGAAATGCGGTCAGCCATTGAGCTCTCCGGTCGTCAACTCACCTTGCGCGAGCTCCTCGGCGAGCGCCGCCTCAGCTACCACCGCGGCTTCGTGCACAATTTCGTCGCGAACGCGGCCGGCAATCGTCGTGCGGGTTACTTCTTCGAGGGCGAGCTCACGGGCAATGGCAAGTTCAGCATCAAAGTCAAAAGTGAGCTCGTTGATTTGCTCGGCGAGCGCCTCGGTACGGGCGCGTGACTCCTGGCGCTCGGTGAGAAATATTTCATCGACCACAGTGTCCGGGCGCTCGGCTCCCCGGTTCCACGAGTCCAGCACGCGCAGAGCGGCGTGGGTGCGAGCGACGTCGTGCACACGCACGCCCCAGGCACCCGCGTTGGCCGCCAGCACCGAGACAGCCACCGAGGCGTTGTCACGCTCATCCAGCGATGCGTCATCAGGCAGCAGGGCTGACAAGAATCGCTTGCGCGAGGCCCCAACGAGCAATGGGTAGCCGAGTGCCATGAGTTCATCAAGGCGACCAAGCATCTGCCAGTTGTGGGCCTCGGTCTTGGCGAAGCCCAGACCCGGATCAAGGATCAGACGATCGGGGGCGATGCCGTCAGCGAGCAGATCTTCGACCCGCTGCTTGAGCTCGCGAGTGATATCGGAGGGAGCGTCTTTGTAGATTGCCTGTTTGTCCATGGTGGCCGACTGACCGCGCCAGTGGCTGGCGATGAACGTGGCACCAGTGGCTGAAACGGCCTTGGCCATGAAATAGTCGGCGAGACCGCCCGAGACGTCGTTGACGTAGGCCGCACCGTTTTCAACGGCGAGAAGCGCGGTGGCGGCGTTCATGGTGTCGATGCTCACCGCAATTCCGTTTCGGGTGAGCGACGCGATGACGGGAACAACCCGAAGCTGCTCCTCTTCGGGGGTAACGCGCGCGGCCCCGGGTCGAGTCGACTCTCCCCCGATGTCGATAATGTCGGCGCCCTGTTCGGCCATGCGCATGCCGTGATCAATTGCCGCTCCGGTGTCCAGAAAGCGGCCACCATCACTGAACGAGTCGGGGGTGACATTGAGCACACCCATGATGAGCGTGCGATTAGCCACGAGCATCCCCGATGAGCGCGATGAGCTCAGCTCGCGCGGCCGGCTCGGCGAGCGAACCTCGTGAGGCAATGGTGATTGTGCGGCTTTCTGTCTGCTGGGATCCGCGTGCGCGCACACAGTTGTGTGCCATGTCCAGAACGACGAGCACCCCGTTCGCACCCAGTCCATCTTCGAGAGTTTGAGCCACCTCTTCGCCGAGCCGCTCTTGAATCTGCAGCTTGGCGGCAACCGTCTGTGCAACCCGAGTCAGGTTTCCCAAGCCGGTGACGAATTCACCGGGAACGTAGGCAAGATGCGCTTTGCCGATAAACGGCATGAGGTGGTGCTCACACAGGGAACGAACGGCGATATTGGTCACGAGCACCGGTTCGGCGTCGGTGGGAGCGGGCTCGAGCGCGGTGAGGAAGGTGCGGGCATCCACGTCAAGCCCCTCAACGAACTCGCCCAAAGACTGGGCGACGAGATCGGGGGTCTGAGCCAATTCTGGACGCGACGGATCTTCGCCGAGCGCGGCGAGCAGTTCCACCACGGCCGCAGCGGCACGATCGTGATCGACGCCCATGAGCTTTCCTACTTGGTCGACTTGCTCGCGCGAGTCGAGGTGGCCGCGGGCTTCGCGATCGGCTTTGTTGCGCGAGTCGCACGCTTTCGAACCGGCTTTTCGCTCATTTCACCGTGCTGAGCGGCCTCTGAGGGTTTGCGCTTGGGCACGGCAACCGGGGGAAGCTTCGACGTCGGGCGCTTGGTGCTCGAGAGCCATTCTTTGCGCTCGGGTAGCTTCTTGACCGGCTTGAAGATTGCGGCAAGCTGATTGTGATCAAGCGTCTCTTTGTCGAGAAGTTCGGCGGCCAGCTTGTCAAGCACCTTGCGGTTGCTGTTGAGCACAGTCCACGCTTCGGTGTGTGCCTGCTCGATGAGCGCGCGTACCTCGGCATCGACCTTCTCAGCGAGCTCTTCAGAGTAATCACGTCCGTGACCCATGTCACGACCCATGAACACCTCTCCGGATGACCCACCGAGCTTGACCGCCCCAACCGTGGCACTCATGCCGTACTCGGTGACCATCTTGCGAGCGATGTTCGTTGCCTTCTCGATGTCGTTCGAGGCACCCGTGGTCGGATCATGAAACACGATCTCTTCGGCAACACGGCCACCCATGGCATAGGTGAGCTGATCGAGCAGCTCGTTGCGAGTAACCGAGTACTTGTCTTCGAGCGGCAGCACCATCGTGTATCCGAGGGCGCGACCGCGCGGAAGAATCGTGACCTTCGTGACCGGGTCAGAGTAGTTCATCGCGGCAGCTGCCAGAGCGTGACCGCCCTCGTGGTACGCAGTGATGAGTTTCTCTTTGTCTTTCATCACGCGACTGCGACGCTGAGGACCGGCAATCACGCGGTCGATAGCCTCGTCGAGAGCGCGGTTGTCGATGAGGTTCGCGTTGGAGCGAGCCGTCAGAAGAGCCGCCTCGTTCAAAACGTTGGCCAGGTCGGCACCCGTGAAGCCCGGAGTCTTGCGAGCAACAACTTCGAGGTCAACGCTGGTCGACATCGGCTTGTTGGCCGCGTGCACCTCGAGGATCTTGCGACGGCCTTCGAGGTCAGGAGCATCCACGCCGATCTGACGGTCGAAGCGACCCGGGCGCAGAAGTGCGGGGTCAAGAATGTCAGGACGGTTGGTAGCGGCAATCATGATGACGTTGACCTTGGGGTCGAAGCCGTCCATCTCGACGAGCATCTGGTTGAGGGTCTGCTCGCGCTCGTCGTGACCGCCACCCATGCCGGCACCTCGGTGACGACCAACCGCGTCAATCTCGTCGACGAAGATGATCGAGGGCGAGGCCTGCTTAGCCTGCTCGAACAGGTCGCGCACACGGCTGGCACCAACACCGACGAACATCTCGACGAAGTCAGAACCGGAGATGGCGAAGAACGGAACGCCTGCCTCGCCGGCAACGGCTCGAGCGAGCAGGGTCTTTCCGGTTCCGGGAGGGCCGTAGAGCAGAACACCCTTGGGGATGCGCGCTCCCACCGCCTGGAATCGCGCGGGGTCTTTCAAGAAGTCCTTGATTTCACCGAGTTCTTCGATGGCCTCATCGGCACCGGCGACGTCGGCGAAGGTGACTGTGGGCGTCTCTTTGGTGACGAGCTTGTGACGTGATTTACCGAACTGCATGACGCGACCGCCGCCGCCGCCCATCGAGCTGAGCATGAACCAGAAGAATCCACCAATCAGAATGATCGGCAGGATGAAGCCCAGAGTCGACAGCAACCAGTTGTCGTGGGGCACGTCGTCGTTGTATCCGCCGGAGAGCTTGGCGTTATCAATGGCCGTGATGACCTGTTGTCCGCGCGGGGTCACCCAGAAGAACTGCACCTGAGTTCCGTACTTGGCGTCGGGCGAAATCAGGGTCATGTCGACGCGCTGGTCACCCCCGATGATGGTCGCCTCCTTGACCTTGCCGTCGGCGAGCATGGTCAAGCCCTGGTCGGTGGTGATGGCCTTATAGCCGTTCATCGTGATCAGCGAGGAGCCGATCCAGACAGCGGCAATCGCCAGAATCACGTAGATGAACGGACCGCGGAAAAGTTTCTTGAAATTCATGGTCTGTCTAGGCTATCGGTCTACGCAAGGTCCTCGGCTGGATGTTTGCCGTCAGCGAAAGCGTAGGCTTGCCCGGTGAGCGCTTCGAGTGACCTGCGATTGACGGTGGTGACCAAACCACTGCCTGCTGCGCCCGCATTTACCGAGATTTTGGATGCCGCGCATCCGCTGCTCTGGCGACGTCGAGGTGCCGGACTGGTGGGATACGGCCTCACCGCCCAACTCGAGTTTTCGGGGGCCACCCGAATTGCCGATGCAGCCACGGCTTGGCAGCAGATTGCCGCCGCGGCCACTGTTTCAGACACCGTGAACCTGCCCGGTTCAGGTTTGGCCGCGTTCGGATCGTTCGCTTTTGCCGACTCCTCATCAGCCACAAGCGTGCTGGTTATTCCCGAGGTCATCATTGGTCGTCGCGATGGTGTCGCTTTTGTGACGACCATTACCGCCGAGGGTCAGTCTTCCGCCGAAGCGCGCATTCCCGACATCGCCCCGCTGCGCACCCGCGCGAGCGTCGCATTTTCCCCGGGGCACCAGAGCGAAGAGGGTTACCGCTCCAGCGTGCGCGAGGGCGTGAGTCGCATTCAGCGCGGAGACATGAGCAAGGTTGTCCTCGCGCGTGACCTGCGCGGTTCGCTTGCCGAAGGCGCCGACATTCGCCCCATGATCATTGACCTTGCGCAGAGTTACCCCGACTGCTGGACCTTCAGCGTCGACGGACTGATCGGGTCGAGCCCCGAGACGCTGGTGCGCGTGCACGACAAAACGATGGATGCCCGGGTGCTTGCCGGCACTGCCGCCCGAGGCACGGATGCACATACCGACCTCGAAGCCGCTGCCGAACTTGCCACCAGCTCGAAAGACCTCGACGAGCACGCGTTCGCCGTGCGCTCTGTCATCGACTCCCTCGAGCCGTTCACCTCGCACCTGTCGACCGGCGAATCACCCTTTACTCTGCGCTTGGCCAACCTCTGGCACCTGGCCACTGATGTCACCGGTGCGGTTGCCGACGGAGCCACATCGCTCGACCTCGTGGCTGCCCTCCACCCCACGGCCGCCGTTGCAGGTACTCCGCGCGACGCGGCGCTCGCGCTCATCGAGGAGCTTGAACCCTTTGACCGCGGACGTTACGCCGGCGCAGTCGGGTGGGTTGGGGCATCCGGTGATGGCGAGTGGGCCATTGCGCTGCGCTGTGTTCAGGTCGACGGCGACCAGGTCACCGCCTACGCAGGTTGTGGTGTTGTGGCCAATTCGGATGCCGAAGCAGAACTTCGCGAAACTACGATGAAATTCCGCCCCGTGGTCGAAGCCCTCTCGCCGATCGACTAACGCGCGAGCACTACCTCGACCAGCTGCGGGCCGGCGGCCGGCTGCGTCAGCGCACGCTCGAGTTCAGCTGCCGTGGTGACACGCGTGTACTCCCAGCCGTACCCCGCGGCGAGCGCCTCGAAGTTGGCGCCGTGGGGTGTGTAGAACGCGCGATCCATCACACCGGCATCGGTGGTCGCTGCCACCTCGAGCGAGTCGAAAATCGTTCCGCCACCATCGTTGCCCACGATCACCTGGATGCGCGGCCGCTGCTCACTCGGACCGATGAGCATTGCGCCGGCGTCGTGCAGGGCCGCCAAATCTCCCAGCAGAACTCGCGTTACTGCGCCCGAGGCCAGCGCAATCCCAACACCGGTCGAAATCGTGCCATCGATACCAGCCAGTCCGCGATTCGAAAAAACGGGAACCTTCTTGCCGACCAGGATTCGGTCTGCCACGCGCACCAGGCGCGAAGCGCCGAGCAGCAGTCGGTCA
This sequence comes from Aurantimicrobium sp., assembly GCA_024644865.1. Taxonomy (GTDB): domain Bacteria; phylum Actinomycetota; class Actinomycetes; order Actinomycetales; family Microbacteriaceae; genus CAIOLM01. The sequence goes on from JAHEGZ010000009.1 coordinate 25,658, forward strand.
TGTGGCCAGGTTGCGCGCCACACTGCGTCCACGAGAAGTTCTCGGGTCACCGATGCCTTAGCCGCAGCCAACTCCGCGGCAGCAAAAGCGCGCATATCTTCGACGGAACTCGACCGGGATGCCTCGACGTTTGGTGCCCGCATCGACGGGTTTGCAGCTACGTAGCGGGCCATCGCCTCATCGTGAGCGGCGTGCCCGGCGCGTAACCAAGCTCCCAACCACTCGCGATCAGTTTCACCCTCGGCCAGCGTCACAGCCTCAACGAATGCCGAGACATTGTGGCCGGGGTTGTAATTTTCGCCGCCGGCTCCGAGAACAACGATGGTTTCGATCGCGCGTCCACTGTCGCCGATTAGGGCCGGAACTTCGCGGCTCAGCGTCGGGTGACCGAACACAATCACTCGTTCGACGCGCTCGAGGAGTTCGGTGGTTCGAAGCACTTCTCGATAGGCCGGGACGACATTGCGGCCGAAGCGCGCACCGCTGGTGATCTCGGCGATGAGGGGCCAGCCGCCATCGTGAGCGAGCTGCTCGGCCGCCGGGCCTGCACCAGTGCCCGCAATAACGAGCGTGCGCGGCCCGCGCGGCAATTCAACCGCACTTGATTCAGCGGAGTCGGTGGCACCGGGCTGCGAGCCCGCGGCCCTCGACGCGGTGAGACGTTCCAGACCCTCGGCAACATCGGCCACAGCAAAGGCGTCGCCACCCGAGAGCGGTTCGCGAAACGCGAGGTTAAGGTGAACCGGACCAGCCGCCATGTCAGCAACGGCGGCAGACCAGGCCGAATCGGCGAGCGCGGATGCCCCCGTTGCCGGATCGTCGAATGTGGGCGCATCCACATCGGCGCTAAACCGAACCGCGTGGGCAAAAAAGTCGGCTTGAGCCGTGGTCTGGTTCGAGGCGATTCCGCGAAGTTCTTCGGGTCGATCAGCGGTGAGCAACAACATACCCAGACCGGAGTGGTGCGCCTCAAGCACGGCCGGGTAGAGATTTGCGATTGCGGTGCCCGACGTCGTCACCAATGCTGCTGGGTGACCCGACTCAAGAGCCAGCCCCAGGGCAACGAACGCAGCGGCTCGCTCATCGATGCGTACGTGCACCTTGAGAACGCCTCGCGCCTCAAGCTCAACCGCTGCCAGTGCCAGTGCCTGCGAGCGAGCCCCCGGGCACAGCACAACGTCGGTCAACCCGCGCTCGGCGAGTGCAACGAGCAGGCGGGAGGCAAAAAGGGTGGATGCGGTGGGCGAACTCACTCGGGTTTGTCCTTGCCCAGTCCGCGCAGGAAATCGGGGTCGTCATCGGGCGCGGAAGGTCCGCGACGAGTACCGCCCGACCCGCGCGAATCACCTGAAGACTGCTCGCGTCGACGGGCGCGGGCAGCAAGCCAGAGCCCGAGGGCTACTCCAATGAGCAGAACCAGGCCGAGCACAATCCACACGCGAAGCATGCGAGAAGTCTACGCAGGGCAAACGCGTAGACTCACCGTCGTGAAACGAATCCCCGCTTGGCTGACCTACACCGTTCTTCGACTCGTCTTCTTTGTCGTGCCGTTTATCGTTTTCTGGTTGCTGGGCTTTCAGGCGTGGATCGCGGCGATCTTGGCGGCCGTCATCGCCCTCGCCCTCTCGCTGATGCTGCTCACCAGGTTTCGAAACCAGACCTCAAGCTCGATCTATCGAGCCCGTGCGCAGCGCGCCGGTAAGAAGTCAGCAGACGAACAGCACGAAGACGATCTGCTCGACCAGAACTAGCCCCCGACTCGGCGCTCGCTGACCGGAAATTAGATCGCCAGGCCGATGCCCAGCAGCACCCCGTAGGCCAGGGTTGCAAAGCTGGTGATCTTCAACACGGTGATGTACTCGCCGGGTGTCTTTGCCATGACGGCGATCAGTCCAGCAGGAAGCACCGCGAGCCACACAAACTGGGCGTAGAGCGCGGGAGCAAAAAAGAACCCGATCAGTCCGGCAAGTCCCATCGGAATAGAAATCATCGAGCAGAACGCAATCACGGAGGCGCGCTGCCCGAGGCGAACGGCCAACGTCTTCTTTCCGGCGATGGTGTCTGTGGGGATGTCTCGAATGTTGTTGATCATGAGTACGGCACAGGCGAGCAGGCCAACACCAGCCGAACCGACGAGACCCGAGTTCGACCATCCGTGGGTTTGCACGAACGCGGTTCCCTGGGTGGCCACAAGACCAAAGAAGACGAAGACGGCGAGTTCCCCGAAGCCGGCATAACCGTATGGGCGCTTGCCGCCGGTGTAGAACCAGGCAGCGACGATTGCAACCGCGCCCACAGCGAGGAACCACCACTGCTGCGAGAAGACGGTCACCAGAATTCCGGCCACGGCAGCCATGCCGAAGAAGACGAGCGCAACTGTCAAAACTGCCTTGGGCTTTTTTGCTCCTGAGCCGGTCAGGCGTGCGGGCCCGACTCGATGAGCATCGGTGCCGCGAACACCATCCGAATAATCGTTGGCGTAGTTGACGCCGACCTGCAAGAAAACGGCAACCGCCAAGCACAGCAGGCTGAGCAACAGTGAGAAATGCTGCGCGTGCGCGGCGACTCCAGAACCCAGGGCAACCGGCGCGATGGCCAGGGGAAGGGTTCGCAAACGGGCACCGGCAAGCCAGCTCACCTTAGGTGCGTGCGGAACACCCGACTTCTTGGGGTGGTGCGCTGAGCGAGCAGAGCCGGACGAACGCTTTTTGGTCTTCTTTTTAGTAGCCACGCCCAAATCCTATTGAGCGACGAGTGCGCTCACAGCCACCAGGTTCGGTTTGCCCGACACAAGAAGTGGGATGCTCGGCACCCAGACAATGCGTTCGGGAACGGCCACTCGGCCACTGGTTTCTAGCACGACCGCACGAATCGCTGACTCCAGGTCTTGGCTGCCAGTTCCCTCGACAACGAGCACCGGGCGTGAGCCCCACGTCTCGTCGCTGACCGCTACAGCGACCACGAGACCTCCCACTACGGCCGCCGCGACCGACTCGATGGCCTCAAGCGACACCTTGACGCCACCCGAGATCAATACGCGGTCGGCACGCCCCGTGACGTGCAGATTGCCGCCCCGTAGTTCAGCGGTGTCTCCCGTGCGGTACCAACGCCTGCCGTCTCGCTCGATGAACCGGTCGTTCTCGGGCAATTCCGAGACATATTCCGAAGCGAGCATATGTGTTGAAATGAGAAGCTCGCCGCTGGCATCGATCTCGAGTGAAACCCCGGGAAGCGCGATGCGGTCGTACACACATCCGCCAGCGGTCTCGGTTGACCCGTAGGTGGTCACGACTGAGATGCCGAGTCTGCGCGCCCGGTCGAGCACCTCAACCGGGGTAGCCTGGCCGCCCACAAGCAAGGCATCGAGAGAGCCCAGAATGTCTCGGGCGGATCCCGAACCTTCGGCAAACTCACACAGCCTTGCCAACTGATAAGGAACCACGCTGCTGTAGCGGCGGTCGTAGTCCATCGCGGCGATGCCTCGACAGAAAGCCTCGGGGGTAAAGGGGCCTCCCGGCAGGCTGACATGTTCGATTCCCGAGTCAATGCTTCGAGTAAGAACCTGCAAGCCCGCGACGTAATTCACGGGGAGGGCGAGCAGCCACTGCCCCGGACCGCCGAGCCGGCCGTGCGTCGCACGGGCGCTGGCCAGCAAAGCCTCGGCACTCAGGCCGACGCGTTTGGGGTATCCACTCGATCCCGAGGTCTCAACAACCACGGCAATGTTGTCGGATACATGTTCGGGAAGCGGCACGCGAGTGACTACGGACTGTTCATCCACCACGATGATGGCCGGGCCACGTCCGCGCAGGGAATCCTCTAGTCCGGCTCGCACTCGCGCGAGGTCGGTCGACGGAACGCTCAGCAGCCGACGCATCTTAGAAATGCCAGGGGTAGCCAGACCAGTCGGGCTCGCGCTTCTCGAGGAACGAATCGCGACCTTCAACAGCCTCATCGGTGCCGTAGGCCAATCGCGTAGCTTCACCCGCGAAGACCTGCTGGCCAACCAGACCGTCGTCGACGGCGTTAAATGCAAATTTGAGCATACGTATCGCAGTAGGCGACTTGGTCATGATGTCATAGGCCCAGTCGAGGGCAGTTGCCTCCAGTTCGGCGTGCGGCACCACCGAGTTCACGGCACCCATCTCGTACGCACGCTGGGCGTCATACTCGCGAGCCAAGAAGAAAACCTCACGCGCGAACTTCTGTCCGATCTGGCGAGCAAAGTAGGCCGATCCGTATCCGGCATCAAAGGATCCGACGTCTGCATCGGTCTGCTTGAAGCGGGCGTGTTCTTGGCTGGCCAGGGTGAGGTCGCACACCACGTGGAGAGAGTGTCCTCCGCCGGCGGCCCATCCGGGTACGACCGCAATAACAACCTTGGGCATGAAGCGGATGAGGCGCTGCACCTCAAGAATGTGCAGGCGACCGGTTGCACTCGAGCCATCGGCGTATTCGTAGCCGTTCTTGCCACGGATTCGCTGGTCGCCACCCGAGCAAAAAGCCCATCCGCCATCCTTGGCGCTCGGTCCGTTGCCGGTGAGCAACACGACCCCAATGCGAGTGTTCTGGCGCGCATCGTCGAGTGCGCGGTACAGCTCGTCCACCGTTTGCGGGCGGAATGCGTTGCGCACCTCGGGGCGATTAAATGCGATGCGTGCAACCCGGCCGGTCACGTCGTGGTGATAGGTGATGTCAGTCATGCCGGCGGCGGCAGGGGCATCCACCCACGCAGTGGCGTCAAAGATGTCGGAGACGGGCGAGGTCATGGCTTAACCCTACGCTTCCTCGGTGGACGAGCTTGTCGAGATCAGCGCGTGCACCCGGGCCAAACGATCAAGCCACCACTTCGTGCGCTCGGCGTTGGCGGCAAGCCGGGTCAGCGCCATCTGGTCGACCTCGGGGCGTTCAACCGGAATGTGACCGTCGAGTGGAATCAGCGGCCGGGTCACAACGTCATCGGCGAGCAGCGCAGCGGTACCCAGACCGCAATCGAACTCGAGGGTGGGCAGAGCGGCAGCTAGGTGCGCGCCCATTGCCAGGCCGATGGAGGTGTCGAGGGCACTCGAGACAACCACGGGCAGTCCGGATGTTTCGGCAATGGCCAATGAGTTGCGAATGCCGCCGAGGGGTTGCGCCTTGAGCACGAGCAAGTTGGCCGCTCCCGCGCGAGCAACTTCGAGTGGATCGCTCTCTTTGCGCACGCTCTCGTCGGCGGCAATGGGGATGTCCATGTACTTCACTCGCGAGCGAATCTCGGCGAGCTCGACGATGGTCGCACAGGGCTGCTCGACGTACTCGAGGTCATATTCAGCCAGAGCATGGATGGCGTGCTCGGCCTCATCAACGTTCCACGCGCCGTTAGCGTCGACGCGCAGTCGACCCTCCGCGCCCAAGAGCTCGCGAACCCGGGCAACCCGCGCAACATCCTCGGCCAGTGTCTGCATCGGTTGCGCCACTTTCACCTTGACCGTGCGGCACGGTCCGAAACCAGCGAGCACGCGCTCAACCTCGTCAGGGGCAACAGCCGGCACGGTGGCGTTTACCGGGATGGTGGCGCGGTGTAACGGCGGCAGGGCATCCCAGCCGAACTCGTAAGCAGCACGCAGCCAGGCGGCAGACTCGGCATCGTCGTACTCGATGAACGGGCTGAACTCCGTCCACCCCTGGGGGCCGGAAAAGACCACGGCCTCGCGCTCGGTCAGCCCGCGAAAGCGAGTGCGCAGCGGAATCGAAACGACATGCGCGGTGGCGAGAACGTCGCTCAGCTCAGGGGTGACCATGCGCTCAGTCTGGCAGGTGAGTCACCGGGTGCCTAGAGACCCGAGTACGCGTGCAGACCCTTGAAGAAAATGTTCACGATGGTGAAGTTAAACATGACCGCGCTGAAGCCCACGATGGCTAGAACGGCCGAACGCGTGCCGCGCCAACCGCGGGTCGCACGAGCGTGAATGTAGCCGGCGTAGATCGTCCAGATGATGAAGGTCCAGACCTCTTTGGTGTCCCACCCCCAGTAGCGACCCCAGGCCTTCTCCGCCCAGATTGCTCCGGCGATGAGCGTGAAGGTCCAGAAGATGAAGCCGATGATGATCAAGCGGTACGCGTAGTTCTCGAGCGCCACCGCGTCGGGCAACTTGACCAGTCCTGTGAGCCGGGTCTTCTTGCCATCATGCACAGCGACCTCACGACGCTGCTGAAGTAGCTGCAATACAGAAAGCGAAAATCCCAGTGAGAAGAAACCCGTCCCCAGCGTGGCAACGAAGACGTGAATCACCAGCCAGTAAGACTGCAGCGCCGGCGGAAGGGGCACGACCTCGACGTAGTAGCGTGTGGCGGCCAGTCCGAGAAGGATGAGGACCAGACCGGTCGAGAAGGTTCCCACGAAGCGAAGGTTCCACTTTAGGTTTGCCACCAAGAAGACGCCCGTGATGATGAGTGTGCCGGTCATGGCGAACTCGTACATGTTGGCCCAGGGCACGCGGTGAGCGGCTACTCCGCGCATGATTGCCGCTGCCAACTGCAGCGCGAAGCCCACCCAGGTGAGTGCATACGCGATGCGCTGGAACTTCGCCGAGATCTTTCCCTCGGTGGTCTTACCGGCGAGGTCGATAGTAAACAGCACGAACGCAATGGCGTACACGCCCATAGCCGAGTACAGGCTCAGAACGGAATACTGCGAGAGGGCGTCAGTCACGCGTTAATCCTAGGTCGCGAATATGAGCGTCGATGATGCCCTGAACCCCAGCAACGAGCGTGGGGTCATCGCCTCGAGCCAGTGCCGCGTACTCCACCAGAATCTTGTTCTTGCCGGCTGGGGCAATGCTGACCCACACGCGTCGACGCGGAATGAACAGCGAGGTCAGGAGCCCGGCCAGGGCAGCCAGCGCGAAGAACAACACCCAACCCTGCGTCGGGTCATGGTGCACGTCAAGGGATGCGTAGCGAACCACTTTGTCAAAGGTCACAGTTCCCAGGCCGTTAGGCATGGTTGCCGACTGTCCGGGCTTCATCTCGAGCGACTCGAGCTTGGTGTTGATACCGGTTAGCTTGGTCAGCTTGCTGGTGTCGAGCGCGTAGATCGAACGAGGAACACCGTCGTTGAGCCCGAGATCACCCACGTAAATGTTGAACGTCAGAAGCGGGTCGACCAGGTCGGGGTAGACCGAAACTTTCATGCCGCCATGTGCGTCTTGTGCCGTTGGGTAGAAGAACCCGATCATGCCGACCTGCTTGGGCAGGCCATCCGGAAGCTTGACGACACCCAGGCTGGTGAGGTTCTTGTCTTGAGGGAGAAATGGAACGGCGTCGTGAAAGACGACCTTGCCGGCAGGATTGCGCACGGTGACCACAGGTGCGTAACCGTTACCGAGGAGGTAGACGTCGGTACCGGCGATGCGCAGCGGCTCGTTGACCTTGATGGTCGTGGCGAAGGGTTTCTGGTCTCGCAGCTGAGCGGTGACGTTGGCTAGGTAGTCGGTCGGCTGCCCGATGGCGTTGAGGTTCTTCTGCTCGTAGGTCGTTGTGAACTTGTCGAGCTTGAGGCTGTAGGGCTCGAGCTGAGTCGGCGTGAAGAACCGACCGGGGTTGAAGGAGTCGTAGGCGAGCAGTGTGTTGCTGAAGCCCTGCCCCTCGACGATGACGCGCTGCCCGTTGTAGCCGAAACCACTGCCAAAGCCCACCGCAATAAGAACCCCGACGAGTGCGAAGTGGAACACCAGGTTTCCGGTCTCACGCATGTAGCCGCGTTCGGCCGAGATTGTTATGGCACCGTCGCGGTCGTAGCGTTCGACCCGGTAGCGCTGCGATTTGAGCACTCGCCTGGCTGAGGCAAGAGCCACCTCGGCATCTACCCCACCGAACTCACGCTCGTCGAAACCGGGCAGGCGCTCGAGGCGAGCGGGTGTGCGCGGCGGTCGAGCGCGCAGTGCATCGAAATGGTGTTTGGTGCGCGGAATCACGCAGCCGATGAGTGAGATGAAAAGCAGGATGTAAATGGCTGAGAACCACACCGAGCTGTAGACGTCGAAGAGCTGGAAGGTGTCGAGCACCGGAGCGAGGTCTTTGTTGTCGGCAAAGTACTGGGCCACTCCGTTGGGGTCAGAGCTGTGCTGCGGAAAGAGCGAACCAGGAATTGCAGCGATCGCCAAGAACAGCAGTAGCACGAGGGCTGTGCGCATGCTGGTGAGCAAGCTCCACAGCCACCGACCGTAACCAGCGATGCTGAGTTTCGGGTTCACCACGGGGGCAACCTGCTCGGCAGAATCAAAGTGATCAGATGGTCGGGACATATCCGCCGATCACCGCCTGAAGAGAAGACATCCACACGGTCCACAGCCCGGTGGCTAGAAGCACGCCGATGACGATCAACATGGCCCCGCCGACGAGGTTGATTGCGCGTATATGCCGTTTTAGGAATGTAACTGTTTTAGTGGCCCATTGCAGTCCGAGCGCGATGAGCAAGAACGGAATACCCAGACCGATGCAGTAGGCGAAACCGAGAGCGGCGCCTCGCCACGGTGACGCGGTGTCGATGCTCAGTGCCAGAATCGCTCCGAGCGCCGGGCCGATGCAGGGCGTCCAGCCAAGACCAAACACAATTCCCAGAAGCGGTGCACCGGCGAGGCCCGTTGCCGGCGTGAGGTTGAGCTTGGCGGTTCGCTGAAACAGCCCAAAGAACCCGACGAAGACGAGTCCCATCAGAATGACCAGGATGCCCACCACAACGTTGATGATCGGCAGGTATGCCTTGAGGGCGAGGCCGGCCGTGCCGAACAGGATTCCGAAACCGACGAAAACCACCGTGAATCCGAGAATAAAGAGGAGTACGCCGGCAACCACTCGGCCCATGCTCTTCTTTTCACCAGCCATGCCGCTGACGTAGCCGAGGTAGCCGGGAACGAGAGGAAGAACGCAGGGGGACGCGAACGAGAGAAGACCGGCAAGCAGCGCTAGCGGAAGTGCAACCAGCAGCTGGCCGCCGTAGACAACCGAGCCGACGTCGGTCACGAGGTGGCCTTGACCTGCTCGGCCACCAGAGTCGAGAGAATCGTCGGTGATGCAAGGCGGCCTAAGACACGTGCGGCAACGCGGCCCTTCTTGTCGAGCACCAGCGTGGTCGGCACCGCATTCGGAGCCACCGCCGAAGAGAAGGCCAGCTGAACTTTTCCGTCGAGATCACTCACGCTCGGGTAGCTCACGCCAAAAGTCTCGTTGAACGTCTTGGCGGTCTCCGCGCTGTCGCGAACATTGACGCCGACGAACGCGACGCCCTGGTTGGCGAACTGCGAGTAGACCTTTTCGAGGTCTTTAGCCTCGGCGCGGCAAGGAGCGCATCCGGCGTACCAAAAGTTGACGACCACGACCTTGCCGGTCAATGCGGCCGAAGACAGAGGCTTTCCGTCGAGGTCGGTTGCACTGAAGTCAATAGCCGCCCCACGGTTTGCCACGGCGACCTCGGTGATCGATCCGTCGCCGGCAATGTAGTTCTTGCCGCTGCCGGCCCGATACTGCTCGGCGAGCTTGTCTTGAGCACAGCCACTCAGAGCAACAAGGGATGCAACCGCCAGCGCCAGTGCGGCTACTTTGGTGACCCGACTCATACGGCACCCACATCGAGGGCACCCGCGTTCAGCGCGGCCGCCGGATCGGAGTAGCCAACCTCGCGCAGCCCCAGTTCGGGGCGAGCGGGATCGACGAGCTCAAAGGTCGTGACGCTCGAGAGGGCGCAACGGCGGTGACGAGGGTCGTGAATGAACGGCTTGCGAGCGATGGCACGGTGGGCCATCCAGATGGGAAGTTGGTGACTGACCAGAACGACGTCGCCGGATTCGGTTTCGACGGCTGCCTGCGTCATGGCGGCGAGCATGCGGTCGGCGATGGAGCGGTAAGCCTCACCCCAGCTCGGACGGAATGGGTTGAGCAGGTACGGCCAGTTCGACGGCGATTTCAGAGCTGAATTCGGCCCGCGCATGCGCTTTCCGGCGAAGACATTCTCGGGCTCGATGATGCGCTCGTCAGACTCGATATCGAGCTCGAACAGCTTGGAGAACGGCAGTGCTGACTCCTGCGTGCGTTGCAGCGGTGAGGCAATCAGCCGAGTGACGGCGCGGTGGCGAAGTTTGAGGTCAGCGGCGGCGGTTCCGGCCATGGCAGCGCCGAGTTCAGACAGCCCGAAACCGGGGATGCGCTCGTAGAGCACACGGTCGGGGTTGAAAACCTCACCGTGGCGCACAAGGTGAATCTGCTGGGCAACCACGCCATAAGTCTAGGCGCGCCAACCAAGGGAAAATGCTGGGAGAACCCAGCCCGCGCGCGACCGGTAAACTCGTGGACTGTGACTGCACGCATTCTTATTAAGGACCTCGCCCACACACCCGAGGGTCCCGTTACTGTTTCCGGTTGGGTTGAGACCGTTCGCGATCAAAAGAAGGTGCAGTTCGTCGTTCTTCGCGATGAGACCGGCGCAGCCCAGCTCGTTCACCCGGTTCCCGAAGAGCGGGATGCCGTTGCCGACATCATCTCTGGTCTGGCACAGGGCACGTTCCTGACCGTGACCGGCGAACTCAAGCTCGACGAGCGCGTGAAGCTTGGCGGCCTTGAAGTCAAAGTTGCCGAGATTGAGATTGCCGCTGCCGCCATCCCCGAGACTCCCATTGCCGCTGACTCGGGAATCGACAAGCGCATGGACTGGCGCTTCATCGACCTGCGCACCGCGCGCAACAACCTGCTGTTCCGCGCACAGACCACGTTCGAGCACGCGATGCGCACGTACTGGATCGAGCGCGGGTACATCGAGATTCACACCCCGAAGCTCATGGCCAGCGCCTCGGAGTCGAACGCCGAGCTGTTTGAGCTCGAGTACTTCGAGACCAAGGCGTACCTGGCGCAGAGCCCACAGTTCTTTAAGCAGATGGCTCAGTCGGCCGGATTCGGCAAGATCTTTGAGATTGCACCCGTTTTTCGCGCCGATCCCTCGTTCACCTCGCGTCATGCCACTGAATTCATCTCGGTCGACGCCGAAATCAGCTGGATCGACAGCCACGAAGACGTCATGAAGATGCAGGAAGAATTGCTGCAGTTCGCAATCTCGGCGGTCAAAGAGAAGCACGGCGAGGCGATCAAAGAGCTATTCGACGTCGACGTTGTCGTTCCGTCGCTGCCGTTCCCGCGCATCCCGCTTGCCGAGGCTAAGAAGATCGTGGCCGAGCGTGGCTACGAGGTTCCTCGTCACGATGAAGACATGGACCCGGAAGGCGAGCGCCAAATCGCCGCCTACGTCGAAGAGACCTACGGCCACGAATTCGTATTTCTCACCGACTACGCCACGAGCATCCGCCCGTTCTACCACATGCGCGATGAGGCCAACCCGGCGATTACTCGCTCGTACGACCTCATCTGGCGTGGCACCGAAATCACTACCGGTGCTCAGCGTGAGCACCGGGTTGAGATTCTCGAGCAGCAGGCGCGCGAGAAAGGCCTCAAGCCCGAAGAGCTCGAGTTCTACCTTGACTTCTTCCGCTACGGCGTTCCACCGCACGGCGGATTCGGCATGGGCCTGTCACGCGTAATGATGCTCATGCTGCACCAGCCCAACCTGCGCGAGGTTACCTATCTGTTCCGCGGCCCGAACCGCCTGACGCCTTAGTCGTTGGTTGAGTAGCCGACGAAGTCGGTGTATCGAAACCTAGGCGATGGGCGCAGGCGCGACGATCGCGTAAACCTCGATGTTCCACCAGGCTGCCATGGGCAGGGCCTCTACCGTCGAAAGAGCCGACGCGGCATCGTCGGCGTGGACCTGCAGAAACACCTTGCCCTGCGGGGTGGCAAGCTTGACGGCTCCGAGCCGACCGGCGGCCTGAAGGTCGGCGACCGCCGACCGCTCTTCAGCAACAACCGACATTACTTCGGCCATGTTGGTGCCTTCTTTGAACGTGCAAACAACCATGAACTCGCTCATTAGGCCTCCTTGGCCGGTTGGTATCGCTTCTGATTTCGACAGGCTCACGCAGCTTGGCCGCGCAATCAGCTTGTGGTTTAGATGGTGCCGAGCGCGGTGAGCTTGGCGTGCAGGTCCGAGTCTGAGGGCTCGACCTGGTGAGTGCCATCGGGGAAAACGATGACCGGGATGTTCTTTCGCCCCGAAATCGACTGAGCCTCGTCGGCTGCCTCGGGCTTTTCTTCAAGATCAACATAGTTGTAGTCAATGCCGAGGGTGTCGAGCAAGGACTTGGAGCGACGGCAGTCGCCGCACCACTGAGCGCCATACATTGTGATTCCACTGTGAGCCATATTCCGACCCTATACTCTCCTCGCTAGACTTAAAATTCAGTCGGGCACATGCTCGACTTCCCTATGAAAGGCTCTCCCCAAATGGGTAACGTTTTTGATTTCCTCGGCTGGTTCGTGATGGTGTTCTTCTTCATCACGTACTTCATGATTCTGTTCTCGGTCATCACCGACATCTTTAGTGACCACGACCTCGGCGGTGGCGCCAAGGCCCTGTGGGTCATCCTGATCATCGTCACCTGGTGGCTTGGTCTGCTTATCTACCTCATCGTTCGCGGTAAGGGCATGGCCAAACGTCGACAGGCAATGTACGAGCAGGCAAAGAAAGCGCAGGACGACTACATCAAGGAAGTTGCCGGCACGTCACACGCTGACGAGCTCGCCAAGGCAGCTGACTTGAAGAAGTCGGGCGCGATTACTCCTGCTGAGTACACCGCTCTGAAGAAGAAGATCCTCGCTAGCTAGTTTCGACCAGCTTGCCCACTGGCCCGTCCCGAAAGGGGCGGGCCTTGTGCATTAAAGTTCGTAGTCGACGGTGAGCCCGGCCGTGACGAGTGCCTTGACGTAGTCGACACCGGCGACGTGCTCGGGATGCGTGAGGTAGGTCTGCATGTCTTCGAGGTTGTCAAACTCGGCCTCGAGGATGACGTCACCCGAGGTCGGCAATCCTGCGTCGCTCGAGCGAACCGAGAGGTTGTGCACCTGCGGAATGATCGTCGCCAGCGCCTCAACGCGCTCGCGAATGTCGGCGGCCACGGCTGCCTTCTCCTGGGAATCTTCAGCCTTGAGCTTCCAAATCACGGTGTGACGAATGGTCATTTTTCTCCCTTGCTAATTTCGACGAGCTCAATCAGCTTCGATTTGAGTCGGTCGGGGTCGATCCGCCAGAAGTTGTGCACCTTGTCGTTAATGAGAAGTACCGGAATCTGCTCCCAGTACTCTGCCCTCAGCGATTCGTCGTCGTCAATCGAAACTTCGAGCAACTGCGCCTGCGGAAACTCCGTAAGTACATCCACCACGACCGCTCGGGCGTCGTCGCAGAGGTGGCAGCCGTCGCGGCCGATGAGGGTGAGGGTGGTCACGGATTCAGCCTACGCAAGGCATGCGAAAAGCGCCCACCGTGCAGCGGGCGCTTTCGTCGATTTTTGAAGAAGTGTTTACTTCTTGTTGCGACGCTGGTGACGCGTCTTGCGAAGGAGCTTGCGGTGCTTCTTCTTCGCCATACGCTTGCGGCGCTTCTTAATTACTGAACCCACACAAACCTCACATGTTTCGGGCGTGGCCACGAATCGTGCGGCCGGGAGTGACGGCGAAATACCGTCGTGAAAGTCTAGCCGAGTTTTCGGCTGACAAAAATTTATGGGCTATTTGCCCAGCTTGGCCACGATCTGCTCGATGAAGTCTCGAGCGGATGCCTGGGCCTCGTCAATCACCGATGTCACCTGGTGCGTCACAGTCGCGGCAGCGCGACCGAGCGACGCGGCGATCTCGAGTACCTCATCGTCGAGTGGGGCGGATGCGCGCTCTTCCCCTGCGACCGAACTGGCTGCTCCCGCCGATGCTTCGCCCTGTGGTGCGAAGTAGCTCAGCCACGACGCGGCCTCGCCGAGCGGCCCGGGCTCGAGGTGGTAGCGGCGGTGCTGTCCGTCTTCGCGCACGCCGGCGACTCCGGCCTCGCGCAGAACCTTGAGTTGCTTCGAGACAGTCGGCTGGGTCAGACCGGTTTTGGCAACGAGGTCAGAGACGCTGAGTTCTGCGTTGCCGTTCATCTGGGCATCCAGCAGAAGGAAGAGGATGGCTCGTCGGTCGTCATCAGCCAGAACGTCAAAGATGTCACTCATGGCATGAGTGTATCGCCGTATGCCCGCAAAGGAATATGGCTACTTCCCGGCAGCGAGTTCCTGCGCGCGGGCGAGCGAGGCAGCAGTTGCAGCCTCGACGACCGCCTTGAGGTCGGCGGAGTCAAAGGTTGCGATGGCGCGCTCGGTGGTACCGTTCGGGCTGGTCACCGCGCGACGAAGTTCGGAAGGAGTGCTCTGGCTCTCGAGTGCGTACTGGCTTGCGCCACGGAACGTGGACTGCGCGAGCAGGGCCGCTTCAGCCGGAGTGAATCCGCGAGCAACGGCAGCGGCCTCGAGCGCCTCAATGAAGTAGAAGACATAGGCCGGGCCCGAACCCGAAATCGTGGTCAGGGCATCGAGCTGCGTCTCGGGAACAACCAGCACGTCGCCAACGGTGGCAAAGACCTCGGCAACCTGGGCTAGGTCGGCGGGGCTCGCGCTCGAGCCTGCTGACAGGCCGGTCATGCCTAAGCGAATGGCGGCCGGGGTGTTCGGCATCGCACGGATGACCGCCCCCGCTCCGGCGAGCGCAGCCTCAATCGTGCCGCAGGTAACGCCGGCGGCGACACTGACGACGATCGCATCGGGCTCGAGGGCATCCGCGATTTCGGCAGCAAGTTCAGCGATCTGCGCCGGCTTCACGGCGAGGATGACGACCTTGGCTCCGGCGACAGCGTGGCGGTTGGCCATCTCATCGGTGCTCGTGACCCAGGCGCTCACGCGCGACTCGGCAGCAAAGTCACTCGCGCGCTCGGCCGAGCGATTGGTGACGCGAACGCTACCCGTGACGGTGACGTGTTCTGCGAGGAGCCCGGCCAGAATGGCGCGACCCATCGAGCCGGCTCCAAGAATGGCCACCGTGGGCAGAGTTACCGATGCGGGGGCTGAGCCGGAGTGTGCGTTCACGCCTTCATTCTAGGATTGAGGCAGAGCAGACGAGGGGAACTTAGGTGAGTACATCCGGCGGCACCCGTGCCATCGTTGCAGCGCTCATGGCCAACCTCGGCATCGCGGCGACAAAGTTCATCGCCTTCGCCTTCTCTGGTGCGTCGTCGATGCTGGCCGAAGCGATTCACTCGCTGGCCGATTCGATCAACCAGATTCTCTTGCTGGTCGGCGGGCGCAAGTCGCTCAAGTCGGCCGACGTGAAACACCCGTTCGGTTACGGTCGCGAACGCTATGTGTACGCCTTCGTCGTCTCGATGATTCTTTTTACTGTCGGAGGCGTGTTCGCGCTTTACGAGGGCTACGAGAAACTACTTCACCCGCACCCGCTCGAGGTCTGGTGGCTGCCCATGACCGTGCTCACGGTGTCGATCGTGCTCGAGTCGTTCTCGCTGCGCACCGCGCTGAAAGAAGCCTCGGTTCCCCGAGGGAACGCCAGCTGGGTCTCGTTCATTCGCCACGCCAAGGCTCCTGAGCTGCCCGTTGTTATTCTCGAGGACACCGCCGCCCTGCTTGGACTCGTCTTTGCATTCTTCGGTGTGGGCCTGACCGCCCTGACCGGAAACAGCGTGTTCGACGCCATCGGAACGATGCTGATTGGCGCCCTGCTCGTGGTCGTGGCGGTCGTTTTGGGCATTGAGACCAAGGGGCTCCTTGTGGGCGAAGGAGCAACTCCCGGCGACGTTGAAAAGATTGAGCTGGCGATTCTGGCCGGTGACGAAGCCGAAAACATCATCCACATGAAGACCCTGTATCTCGGGCCGGATGAGCTCATGGTGGGGGCAAAACTTGCCTTCTCGCCCAAGAAGACGTTGGCCACCGTAGCATCCGACATCGATGCCATCGAGGCGCGCATCCGCGCGGCCGTGGAGTCGGCTCGCATCATTTACATCGAGCCAGATGTTCAACGCTCGACCAAGAAAGTCAACACAGACACTGACACCATCGTGCTGAAGGGCCTCGAATGAGCAAGCGTGCATTGGTCATCGAGCACGACCCGTCGATCAGCCTCGGCAACCTTGAGCCGGTGCTCCGCGAAGCCGGCTACGACATTGAGGTTGTGGACGCCCGCACCGCGGACCTCGAATTGATGGACGCCACCGGCGCAGACGTTGTCGTCGTGCTCGGCAATGACAGTGGCGTGTATGAGAAAGACCGCCTGAGCTACATCGCCACCGAAGAGACTTGGCTGGCTTCACGACTCGAGGCGCAGCGTCCGACTCTCGGCGTCTGCTTCGGCGCCCAAATCATGGCCAGCGCCCTCGGTGGCGAGGTCTACAAGGGCGACTCCACTCAGATTGGCTATCGCGAGGTCACACCGACTCCCGAGGGCAGTCAGTCACCGGTTGCCGTCTTCGATGGGGTACCGGTCGTGCAATGGCATGGCGACACGTTCACTCTTCCCGAGCAGGCCACGCGCCTTGCCGGCAGCAGCGACTACGCGAACGAAGCGTTTGCAGTGGGTGACTGGGCGCTGGCCATCCAATTTCATCCCGAAGTCACCGTCGAGATGTACCGCCAGTGGTTGGCCGACGGACGAGAGTCAGTGACCAATCAGGGTCTGAGTGAAGACGAACTCATGCGTGAACACATGGAACTCAACGAGCGCATGCAGGCGGCGAGCGCTGAAATGCTTAGGAGCTGGCTTCACGGCCTCGAAAAAACTCAGTGAGCCCGGATGCGCACTGCGCTTCGAGCACGCCACCGATGACCTCGACCTGGTGGTTGAGCCGGCGATCGCGCAGCAGGTCGTAAACCGACCCTGCGGCACCGGCTTTCTCGTCCCAGGCTCCAAACACCACCCGAGGAATGCGTGCCGCCAGGATTGCCCCGGCACACATGACGCACGGCTCAAGCGTGACCACGAGCGTGGCATCGGTCAATCGCCACGACTCGAGCGTGGCGGTTGCGGCGCGAATGGCTTCAACCTCAGCGTGACCGGTGGGGTCGTGTGTGACCTCGCGAGTGTTGTGCCCGGAAGCAAGAAGGTTTCCGTTGGAATCAATGATGACGGCACCCACGGGTACATCCCCCGCCGCGCGAGCAAACTCGGCTTGCTCGAGAGCGCGCAGCATCCACTGTTCGTACTCCGGAGAAATACTCAGAGCCACCTGCCCTCCTTCCAACAAGATCGAGCCTATGCGAGGTTGCTTTCTCTCACGCTGTCGGTTTGACACGGGCCTGACCACTCCGGTTAACTTTTGGTATGTTCACGCGCGTTCAGCCCTCTATCGCTCCGGCGATCCAGTGTTGTGCCGGCTCGATGATGGCCGGTGTGAATGACGCCTGTCGAATGTGTCGCTAGTCGCTTCACCTCACCATTCGACAATTCGTTCCCCAACAGAACCTCCGCGTCATCGCAGGTCACGAGGAACACTCACATCATCTAAGGACAAAAATGTCACCCGACCAGCAGCCCGCTAAGTCGCCAAAAACCGCGCGTGGATTCGCCCTCTATGTGGGCATCGACGAGGCCACTGCGGCCGCCAACGGTATCGATCTCTCCAAGCTCGTCGAAGCTCTGAAGAACCTGACGAGCGAACTCGCGCCGAGCGCCGAGACCTACGCGGCAGTGGCCCTCGCGTCGGAGTCGGCCGGGGGTCGCGACGTAGACGTCGTGCGCCTTGCCCTGCAAGAACCTGCCGCCGTTTCTAAGGTGCGCAGCCGTGACGATAAGACCGGTGGAGTTGTCGTCGACATTTCTCGCAAGCGCGTTCTCATCGACAATGAGACAGCTCCCCTGACGTTCAAAGAATTCGAGCTGCTGCAGTATCTGGTTCTGCACAAGGGACAGACCGTCAGTCGCGCAGACCTCATCAGCGCGCTGTGGCGAGCCGATGAAGATGACATCCCCAACGACCGCACCATCGATGTGCACGTGCGCCGATTGCGTTCCAAGCTCGGACGATTCGAAGACATCGTGCGCACGGTTCGTGGCACCGGGTACCGCTATGACGTTCACGCGGATGTGCTGGTTCTGTTCGCCAGCGCACCCAGCCCCGACCTGTTCTAGCCGTTCTTAAGAAGTTTCTGAGAATTGCGCGGAAAGGCTAGTGTTCCGTTACCAATTCGTTATACATTGAACTCACGCGGAAATTGGCTTCAAGGTTTTCGTATTGTGATTGCTTTTCTCTTGGTGAATGACTTGGCCGACCGATTGCCTCATCGGTCGGCCACAGTCGTTAAGCGGTAGTCTCGCCAACGTGAACACAAGCATCGTGTGGCTTCGTGACGACCTGAGAGTTGCCGATAACCCTGCGCTCAATGCTGCGGTTGAGACAGGGCATCCGGTGCTTGCCGTGTACATCCTCGATGAGGTGAGCGAAGGGATTCGCCCGCTGGGTAGTGCCACCAAGTGGTGGTTGCACCACAGCCTGGAATCGTTGGCCTACCGTCTCGAGAGACTCGGCGGCCGCCTTATTCTTCGCCGCGGAGCGGCTCACGATATTTTGCGCGATCTCATTCGCGAGACGAGTGCAACGAGCGTGTTCTGGAACCGTCGATACGGACTGGCGGAGCGCACACTCGATGCCAACGTCAAAGAGTACGCGCGCGCATCCGGGCTGGAAGCCCAGAGCTTTGCAGCGAACCTGCTTCACGAACCGTGGACGATTCGCACTGGTGGCGGCACCCCGTACACGGTCTTCACGCCGTTCTGGAAGTCGTGTCTGAACCAGCTCACGCCCCCGAGGGCGCCGCTGGCAGCCCCCTCGAAAATCACCGGGTTCGCAGGCGACATCGAGTCGGATGACCTCGGCTCGTGGAAGCTTCAACCCACCACCCCCAACTGGGCGATGGGCTTTGGATACCGATGGACGGTGGGCGAGCAGGGAGCTCATGCCGCCCTTGAGCGCTTCGTCACCGAGCGATTGAGCGACTACGCAGTCGGACGTGACGAACCGTCGAAATACACGACCAGCGAGCTCTCCCCGCACTTGCGATTTGGTGAGATCAGTCCGTTCCAGATTTGGGAGCGCATCGAGCAGGTGAAGCAGAGTGCCGACGCCGAACTGCTCAAGAACTGTGCAAGGTTCCTAGCCGAAGTGGGCTGGCGCGAGTTCAGCTACCACCTGCTGTTCCACTGGCCCGACCTCGCCACGGTTAACTTCGACGCGCGCTTCAACTCGTTCCCGTGGGCCACACCCGAGCCCGAGGTGCTGCGCTCCTGGCAGCAGGGCGAGACGGGCATCCCACTGGTGGATGCCGGTATGCGCGAGCTCTGGCAAACCGGTTACATGCACAATCGCGTGCGCATGGTCGCCGCGAGCTTTTTGATCAAGAACCTGCTCGTCGACTGGCGCGTGGGTGAGGCCTGGTTCTGGGACACCCTCGTCGACGCCGACGCAGCAAACAATGCAGCGAGCTGGCAGTGGGTGGCCGGCAGCGGCGCAGATGCCGCGCCGTACTTTCGCGTCTTCAACCCGGTGCTCCAGGCAGAGAAATTCGATGCTCACGGCAGCTACCTGCACAAGTACCTCGGTGACTACGAGCTCGGTGAGCTCGCCGGATACCCCGAGCCGATTGTCGATCTCAAAGCCACACGTGACCGCGCGCTCGAGGCGTTCGCGACCGTGCAGAAACTACCACGCGATATTCGCCCTCCGGTGAGCTAGTTCATCCACACATGTGACGTTCGGCATACCGAGCAAGCTCGGGCTTGGCAAACTAGCAACGTGGACTATTTTCGTATTACAATAAAAGCATGAACGCGAAGCGCACCATCCAGGGGCACCCCGTCACCGAGGCGCAGATTGAGGCCTGGGCGGCAGAAGCTGAGCGAGGATTCGACATCCCGGCGCTGAAAAAACGCGGACGCGGGCGTCCGGGTCGCGCGGCTAGCGCATCCCAGGTCGTCTCGCTGCGGTTCACTGACGCCGAGCTTGCCGTGATCGATGCGCGCGCCAAGCGCGACAACCTGACGCGATCTGAACTTATTCGCGCGGCGGTGATGTCCTCCTCCTGATGAGCGTTCACGATTCCGCACTTAGGCACGGGATCGCAAGGGAGGATGCCATCCACGTTTCGTCAACACCTTTGTGGGTTGACTACCTCGATGAGGGAAGTCCGGCGCACCAGCTGCGAATTGGGTTCGATACCCAAGGAAGACTCCTCGAGACGGTGGTGCTGGTTTTCGACAGCGGTGAGGAACTGGTGATCCACGCGATGAAAATCAGAAAGAAGGTTGTGGCGCTCGTGCCACGGGCGTTGCTCGAAAACTAGCTCATCGACTTGTTTTGCTCGGCACTGTCGACGACCTGCTCGAAGGCCACGACCTTGCCGTCGCGCACGGTCCACAGGTGCACCACGCGCACGTTTTGCGGCTTGCCCGTGGCGCGAAAAGTACCGACATAGTTGCAGACCGCGGCGACCTTGCCGGATGCTTCGTCAGCGATGAGGTACTCGGGCACGGCTCCGAAACCTTCCCATTCGGCGTTGATGCGCTCGAAGATGTTCGGCACAACCTCAGCCATGCCGTGGAAGGTGCCCGCGTAGGCGCCGCCGTCTGATTCCTTCCAGACGATGTCGTCTGAAAAGTCTTTGAACATCGAGGGGATGTCGCCCGCTGCGCCGGCGGCGTAGTGAGCGGCGATAGTGTCATGTGCGTTTGCCATGTGGGTCTCCTAGATGGGTTGGGCGTCGGGGTAGCGAACGGTACCGAGCGGGTAAATGTAACCGCCGGCTCGGGAGTGCATCGACTCGCCCTCGGCCGAGATGCCGAGGAAGATGCCGGTCGTGTTGAGTCCGTATCCCAAATCGTGCAGCCACACGCTGGCCACCGAGATGCGGAACTCGCGGAAGCAGAACAGGTACAGGCCGTGATCGAGCTTCCATACGGTGCTCAGATCCATGTCGCCGTGACCGAACTGAGCGCCCTGCAGGCACTGCCAGGCGTAGCGCTGTGACGAGATGTAGACATGCTCGTAGAGGTGGTTGGGGCTGTAGCGGTAAACGTTGCGCATGCCGATGAGGTCGCGGCTCTCGTGGGGAACCTCTCCCGAGGCGGATCCCTCGTTGGTCGTGCCTGCCCAGAACTCCTGCGTCACCTGCGGAGTGCCCTCGATTTTCTCGGGCGCGATGACCGAGTAAGCCACGATCGCGCGATTCGTCGATCGCGAAAAAACAATGGTGATCGACTCGCGGTCGCGGCTGGTCAGCGGCAGGTTGATGAAGAACACGCCCTCGCGCACCTCGACAGCGTCGTAGGGGTCTGTGGTTCCCGCTGCGGCCACAATCGGACCGGATGCACTCCACTCCACCTGCTGGCTATCGAGAAAGTGCAGGTCAATCGCTGAGCTGCCACCGTACGTGATGCTCAGAAAGGCGCCCGCGAGTGAGACGTTGGGTTTGCGATAAGTGTCGATCCCCAGGGCGAAGTCGTCGTAGGTTTTCCACTCGTCGTGCGCGGCGTCAGCCATCTGAACTCCTCGTTGAGTTGCGGTGTGATCTAGCCCAGGTTGCCTGCGAGCTCAGAAATCTTGGCGGCGGTCTCATGCAACCGCGTCATCTCTGAACTATCTAACGGAATCTCGACGACTCGCACTAGTCCCCCAGCGCCCAAAATCACGGGCGAGGATGCACTGACACCGTGCAATCCGTATTCGCCTTCGAGCACCACCGACGCCGGGAATGGCGTGTCACTCGGGTGGGCAATGGCTTCGACCATGAGTGCGCCGCCGATGCCTGAGCTCCACGTGGATGTGCGACCGGAGTCGAGAGCCACGTGACGGACGTACCAGTTGTCGGCGTAGTCGAGCGCAATCGCGCGCTGCTCGGCGGTGAGTTCGACCGGCGCACCATCCACCTTTATGGTCGAAAAAACGGGCACCTGGCCTGCGCCGTGCTCGCCAACCACCCAGCAGCTCACGCGCTGCGGGGCAACGCCAAGTGCCTGCGAAATGCCGGTGCGAAAACGCTGGGTGTCGTTGAGCGTGTAGCCGAGCACGCGCTCGCGCGCCCAGCCGGTGCGCTCGACTACCCACGTGAGCAGCGGGTCGACCGGGTTGGTCATCAAGATCAGGATGCCGGCGAAACCTCCAGCAACGAGCTGGTCGACGATTCCACCGGTAATGTCTGCGTTTGCCTGCAGGTACACGTCTCGGCTGGTGTTCAGCGTGAGTGGCACAGCAGCACTCAGAACGACGATGTCGGCATCCATCGCGTCGGACATTTCGCCGCCGATGATGGAGCGCGCTCCGCCCAGGGAAAGGGCATCCTGCAGGTCCATGACATGACTGACAATCATGTTCGGGCGATTGTCAATGATGGCAATCTCATACGGCGTTTCGGTTCGTAACAGATTGAACGCTACCGACGAGCCGATGCCACCGGCGCCGCCAATGATGGCGACCTTCATAAGACTTACGCTCCCGCGATGATGAACTCAGCGGCCTTTTCGCCGATGATCATCGACGGCGCGTTGGTGTTTCCGTTGGTCACCGTCGGCATGACCGAAGCGTCAACCACGCGAACACCTTCGAGTCCGTGCACCTTGAGCGAGGTCGGGCTGACCACTGCCATCGGGTCGGTGCCCATCTTCGCTGTGCCCACCTGGTGGTGGTAGGTGATGGCATTGTTGCGGCACCAGAACTCGATCTGTTCATCGGTCTGCAGGTCGGCGCTCATGGCAGCTTCGGTTGCACCCCACTCCTCGGCGAGCGCAGCCTGCTTACCAACCTCTCGCACCTGCTTGACCGAGGCAATCAATGTGGCGATGTCGTCGGGATGCGTCAGAATCTGTGGGTCTTGCAGGGTGGCCGCATGCGGGTCGGCGCTCGAGAGCTTGAACGTTCCACGGCTCTTGGGGGTGACCAGTGCGGCGAACATCGTGAAACCGTCGGCCGGAATGTCTTCGGGCTTCATGGTGTCGGTCACCATCGGGACGCTGAAGCATAGCGGCTGCGTATCGGGGCGGTCGAGCTCGGGGCGCGACTTCCAGAACCAGTGCACCTGACTGATTGGCACGCCACGAGGCGGGGCGCCAATCGGCTTCTTGGAGGTCGTGTAGACCATCGGTACGAGCAGGTGGTCGTGCAGGTTCGCACCGACACCGGGCACGTCAGCCACGACGTCGATGCCGAGCGCCTCAAGGTCTGCCTTCGGACCGATGCCCGAAAGAAGCAGGATGCGCGGGCTGTCGAGCGCGCCACCGGCGAGGGCCACCTCGCCGCCGCGCAGCTCGTGGGTCTGGCCATCCTTTTCGTAAACCACACCGACCACGGTGGTGCCCTCGAGGATCAGGCGGTGAACCCAGGCGCCAGTGGTAATGGTCAAGTTTGCATTGTCACGAACCGGATGCAGGTACGCACGGTAGGTCGAGAGGCGCTCTCCGTTGCGGAAGTTCAGCTGCTCTTGACCGATGCCCTCAATCTCAACGCCGTTGTAGTTGGGGTTGAGCTTGAGGCCCTGTTGCTGGCCAGCAACCAGAATCGAGTCTTGAATCGGGTGCTTGGGGTAGTCGGTGGTGACGTCGAGGATGCCCTTGGTGCCGAGTTCATTGGGCTCGCCTTGCCAGCTTTCGATCTTGTCGGTGAAGATCTTCTCGACGGACTTCCAGCCCCAGCCGGGGCAGCCCGCGGCCTCCCAGCCGTCGTAGTCCAAACGATTGCCGCGAACGTAAATCGACGCGTTCAGCGAGTGCGATCCACCGAGCACGCGGCCACGCGGCCAGTGGAGCTTGCGTCCGTTAGCTCCGGGCTGAGGCGTCGTGTGGTAGCCCCAGTCGTCCGGGCTAAACCACAGCTCGCCCAGACGCGACATGTCGTGAATGGCCGGGTTCTCGTCGGGACGACCTGCTTCGAGCAGGTGAACGGTCTTGCCTGCATCCAGCAAACGGCGGGCAATAATCGATCCGGCGGTGCCTCCACCAACGATGATGACATCGGGCTGTGCGCTCATGCGTGTGTCCTCTCCATTGAGCACACCCTCGCGTGAAAGAGGGCGTACAGCGATTGTGTCGCGCTCGCCCCCTCCAGGGAAGTGGCCATTCTCATTCTTCGGGTATCTGTTCACTTGGTGACAAACCGGATACACCACCGGGCAACGGTTTTCGCCGACGAGACGAGTTGACTTATCGGGCGCGGGTTTCCAACGGGGAAGACCTGTCAGCGCTGGAGGCAACATGTCTGCGTTTCCCGGTTCTATCGCTGATTTTCGTGCGCGCCTTGCCGTCGACCCCGAAGCAGTTGCTCGCGCAGCTCGTGAGTCGGCACATGGACCGGGCCAAGAGCTCGGCATCTACTGGGCGGTGAACGAAAACCTGCCGGATGCCCCCACCGGCCCACTCGCTGGCCTGCCCTTCTGCGTCAAAGACAACGTCAAAGTAGCCGGACTGCCAACCACCTCGGGAACCCCCGCCCTGCGCGGCGCGGTTCCGCCGCGCGATGCTGAGCTTGTAGCCCGCCTGAAGGCAGCCGGGGCCGACTTCGTCGGAAAAGTCGGACTACACGAACTCGGCTTTGGAACAACGAGTAACAATGCCATGTTCGGTCCGGTGCGCAATCCGCGCGATCCCTCGCGCGTTCCGGGTGGCTCGAGCGGCGGTTCAGCCGCTGCGGTTGCCGCGGGTCTCGTGCCGTTCGCCATTGGCAACGACACTGGTGGGTCGATGCGCATCCCGGCAGCGTTCTGCGGCGTCGTGGGCATGCGCCCAACCACTCACCGCTACCCGGGAGCTGGCGCAAACGTGATCTCGCCCTCGCGCGATACCTGCGGAGTCTTTGCGCACACGGTTGTCGATGTGGCTCTGGTGGATGGCGTAATCACCGGCGAGAGTGAATTACCCTCTTTTTCGCTTTCGGAGCTGCGCCTGGGTGTTCCTCGTCGAGACTTCTTCGACAAGCTCGAGCCAGCTGTGCGTGAGGCGATCGAATCGGCGCTCGACGCGCTTCGACTCGCGGGTGCCACGCTTATCGACACCGATCTAATTGCCACCGACGGTCGAAGCGTGCACGAGCTGGCCGAGTTCGCCGCGTTTCCGATGGTGGCTTATGAGACGCTGCACAACTTTGAGGCGAACCTCAAAGAACTGGATGCCCCTTTCAACGCCCTCACGATTTCTGACATTGCAGCGCAGGTGGCCTCGCCCGACGTAAAGGCGGTGCTCGAGCACATGATCGCCGAGCCAATCACCGACGAGCACTATGCACAAACCCTCGCAGCTCGCGAGCTCATTCGTCAGGCCTACGCGAATGCGTTCGAGCGGGACAACCTCGACGCTCTGGTCTACCCGCTGGTCGGCTTTGTTGCTCCAGTCATTGGGGGAGCAACGGTGAACATCGAGGGCGAAGAACTTCCGCACTTCCAGACCTCGATCCGCAACACGGACCCGGGGAGTACCGCCGGGCAACCTGGCATCAGCATCCCGGTTCCGGTTGCGGCCGGAGCGATGCCCGTGGGTCTAGGAATCGAGGGTCCTGTGAATTCAGACCGTCGACTTTTGTCTGTCAGCGCACTCATCGAAGAGGCTCTTGCCCGGGTCGAGTAATCGTATATGATTTCTTATACCGACCGCGAAGGGGCCGTTCATGACCGTCAAGCCACTTGAGACAGGCTTTAATCCAGGCAAAATCATTGCCCTGCACCTCAACTACCCCTCGCGTATCGCTCAGCGTGGTCGCACCCCCGGTCACCCGTCCTACTTTTTGAAGCCGGGAACCTCGTTGGCGACCACCGGTGGCACCATTGAGCGCCCGGCCGGCACCGAACTGCTCGCGTTCGAGGGGGAAATCGCCCTGATCATCGGGCACGCCGTTCGCCGCGTCGACCCCGAAACAGGATGGGCCGCCGTGACGGGCATCACCGCCGCAAACGACTTCGGTGTCTACGACCTGCGCTACGTCGACAAAGGTTCGAACCTGCGCAATAAGTGCGGCGACGGCTTCACCCCCTTGGGCCCGAACGTGATCGATGCCGCCAACGTCGATCCGCGCGCGATTCGCGTGCGCACCTGGGTTAACGGTCAGCTCGCCCAAGACGACACCAGCGCCGACCTCACCTTCTGGTTTGGCCTTCTGGTCTCCGACCTCTCGCAGCTGATGACCCTCGAGCCCGGTGACGTCATTCTCACCGGAACTCCCGCCGGGTCGTCCGTGGTCAAGCCTGGCGATGTCGTCGAAGTCGAAGTGGATGCCCCCACCGCCGCCGACGCCCCCAGCACGGGTCGCCTTGTCACCACCGTGACCGAGGGAACCGTCCCACTTCCAAGCTTCAGTGCCGGCCCGAAAGTCGACGACCTGCAACGCGAGGAAGCCTGGGGATCGCGCGAAGCCGCGGGCCTGTCGCCCGTGTTCGAGTTGACCGACGAGCTGAAGGCGAAACTCGCTTCGGTCGCAACGGCGACCCTGAGCATCCAACTTCGCAAGCGCGGATACAACAACGTCAGTATTGACGGGCTCACTGCCACTCACCCGGGAACGAAGGTCGTGGGACGTGCGCGCACGCTGCGTTACATCGCCAACCGCGAAGACCTCTTCGAATCGCACGGTGGCGGATACAACGCGCAGAAGCGTCTGTTCGATTCACTCAACACCGACGACATCGTCGTGATTGAAGCTCGCGGCGATGGTCGCTCGGGAACGCTCGGTGATGTGCTCGCACTGCGCGCTCGCCACCTGGGCGCTGCCGCGCTGATTACCGACGGTGGCATCCGCGACCTGGCTGCCGTGACTGAAATTGGTGTCCCCGCGTTCCACAACGGAGGACACCCGGCCGTTCTCGGTCGTCTGCACGTACCTTGGGATGCCGACCTGACGGTGACCTGTGGCGGATGCGCCGTTCAGCCCGGTGACGTGATCGTCGGCGACAACGACGGACTCATCGTCATTCCGCCGAAGCTCGTCGAAGAAGTTGTCAACGATGCCATCGCGCAGGAACTCGAAGAAGAGTTCATCGCCGAAATCGTTGCGGCTGGCGAGCCCGTCAAAGACACCTTCCCGCTGAACGCAGCCTGGCGCGAAAAGTTCAACGAGTGGAAGGCGGCCCGCTCATGACCGAAACAATCGCACTTAGCAAGTCGGAGCGGGCTTACCTGCTCATCAAGACGAAAATCACCGACGGGACCTTCGGCCCCGGTTACCGTCTTGTACTCGGAGCCATCGCCAAAGAGCTCGATGTCAGCGTTGTTCCTGTTCGCGAGGCAATCCGTCGTCTTGAAGCCGAGGGTCTCGTCACCTTCACGACAAACGTCGGTGCACAGGTTGTGGCCACGGATGCCCGCGAATATCAGTACACGATGGAGACCCTCAGCCTGGTCGAGGGCATGGCCACCGCAATGGCTGCCCCCAACGTGACAGCCAGCGATATCGCCCTTGCTCGCAAGATCAACGCTGAGATGCGTGAATGCCTCGAGCACTTCGAGCCAACCCGCTTCACCGAGCTCAACCACGAGTTCCACGCGGTCATCTTCGAGCACTGTGCCAACCTGCACATTCTCGACCTGGTTCACCGGGGATGGAACCGTCTCTCCACCATTCGCGAATCGGCTTTCATTTATGTCCCGGGGCGAGCCAAAGACTCCGTGGATGAGCACGAGCACCTGCTCGACCTCATCGAGTCGAAAGCTGACCCACTCGAAATCGAGCTCGCCGCTCGCAACCACCGTTTGTCCACGCTGCACCAGTTTTTGGCCAGCAAGAAGTAATCCAAGGAGCTTCCATGTCCAACCGCCCCGCAAATCTGCCCGAAAAAATTCAGCACTTCATCGACGGCAAGTTCGTCGACTCACTGGATGGCGACACGTTTGACGTTGTTGAACCCGTTTCCAACGAGGTTTACATCACCTCGGCGTCGGCTAAAGCCGCCGATGTCGACCTGGCCGTGGCCGCCGCCAAGAAGGCGTTTGACTCGGGCCCCTGGCCTCGCATGTTGCCACGCGAGCGCTCGCGCATCCTGCACCGTGTTGCCGACATCGTCGAGTCGCGGGATGAGATTCTCGCTGAACTCGAGTCGTGGGACTCGGGTCTGCCGATTACGCAGGCGCTGGGTCAAGCTCGTCGTGCCGCCGAGAACTTTCGGTTCTTCGCTGACCTGATTGTCGCCCAGCACGACAACGCGTTCAAGGTGCCCGGTCGCCAGATGAACTACGTCAACCGCAAGCCGATTGGCGTTGCTGGCTTGATTACCCCCTGGAACGTTCCGTTCATGCAGGAGTCGTGGAAGCTTGGCCCGGCCATGGCCACCGGTAACACTGTCGTCCTCAAACCCGCGAGCTACACCCCGCTCTCGGCGGCCCTGTGGCCCGAGATCTTCAAGGAGGCCGGTGTTCCCGACGGTGTCTTCAACCTCATCCTGGGGTCGGGTGGCGTCGCCGGAGACCACCTGGTCAAGCACCCGGATGTTCCGCTCATTTCGTTCACCGGCGACAGCTCGACCGGCGCAACGCTGTCAACCAACGCCGCTCCCCTGCTCAAGAGTCTTTCTCTAGAGCTCGGCGGTAAGTCGCCCGCAGTTGTATTCGCTGACGCAGACCTCGAGGCCGCGCTCGACGCCACCGTGTTTGGTGTCTTCAGCCTCAACGGCGAGCGTTGCACCGCCGGCAGCCGCGTACTCGTGGAACGCAGCATCTACAACGACTTCATCGAGAAGTTTGCCGAGCGCGCTCGCAACATCAAGGTCGGTTTGCCGACCGACCCCTCGAGCGAGGTCAGCGCACTAGTTCACGAGAAGCACACCGAGAAGGTGCTCAGCTACATCGAGATTGGCAAAACCGAAGGCCGCCTGCTCGCTGGTGGCGGCCGCGTTGAAGGCCTTCCGGGAGGAAACTTCGTCGCCCCCACCGTGTTTGTCGATGTCGAGCCCGACGCTCGAATCTTCCAGGAGGAAATCTTCGGCCCGGTCGTTGCCATTACACCGTTTGATTCCGACGAAGAGGCACTCGAGCTAGCAAACAACACCCGTTACGGCTTGGCCGCATACGTGTGGACGACCAACCTCAAGCGCGCGCACAACTTTGCCCACGGCATCGACTCAGGAATGGTGTGGCTCAACTCGAACAATGTTCGCGACCTGCGCACGCCGTTCGGCGGCGTCAAGGCCTCGGGCCTCGGCCGAGAGGGCGGATACCGCTCCATCGATTTCTACACGACTCAGCAGTCCGTGCAGATCACCCTCGAAGAATCTCACTCCCCCCGCTTCGGCGTGGGTGGAGCCACCTTCGGCAAGCACTAAACAACCCGAATTCATTAGAAAGGACAGCTGATGTCTGAACTTAAAGGTCGCGAAAAGACCTCGAGCGGTTTCTACGTCACCGACGAAGCCCCCATCAAGACCAACAACCCGGTCGCAACCCCGAAAGCGAGCCCGCCCGACATTCTGCGCTGTGCGTACATGGAGCTGGTCGTGACCGACCTGGCCAAGTCGCGCCACTTCTATGTCGACGTGCTCGGTCTCGTGGTCTCGCACGAAGACGAGAACGCTATTTACCTGCGTTCGATGGAGGAGTTCATCCACCACAACCTCATTCTGCGCAAGGGGCCAGTTGCCGGTGTCGCCGCGTTCTCATACCGTGTGCGCAGCAACGAAGATCTCGACAAGGCGGTGGCGTTCTACACCGAGCTGGGCTGCGAGGTTCGTCGCGAGAAGAAAGGATTCGTCAAGGGCATCGGTGACTCGGTTCGTGTTGTCGACCCGCTGGGTTTCCCGTTTGAGTACTTCTACGAGACCACTCACGTGGAGCGCCTGGCTTGGCGCTACGACCTCTACGTGCCAGGTGCGCTCGTTCGTCTCGACCACTTCAACCAGGTCACCCCGGATGTCCCCCGTGCGGTCAAGCACATGCAAGACCTGGGCTACCGGGTGACCGAAGACATCCAAGACGAAGAGGGAACCGTGTACGCAGCATGGATTCGCCGCAAGGCGACTGTGCACGACACCGCCATGACCGGTGGTGACGGACCCCGCATGCACCACGTAGCGTTCTCGACCCACGAGAAGCACAACATCCTGTCGATCTGCGACAAGCTCGGTTCGCTTCGCATGAGCGACCACATCGAGCGCGGCCCGGGCCGTCACGGTGTCTCCAACGCGTTCTACCTCTACCTTCGCGACCCCGACGGACACCGCGTTGAGATCTACACGCAGGACTACTACACGGGTGACCCTGACAACCCGGTGGTCACCTGGGATGTGCACGACAACCAGCGTCGTGACTGGTGGGGCACCCCGGTTGTGCCCAGCTGGTACACCGACGCCTCGATTGTGCTCGACCTCGACGGCAACCCCCAGCCGGTCATCGCACGCACCGACGCCTCAGAGATGGCCGTCACCATCGGAGCCGACGGATTCTCGTACGGCAAAGAGGGTGAAGAGATGCCTGACTGGAAGAAGGGCGAGTTCAAACTCGGCAACCAGCTCTAGACCGAGAAGTACTTGGCCTCGGGGTGGTGGAACACGAACGCGTCAGTTGACTGCTCCGGGTTGAGCATGAGCTCATCGCTCAGGGTGATACCCACGCGCTCGGGCTTGAGCAGCTCAACCACCTTGCGACGATCTTCCATCTCGGGGCAGGCCGGGTAGCCGAGCGAGAAGCGGGCTCCGCGGTACTCGAGCTTGAACATCCCGTCAATGGTGCTGGGGTCTTCGTCGCCAAAGCCGAGCTCAGCACGGATGCGCGAGTGCCAGTACTCCGCGAGCGCTTCGGTCAGCTGCATGGCTAGACCGTTGAGCTCCATGTAGTCGCGGTATGCGTCGGCCTCGAACATGGCGGCGGTGAACTTGTCGACCGTTGCACCCACCGTGACGAGCTGCACAGGGAGCACGTCGACCTGCCCCGACTCGCGCGAGCGCACGAAGTCAGACAGGCACAGGTGGCGATCACGGCGTTGACGCGGGAAACCAAAGCGCAGGCGTTCAGTGCCCAGGGGGCCTGTCGAGCCACCGTCGGGAGAGAGCAAGCCGGCGACGCCGAGAGCTCCGGTGGGGTCATCGCCGTGGTGCAGCACGATCGTGTCATCGCCCTGGCTCACGACGGGAAAGTAGCCGTAGATCACGGTCGGGTCAAACATGCCCTCGGCCAGAATGCGGTCGAGCCAGTAGCGCAAACGCGGGCGGCCCTCGGTCTCGACAAGCTGTTCATAAGACGCGCCGTCTTCACCGCGGCCGGGCTTGAGCCCCCACTGGCCCATAAAGGTCGCGCGCTCATCAAGGAACGCGGCAAAGTCGGCCAATGGAATGCCCTTGACGATTCGCGTTCCCCAGAACGGCGGAGCAGGCACCGGGTTGTCGGTGGCGACATCAGAGCGCGCGGGCATGTCGGCAACCGGCGTCTCAATCAGCAGACCCGGTCGATGGATGCGCTTCTTCAGTGGCGGCAAACCAACACTGTTGGCATCCGCACCACGAGCAATCGCGACCAGGGGTTCCATCAACGCGAGCCCCTCGAAGGCGTCTTTGGCATAACGTACTGTTCCCTCGAAGAGCTCGGCGAGGTCTTCCTCGACGAATGCGCGCGTCAGTGCTGCGCCGCCGAGAATGACGGGCCACTTCGTAGCCAGCCCGCGAGCGTTGAGTTCCAGCAGGTTCTCTTTCATGACCACCGTCGACTTCACGAGCAGTCCGCTCATGCCGATGACATCGGCCTTGTGCACCTCGGCCGCAGCGATGATGTCGTTGATCGACTGCTTGATGCCGATGTTGACGACGTCGTAACCGTTGTTGGTCAAAATGATGTCGACGAGGTTCTTGCCGATGTCGTGCACGTCTCCGCGCACGGTGGCCAACACAATCTTGCCTTTGCCGGCGGCCTCGCTCTTTTCCATGAACGGCTCAAGAAGTGCAACGGCCGTCTTCATGACCTCGGCCGACTGCAACACGAACGGCAACTGCATCTCGCCTTTGCCGAAACGGTCGCCCACAACCTGCATGCCCGAGAGCAGGTGGTCGTTGATGATGTCGAGTGGTGCCATTCCCTCGGAGCGTGCGGTGGCGAGGTCTTCTTCGAGGCCCTTGTTCTCGCCGTCGATGATGCGGCGGGCCAAGCGTTCGCCAAGCGGAAGGGCGGCTAGCTCTGCAGCACGCTGATCTTTGAGAGCAGCTGAATCGACGCCGGCAAACAGGTCGAGCATCGTCGATAGCGGGTCGTAGGTGAGGTTGCCTTCGACGTCATACTCCCGGCGGTCCCAGACCAGGTCGAGGGCGACCTTGCGCTGGTCGTCGGGCACGCTCGCCAGCGGAACGATTTTGGCCGCATCGACGATTGCCGAGTCGAGTCCGGCTTCGACCGCCTCATGCAAGAAAACAGAGTTGAGCACAACGCGGGCGGCAGGGTTTAGCCCGAACGACACGTTTGATACTCCGAGAGTGGTGTGAATGCCCGGATACTTCGTGGTGATCTGACGAATCGCTTCGATGGTCTCAATGGCGTCGCGGCGGGTTTCTTCTTGCCCGGTGGCGATCGGGAAGGTCAGGGCATCCACGATGATGTCGGTGACTTTCATGCCCCATGAGCCGACCAGGTCGTCGACCAGCCGACTGGCAATGCGCACCTTGCCCTCGGCCGTGCGCGCCTGACCCTCTTCGTCGATCGTCAGTGCGATGACGGCAGCGCCATGCTCTTTGACCAGGGGCATGATTTTGCCGTAGCGAGAATTCGGGCCATCACCATCTTCGAAGTTCACCGAGTTGACCACGGGGCGACCGCCGATGAGCTCCATGCCAGCCTGAATCACGGCGGGCTCGGTGGAGTCAATGACCAACGGCAGAGTGGATGCGCTGGCAAACCGCGACACGATTTCGCGCGCGTCGTCCACGCCGTCGCGACCGACGTAGTCGACACAAACGTCGAGCAGGTGCGCACCCGAGCGAATCTGGTTCTTTGCGATCTCAACGCAGTCGTCCCAGCGTTGTTCGAGCATTGCCTCGCGGAACGCCTTGGAGCCGTTCGCATTGGTGCGCTCACCGATGGCAAGGTAGGCATTGTCTTGGCTGAACGGAACGTGCTGGTAAAGGCTCGCGACACCCGGGTCTTCTTCGATGATTCGCCCGGGTCTCGATACGCCGCCCTCGGCGGCTACTCGACCAGCGACTGGCGCCAGGCGATCGACAACGGCCTTCATGTGTTCCGGTGTCGTGCCGCAGCATCCGCCGACGAGCGAGAGGCCGAACTCGCGCACGAACTGCTCGTGAGCGGTGGCCAACTGGTCGGGGGTGAGAGGGTAGCTCGCACCCGTTGCCGTCAGCACGGGAAGACCGGCGTTGGGCATGCACATGACCGGAACCTGAGAGTGCTTCGACAGGTAGCGAAGGTGCTCGCTCATCTCGGTCGGGCCGGTGGCGCAGTTCAAGCCAATCATGTCTACGCCGAGCGGCTCGAGCGCGGTCAACGCCGCACCAATCTCGCTTCCCATGAGCATCGTGCCGGTGAGCTCGACCGTGATCTCAACAAAAATCGGCAAGCGGATGCCCAGCTGCGCAATCGCTTGCTTGCACCCGTTGACCGCTGCCTTGGTTTGCAGCAAGTCTTGTGATGTCTCAATGAGAAACGCGTCGGTGCCGCCCTTGATCAGGCCGACCGCCTGCTCGGCGAACGTGTTTCGCAGGTGAGCGTACGTCGTGTGCCCAAGACTAGGCAGCTTGGTTCCCGGACCCATCGAACCGAGCACCCAACGCATTCGGCCATCGCGGGCTTCGAACAATTCGACGGCATCTCGAGCCAGTCGCGACCCAGCCTGAGCGAGCTCCTCAATGCGGTCTTCGATGTTGTAGTCAGAGAGGTTCGACCAGTTCGCACCGAACGTGTTGGTCTCAATGGCGTCGATACCCGTTTCGAGGTACGCGTTGTGGATGCTCGTAATGATGTCGGGGCGCGACACATTGAGGATCTCGTTGCAACCTTCCAGCTGCTCGTAGTCGGCCAGAGTGGGGTTGAACTCCTGAAGTTGTGTGCCCATGGCGCCGTCGCCGATGACGACACGAGTGGCGAGCGCATCCAGCAGCGCCTGCGAGCGCGCGGGAATCACGGCACTCGAAATGTCGAGGGTGTATTCAGCGTCACTCACTGTGACAGTTTACTTGCGGCCTGCGGCGCCAAAATCGTAGCTGACCCCCGTCAGGGCCTCACTGACTGACCACAGCCGGCGGGCATCCTCAACGCTGTGCGCCTTCTTATTGCGCTTGGCCACGTGGGGGTAACCGGTCTGGGCAGCAAAGCCGTCTGGACCGATGAACGAGTTACCGGGAAGGTCGACCACGGTGGCGGCATAGAGCGTGGGCAGAGCACCCCATTCGGCTGGCTGAGCGATCGTGCGCGCACCCCAATCCATGAGTCGTCGCTCGAGCCCTTCGGCTCGCGTGCCCTTCATGTCAGGTGCAACCGACGCAAGGTTGGTAGCGGCATAACCCGGATGCGCCGCCATCGCCTTGATGGCCAGGCCGGCATCCTCGAACCGAGCGTTGAGCTCGCTCGTAAACAACAGGTTGGCCAACTTGCTCTGACCGTAGCGACGCCACGGGCTGTATGACTTCTCGCCCATGAGGTCATCCCAGTCCATCGTTCCGGCGCGGTGAGCCGTTGACGAAACGTTGACGACTCGAGCCCCCGGACGCTTGGCCAGCGCCGAAAGCAGCTGACCGGTCAGCGCGAAGTGACCGAGATGGTTGGTGCCGAACTGCATCTCGAAACCGTCAACGGTGGTGCGGCGAGGAATCGCCATCACGCCCGCGTTGTTGATCAGCAGGTCGAGACCGCCCGGGTTGGCCTTCTGCCAGTCGGCGGCAAACTTCTTGACCGAGGCCAGACTCGAGACGTCGAGCTCCATCACGGTGAGGTCTGCTCCGGGAGCGAGGGCCAGCATCTCGGCCTTTGCTTTTTCGCCCTTGGTGAGGGTTCGAACCGCAAGGGTTACCGAGGCCCCGGAACGCGCGAGGTCGAGCGCGGTGAAGTAACCGAGCCCCGAATTCGCGCCCGTGACGATGGCCACTCGGCCGGTTTGGTCGGGAATGTCTTTGGTCGTCCATCCGGATGCTTTGAACTTGGGAGTGCCCATGAGTGTGTCTGCCGTCTCTGCTGCGAAATGAATGAATCCTATTTCTCACCTTAGATGCCCGGAGTAGCCTGAGAGACATGAACAGTTCAACCCTCAAAGGCGTTCGTCGCGTCACAGTCATCATCATCATTGCCGCGTTTGCTGCCTCTGCGCTCATCGGCATCTACGCGCTTGTCGGCGGCGGCGTGAACGAAACGGTTGGCAAAGTCATTGGCACAACCGCCATTGTCGGCCTGGCCAGCGTGAGCATTCTGTGCCACCTGGCAATCGTGGGTCGCGCCATTCGGGTCATCGGGTTTGTCGGCATTGCGGCTAGCGTTGTCGCGTTTTTCACCGCCATGGTCATGATCTGGACGAACTGGGCCGACAACTGGGATGCCCAAGGCCAGTGGGGCAAAGCCCTGTTGCTGTCTAGTCTGTTGGCCGGGTTCTTGGCGCAGGCAAACCTCCTGCTTCTGCTCTCGACGCGCAAGCAACCCATCATTCGCTACACGTTGCTGGCAACGTTTGTCACGATGGCCATTGTCTACATCTGCGTTGCACTTCTGACCCTGACTGACGGTCACATCGCCGATGGCTGGAACGAGGGCTTTGGTCGAATGGTTGGCGTCTTCGCCATTCTGGATGCCCTGGGCACCGTGCTCTCACCCGTGCTCGGCCTCGTGCTCAAGACAAGAGAGCCACTCGCCAAGGGGTCTGTCACTGGCCAAACGAGAACACTCACGGTGACCATCTCGGCCGACGCTGCGGCCCGTCTCACGGCCTCGGCCGAGAAAGCTCACGTGAGTGTAGAAACTCTGGCCGCGAACATCCTCGAAAAATAGTCGCGCATGAGCAAAGCCCCCGGTATGCGGCCGGGGGCTTTGCTTTATCCACACACAACTAACCGTTGATTACCTGCGGAACACCGAGTGCCTTAAGGCCCTCGACGCCGAACTCCAGACCGTAGCCGGACTGCTTTGCACCACCGAACGGGATCATCGGGTGCACGCCACCGTGCGAGTTGATCCACACCGTTCCGGCGACCAGACGCTCTGCGACCTCGCGAGCCTTGGTCTTGTCAGACGACCACACCGAGGCACCGAGTCCGACATCGACACCGTTTGCCCACTCGACTGCCTGGTCGACATCGGAGTAGCGGATGATCGGCAAGGCCGGACCGAACTGCTCGATCTGAACGAGAGCGTTGTCGTTGGGCAGGTTGTCGACAATGGTCGTCGGGTAGAAGAAACCGGGCTGGCTTTCATCGGGGTTACCTCCGAGCAGCACCTTTCCTCCGCCGGCCTTGGCCTTCTCGACGAGGTCAGCAACAATGTCGTACTGCTTCTTGTTTTGCAGCGGTCCAAGCACGTTGTTCTCGTCAGTGCCGACACCCATGGGCATGTTGGCGGCAACAGCGGTGAGTTCCTTGGCGACCTCGTCAGCGATGGACTCGTGCACGTAGAGACGCTTGAGCGCGGCACAGGTCTGACCGGTGTTGATGAATGCGCCCCAGAACAGACCCTCGGCGATGGCCTTGGGATCGGCATCCGGAAGCACGATTCCAGCGTCGTTTCCGCCGAGCTCGAGCGTGAGGCGCTTGACCGTGTCGGCCGAGCTCTTGATGATGGCCTTGCCGGTTGCAGTCGAGCCAGTGAACATGATCTTGCCGATTGACGGCTCAGCGGTGAGCGCGGCACCAACCTCACGGCCGCCAGAGACAACCGTGACCAGGCCCTCAGGGAGAACCGTGTTCATGACCTTTACGATTGCCGTCACGATGAGCGGAGTGAACTCCGAAGGCTTGACGATGACAGCGTTACCCATGCGCAGAGCCGGTGCAACCTGCCAAATGGTGATCATGGCCGGCCAGTTCCAGGGGCCAATGGCGCCAACCAGACCGATCGGCTTGTACGTGAGCTCGGCGTGACCCGAGTCATCGTCAACGACAACCTCGGTCTCGAGCGGAGTTGCAGCAGCAACGCGAAGCCACGCCTCGGCGCCACCAATCTCGAATCGAGCGTTGGGGCCGTTGAGCGGCTTGCCCTGTTCGCGGGTGAGCAGCTGAGCGAGCGGCTCAGCGTGTGCGGCAATGGCATCCGCCGCTTTCATCATCAGCTCGCTGCGCTTTTCGTGACCAAGTGCAGCCCAGGCCGGCTGAGCCTTCTTGGCTGCGGCAACGGCAGCGTTGAGGTCATCAACGGTGTGCTCGGCAACCTTGGCGACGAGTTCGCCGGTTGCCGGGTTCAGGATGTCGCGCGACGCACCGGTCGGTGCGATGGCGGCGAGCAAGCTCTCTAGGGTGTCCATGGGTGTCTCCTCGTTGAGTCAAAGGCGCGTCACAGCGGACGCGGTTCATCAACGATAACGCTGGCAGCAAAAAGTGCGACCGGAAAATAGCGCACACCCTGTTGCTTAATGACGAACACGGCGGCCGCCCGCCAGCCGTCTACCGAAGGTGTTCGGCGAAAAACTTCTCGATGCGCATCCACGCGTCGGCGGCGTCTTCGGGGTACGGCTTGAACCCAACGACCTTTTGCATGAACGGGCGAAGCAGCTTGGGGCCCGCCGGTCCGGGGTTCATGAACGCGTGGTTGGCGTTGGGGTATTCCTTGATGTCGTGGGGTATTCCCCTGGCCGTGAGCTCCCTCTCCATGGTTGCTGCAGCACCTTTGAGGGTCTTGTCTTTTGCACCGTATGAGCCGATGATGGCGCACGCACCGCCGAGAACGGCGTCGAGATCCTTGGGCATCATGCCGTAGTTGATCGCGGATGCCCCGTAGCCGTGATTCGCCAACTGAAGGGCAAACCCCCCGCCCATGCAGAACCCGATGACGCCGACCTTGCCGGTGCAGTCATCGCGGGCAATCAGCATCTGCTTGGCCGCTTCGACGTCGTCGAAGGCTTGTCCCGTTCCCGAGGTGAGTGCGCGAAACGTCGCGTTCAGGCACTTGCGTGCTCCGCCGCGGCTAAACAGGTCAGGCATCACAACGACGTAGCCGGCAGAGGCCAGGCGTTCAACCTGCGCGCGCATGTTTTCGTCGATGCCAAAAACCTCGTGCACCATGACCGCCGCTGGCCAGGGGCCACTGCCCTCGGGCACTCCGAGCACACCTCGCAACAGTCCATCTGCTGTCGGAATCTCAACCTCGGTCAGCGTGACGGTCATCGATTACAGTCCGTTCGAAGCGCTCGTGAGGCTGGCGACCTCATCCGCCGATAGCTGGATGCGCGCAGCCGCCATCAGCGCAGGAAGCTGGCTCACCACGCGGGCGCTCGCAATCGGAGCGTCGACGTGCGCGCGCGTGAGCAGCCACGCCAGGGCAACCGTGGCCGAGTCGACCGAATGAGCCTGGGCAACCTCGGCAACCTTGGCCAACACCTGGCGAGCCTGCGGGTTGTCGTAGCTCGAGACGCCTGCTTTGCGCGCGGCTCCGGCAATGTCTTCGGCGGTTGCGTACTTGCCGGTCAAGAAACCTGAAGCCAATGAGAAGTAGGAGGCCACACTCAGACCGAGCTTGTCAACGGCCGGCGCCATGTCCGATTCGTATTCGCTGCGGAACACCAGGTTGTAGTGCGGCTGAAACAGAATCGGCTTGGCGAATCCGTTGACCTCACAGCACGCCAGAAACTCCTCGAGCCGTTCGCCCGTGTAGTTCGACAGGGCGAGGTGGCGCACCTTGCCGTCGACCACCAACTGGTTGAACGCAGCGGCCGACTCCTCCACCGGTACCGATTCATCGTCGGCATGCGCGTAGTACACGTCGATGTAGTCGGTTTGCAGGCGTCGGAGCGAGTCTTCTGCCGCGGTGGCAATGGTGGAAGCACTCAACCCTTCGAGGGGCGCGAGTTTGCCGACCTTGGTGGCGACGACGACAGATGAGCGGTTGCCGCGGGCGCGCATCCAGTCGCCAATGATCTGCTCGGATTCACCGCCTGAGTTTCCCGGCTTCCAACGCGAGTAGGCGTCGGCGGTGTCTACAAAATTTCCGCCGTCGGCGACGAACGCATCGAGCACTTCAACCGACTCAGCCGCGTCAGCGGTCCAGCCGAAAGTGTTGCCACCAAGGCAGATAGGAAAAACGGAGAGGTCAGAGCTTCCGAGCACGCGGGATTCTTTGGTCATGCTCGCAAGCCTAAGCCTGACGAGAACGGGCGCGCTCCCATATGCGAGCGATTGCCACGAAGACGAACGCGCTCAGCAAGAAGAAGGCGGCAATGCCCACGATGTATTCGACCACGCCGGCCCAGCCCGCAGGCTCGGTCGGGTTCAGGAACGGATAGGGCCACCATCCCGTGGCGAGTCCGCGAATGATCGAGAAGGCAACCCAAGCGACTGGGTAGATAAGCACCCAGAGCGACGCACGCAAACGAATGGATGCACGTCCCGGCGCAAACAACCAGTCGAGCACCAGCAGAATCGGCGCCCACACGTGCAGTACCTCGTTCGGCCACACTGGCCACACGTATCCCGGCTCACCCGGAACGTTGCGCAGCAAAAGGTTGTAGACAACGCAGGTCACCACGGCAAAGCCAACAATGCACACACGCACGATTGTGAACAGGCGAGTGTCTTTGGGCGTCGTAAACGCTAACCACGCACCTACTCCGAGAACGACCACATCCATCAGCGCGGTTTGAATCGTGAAGAAGGCGAAGTACTCCCCCGGGCGAAACACGTTGTGCACGAGGCGATCTTGAATTTGGTAAACAACGCTTACCAAGACGAGAAGCCCAAGCACAATGCGGGCGACACCTATGAAACGACGGTAGTTACTGGGAACGGCAGTGTTCATGGTGCAACACTAGAGGCATGAATACTGCAGTTACTACCCCCGAGTGGCTCAATGCGTTGATGCCGGTCATCATCATCCTCGGCATTTGGTCGGCGGTGTGGAAGGCAATCGCGCTTTACAAGGCCGGCGGACGTCGCGACGGAGTGTGGTTCATCGTGCTCTTCATCGTGAACACTCTGGGCATCCTTGAGATTTTTTACATCTTCGTGTTCAGCAAGACGCCCAAGACAACCAAGTCTGACGCCAAGAAGTAGCAGGCGCTAGGGCGCGAACAGCCACAGAATCGGCAGCATCGTCATCGCCACTATTGCGATGCCGAGCAGCAGTTTTGACCACCAGGGGCTCACCCACTTGCCGAGCAGCTTGCTGTCTTTGGCCAACCACCAAATCACTGCCATCAGGAACGGCGCGGTCAAGCCGTTCGTGATTGCAGCGAGCACCAAAAATTGGATGGGGTTCACCCCAACAAGGTTGAGCACCAGGCCGATGAGAATCGACCCGAGAATAATCGCGTAGAACGCTTTGGCCTGGTTGGGCTTCTTTTCGAGGCTCTCGCGCCAGCCAAAGGTTTCTGCCATGGCGTACGAGGTAGCTCCGGCCAAAACCGGAACGCTGAGCAAACCCGTTCCGACAATGCCGATCAGGAACAGCAAGCTGGCGTATTGACCGGCAATGGGCGTGAGCGCTGCCGCAGCCTGTTCAGCGGTTTGAATGTCGGTGATGCCGCTGGCGTTCAAGGTTGCCGCAGCCGTGATCATTATCGAGCCGGCGACGAAAACCGTCGTGAACATACCCGCACCGACATCCCCGCGCATGGCTCGAATGTGCGCGCGAGTGGGCGCCCTGTCATTCGATGCCGCTAATCCCTCTACCTCTTCGGCGGCCTGCCAGAAGAAAAGGTAGGGAGAAATGGTCGTGCCGGCCAAAGCAATCAA
The DNA here is from genome assembly GCA_024644865.1 of Aurantimicrobium sp. Taxonomy (GTDB): domain Bacteria; phylum Actinomycetota; class Actinomycetes; order Actinomycetales; family Microbacteriaceae; genus CAIOLM01. The sequence goes on from JAHEGZ010000009.1 coordinate 66,415, forward strand.
AAGTGCAATGTCCGCCTTGCCCCAATCGAAGTGCGGCACCAACGCCCCCGAAGCGACCTGCCCCCAGTTCACATTCACCACGAACATCACGGCGACATAGGCGACTAGAGACAGACAAAGCCAGCGCAGGAATTTCGCATAGCGGTGATACGGAATGAACACCTCGAGCAGGGCAATCACCAGTGCCGCCGCGATCACACCGACCATGTGCGGAATCGGCACAAGCAAATTGATGGAAGCGGCAATCGACCCGAGGTCGGCGGCGATGTTCACCGTGTTGGCGATGGCAACCAGAATCACACAGATGTAGAGCACGGGACGGGGCAGCCGCTCCTTGATGATGCCGGCCAGCCCTTTACCGGTGGCAATGGCCAATCGGGCACAGGCTTCTTGCACTGCAAACGCAAGCGGGAGCAAAAACACAGCGCCCCAGAGCAGTCGGTATCCGGTCGCCGCGCCCACCTGCGAATAGGTGGCAATGCCCGAGGGGTCGTCATCGGCGGCACCCGTAACAATTCCGGGACCGAGTCGAGAGAAATACCCTTTACCTCGAACTCTCTCGCGCGTGGGGTGGTGCTTCATAAAGCTAGATTAGGGGCATGACTTCACCACGAACTCGCTGGATCGGCCTTGTCTTCATCAGCCTCGCCGTATCGCTCATCATCGTTGACTCGACAATCGTCAACGTTGCCATCCCGTCGATCATCGACGACCTCGGCCTGACCAGCACCCAGGTTCAGTGGGTGCAGGAGTCGTACACCCTCGTCTTCGCCGCCCTGCTCCTTGTATTCGGCACCCTCGCCGACAAGTTCGGTCGTCGCCGAATCATGGTGATCGGTATGACACTGTTCGGCCTGTCGTCAATTGCGGCAGCCCTCGTCACCACCCCCGACCTGCTGATTGGGGCACGCGTAATTCAGGGGCTGGGTGGCGCCATGGTTCTGCCCACCACGCTGTCTCTGGTGAACGCAACCTTCCGCGGCAAAGAGCGCGGCATCGCCTTCGCTATCTGGGGTTCAACCATCGGTGGAATGGTGGCCGTCGGGCCTCTCCTTGGTGGATGGCTCACCACGGACTTCTCGTGGCGCTGGGCATTCGGAATCAACATTCCGTTGAGCATCATCATCATCGTGGGGGCGTTCCTGTTCGTGCAGGAATCGAAGGAGCCCACGGCTCGCCGAATCGACTGGACCGGAGCCGTGCTTTCGGTCGTCGCGCTGACTGCCTTGGTCTTTGGTCTCATTGAGGGCCGCACCTACGGCTGGTGGCTCGTGAATAAGCCTTTCGTTCTCGGTGACATCACCTGGAGCTCGGGAATCTCGATCATTCCGTTCTGCTTCGCGGTCTTCGTTCTGGCAACGGTTGCGTTCATCATGCACGGTTTGCGCCGCCAGAAGAACGGAAAGAGCACGCTCATCGCGTTCAACCTGTTCACCATCAGCTCATTCACCAACGGCAACATCGCCGCCATGATCATCAGCATGGGCGAGTTCGGCATCATCCTGTCGCTGCCACTGTGGTTGCAGTTCGTCGTCGGATATGACGCCCTCCAGACCGGTTTCGTCATTCTTGCCCTAGCCATCGGTGCATTCGTCGCGAGCGGTTTGGCCGGAGGACTGAGCGGACGCGTCGCGCCCGTGCGCATGGTTCAGCTGGGCATCCTGCTCGAAATCGTCGGCGTTGCCGGAGTCGGATTCGGCATCTCAGCGACCGGAGATTGGTGGTCAGTCGTGCCGTGGCTATTCGTCTACGGAATGGGTGTTGGTCTTGCCACCGCTCAGCTGACCAACGTGATTCTCAAGGATGTCCCCGTTGAAGAATCGGGCCAAGCCTCGGGAACGCAGAGCACCTCGCGTCAGCTGGGCTCCGCTTTGGGCATTGCTGTTCTTGGAACAATCTTGTTCACTGCAACCGCCGGCCTGCTCACCAACTCACTCAATGACATGAAGCTTCCCGAGAAGCAGGTCACCGCGATTGTTGATTCGGTTGTCGACAGTTCTGGCGCGGTCATTCCCGCTCTCGAGAAAGACCCCCAGACCGCACCGATTGCTGAGCAAGCAAAAATCGCGTTCTCTGACGCAACCCGATTTGGTGCTTATTCGGCCGCTGGCTTCTTGGCGCTGGGATTCTTGTCAACGCTCTCCTTGGGCGGAAAGCGTCGCGAAGAGTCGGCAAAGTAAGCTCGCGCTTCATCTTGTCGAGCTTGCTCGACTCCAGTGGCAATCTCAGCACGAAGGTGCTCAGGGCCGTATCCAAAGACATCGACCAGATCTTGGGCGTGCGGGCGCAAGCGAGCAATCAAGCGGTCAACGTAACGGGTGACAGCCTGCGCGCGTTGTGCTGACAATCGTCCGTGGATGAGATACCAAGCCATGCTCTTTTCAATGAGACCGAGACCGAACAAATCGCGCACCCACGTGAGTACCTGTTTGGTGTCGGCGTCGCGAATCTTGTCGAGCCCCTCGGTGAATGCCTCCCACTGCAAAAGCTCTGCGTGTGCGATAGCTGCCTCGATGAGTTCTGACTGCCGTGCATTGAACGCTTCTTCGCCCCGACCAGCCTTGCGAGCCGACTGAAGTTCTGAGGCCAGCTGCGCGACCATCGTCTCAACTCGGTCGGCGAGCAACTCGCGCTGAGTGTTGGCGTCGCGCAGGCGAGCAACCGCGCGGGCGGTCGATCCCATGTCGGTGACGTTCTGTCCGAGACGGCGAAGCCCGCTGCTGCTCAGAGCTCGGTCGGCGGTTTGACCGAGGGCAAACTTTGCGAGCTCGGCCGGCGAGGCTTTCTTGAACTTCTTGCCGAAGTCGGTGAGCAGGCGCTTGGCCACCAGCTGAAGCAACACGTTGTTGTCGCCCTCGAAGGTGACGTAGATGTCGAGGTCGGCACGAAGACCGACGAGTCGGTTCTCAGCCAAGAAGCCCTGACCACCGCAGGCCTCCCGGGCCTCTTGGAGGGTGTCGAGAGCAAACCAGGTCGAAAGGGGTTTGAGCGACGCGGCGAGCGTCTCGAGATCCTGACGCGACTCGTCGGTGTCTTCTGAACCGTTGAACACCCCGTCGAACTTTCGAAGCAGAACGTCGTGCGCAAAGTTCTGTGCGTAGGTCGAAGCGATGCGCGGAATGAGTCGGCGCTGGTGACGCTGGTAGTCGAGCAGCACCGTCTCTTGTCCGGTGTGGTCGGCAAACTGGCGCCGCTGGTTGCCGTAGGTCACTGCAATCTGCAACGCCATCTTGGATGCGTTCACGCAAGCTCCATCGAGTGACACGCGCCCCTGCACCAGAGTTCCGAGCATCGTGAAAAAGCGTCGCCCGGGGCTCGCGATCGGCGACGTGTACGTGCCATCTTCGGATACATCGCCGTACCGGTTGAGCAGATTGGTGCGGGGAACACGCACGTGATCGAAGTGCAGCCGCCCGTTGTCGATGCCGTTGAGACCGCCCTTGAGTCCGTCGTCGTTGCCGCCGACGCCGGCAAAGAAGTTACCGTCCTCATCCCGAATCGGAACGTAGAACGCGTGCACGCCGTGGTCAACATCTTGGGTGATCAGCTGGGCAAAGACGACAGCAGCGCGCCCGTGCAGAGCGGCGTTGCCGAGGTAGTCCTTCCACGCCCCGCGGAACGGGGTGTTGATCACAAACTCTTGCGTCGTCGGGTCGTACTCGGCGGTGGTACCCAGCGAGGAAACGTCGGAACCGTGGCCGGTTTCGGTCATCGCGTAGATGCCGGGCGTGGCCAGCGACAGGGCATCCGGCAAGAAGCGTGCGTGGTGCTCAGCGGTGCCCAGGTGCAAGATGGCCGAGGCGAACAGTCCCCATTGCACGCCCGACTTGATCTGGAGCGACGGGTCGGCAGCAACCAGCTCTTCAAACGCGGCGAGCATTCCGCCGTGGTCGTCCTGGCCACCAAACGCCTTGGGGTACGCACGATGCACCTGACCGTTCTCGACCAGCAGTTTGAGTTGGCCGAGCACACGGGCACGATGGTCTTCTTTGCTCAAGCCGAGCACGCCCTGGAAGTCGGGAGTACCGGCGAGCGCACGAGAGGCGAGGCGAATCTCGGGCCAGTGGCCCAGCAGGATGTGGCTCAGCAGTTCGCGGTCCACCCGGGGGTCTCCACCGATGAGTTCGAGGTCGTCATCGCCAGAGTATGAGTCGTTCGTCATGGAATGCCTTTCCTTATCTCCACCCTAGGCTTGAGACGTGCTTTCAGTCATCCTCGGATTGTCGGGTGCCGTGGTCTACGGTGTCTCTGACTTCTTTGGTGGCCTCGGCGCCCGATACCTCGGCTCCATTCGTATCACCTGGTTCTCCGAAATGGCTGGGCTTCTCACTGCCGTCCTAGCGTTCTTCCTCGTCGGAGGAAACTGGGCCACGCAGGCCACAGGTCAGACCCTGTTTTGGGGCGGTCTTTCCGGTTTCGCCGGTACTTTCGCCATTCTGTTTCTTTACGCCAGTTTGGCGATCGGGCCAATGAGCATCCTCTCGCCGCTGGGTGCACTGGTCTCTGCAATCGTTCCGGTGGCATGGGAATTCTTCACCGGGCACACCCTGTCATCACTGGCCTACATCGCCATCGCGATCGCGCTGGTCGCGGTTGCCCTCGTCGGCTTTGTTCCTGAAAAAGGCGCCGTCAAAGTCACCGCGCGTGGCCTCTTATTTGCCACCTTCGCCGGCATTGGCATCGGGCTCTACCTGATCTGCATGCATCAGACTTCGCCAGACAGTGGCTTCGCACCATTTGTGGCGAACCGTTTCATGGCGCTGTCACTCATGACGGTGATCGTGATTGTGACAACAATCATCAGTGCCATGAAGAAGCGAGGGATGTTCGCCGGTCGTGGTCCGCGCGCCGACATGGTTGTTGGTGAGCAAGGCGCGATCAACTGGAAGCGCGGTCTGCAACTTGCTCTCGTGTGCGGAGTTTTTGACACCCTCGGCAACGTAATCATTTTGACGGGTCTGCATATCGGCAACATGAGCATCATGGCCGTCCTGGCGGCCTTGTACCCAGCAGGCACCATCCTGCTCGCGACAATTCTGCTCAAGGAGCGAATCGCAAGAGTTCAGATGATCGGGCTGGCGCTGGCCATCCTGGCCGCGTCGCTGTTGTCCCTGAGCTAGTACCGTGTCTGTGTAATGGAAGTCACATTTGCTGTCGTACCCGGTGAAGGTATCGGCCCCGAAATCATTGACGTTTGCCGTCGTGCAGTAAACGCTGCCTCCAGCGCGACCGCGATTCCGGTCTCCATCATCGACGCTCCCGCCCAGCCTTCTCGCGATGAACACGGGCTCTGCCTCAACGATGACTTGCGCGCTTTTTACACCACCACGTTTGCCAACAACATTCCCATTTTGCACGGACCCGCGGGCGGAAGATTTGTCTATCAACTGCGCGACGAGTTTGAGCTCTCCTACAAGCTCACCCCGATTGTGCCCTCGCCGCTGGTAATTGAAGCTTCGGCTATGCGCCCCGAGATAGTCGCCGGCACGGATGTACTCGTCGTACGCGACAACATCGGCGGGCTCTATCAGGGTGCTTTCGGTTGGGATGGCGCGGATACCGCCTTCCAAGAGGCGCGCTACGACCGACGTGCTGTGCGAGCACTCATGGAGGTCGCCAGCACCCAGGCCCTCTCGCGCCGTAAGCACCTCACAATCGTCACCAAACCGGGAGGCGTCCCAACAATCAGCGACCTCTGGAAGAGCGTCGCGGGGGAGACTGTCGACCAAGGCGTCACCTGCGAGTTCCTTGAAATTGATAACGCCTGTTTTCAATTGGTGACCAACCCCAGGCATTTTGACGTGATTGTTGCACCGAACATGTTCGGTGACGTGATCGGTGACACGGGCGCGGTGCTCCTGGGGTCGCGGGGCATGTCATTCTCGGGCAATTTTTCGTTCCAAGGAGCCTCGGTTTTTCAGACGGCTCATGGTGCTGCTTACGACCTCGCTGGGCGCGATATGGCCAACCCGTTGGCACAGGTTTTGACCATGTGCTGGATGCTTCGCGCGAGCGCGGAGGCGACACCTCTCGCCGAAGCGATCGAGCGCTCAATCGATGCAGTCCTGTCCTCAGGTGTGCGCACCTTCGACATCGCCGCATCGGATTCGCGCGTTGTAGGCACCCGAGAAATGGGCAACCTTCTCGTCGCACAGATTGAACGTTCGGGCGCATGACCACGGCGTTGCTCGTCGTCGACATGCAGGTCGATTACCTCTCTGCCGACGGCCTCACTCCGTCCGCTGACGTGGTGACAGACCAGGTAAACAGTCTCGTGGCCTCGTTCCGCGCTGCCGGATTGCCGGTTGTCCACATTCGAACCGCGGTTTCTCCAGATGGCCTCGATGCAATGCCACATCGTCGAGCTGAACCTCGGTGTGTTGTTGGCACTCCCGGCATTGAACCTCCTCCCTCTCTTCGCGAGCAACGCGGTGAACTCGTTGTTCACAAACAGTACTTTCGGGGATTCGTCGATCCGACACTCGATCGCTGGCTCGTCGAACGAGACGTCACGCACCTCGTCATCGCAGGGGTTCATACTCATGCATGCATTCGCGAGACTGCCCTCGACGCTTATGAGCGAGGCTTCAACGTGACCATTGCCGTTGACGCGATCGCTTCGGATGCCCCCGCTCACGCTGCTCACACGCTCGAATGGATCGGCGCTCGAGCCGCAGCCCTCGCCACCACTCCCGAAATCCTGAGTGCGATACGCAGAAGAAACACCGAATCACCGAGCGCGCCCCGTGCAGGCGAACTGCCCGACCTTTCGCGCGTTCGAGTGGTCCAGAAAGAGTGGGCTACTTCACCGTTGAGCGTGCGCGTTTCCCTGCTCGAAAAATGGGCGACGCTACTCGAACGCGAAACGAAGTCGCTCAGCGACATGATTGTGCAGGAGACTGGCAAGCCCATCACAATGGCGAGCCAAGAAATTCAGAGGGCAGTCGCTCACATTCACTCGGCGATATCCCTCTCGAGCGCTGTTTTCGAGACCACGAATATTGCACCGGGGATTTCGGTCAACCTGCATCCGGTAGGGGTCGTCGCGGCAGTGATGCCCTGGAATAATTCCGTGGCGCTCCCTGTCTCCAAGATTGCGCCAGCCATCATCTGTGGCAATGCCGTTGTCTTCAAACCTTCTCCATTGGCAAGCCTGGTCGCAACGAGAGTTGTGGAAATCTTGATCGAAGCAGGGATGCCCATCGATCTCGTGAAGGTCGTTCACGGTGGCTCATCTGTCGGCCAGGCACTCGTGCGCTCATCAGCTGTTGACGCCGTCACTGTCACGGGCTCCATTCAGACGGGTCGCTCCATTTCACTAGAAGCTGCTCGGCTCGGAAAAGGCGTTCAAGCTGAGCTCGGCGGAAACAATGCCGCCATCGTGTGGTCTGATG